>NZ_BBMP01000007.1:0-300000 GCF_000755245.1 Halococcus sediminicola | reverse complement strand
AACGCATCGACGCTACCTTTCTGGACCTGTTCGAGCAGCGAGGAAAAGGGCGTCTGCTGTATCTGCATCTCGATGTGGGCGCTCGCGAGCTGGTCGCGCAGCAGCCGTGCGGTTTCGAGCCACGTCTCGGACTGATAGATGGTCAATCCGAGCGTGAATTTGTTGTTCGGGCCGTAGCCGGCCTTCTCCATCACCTGCCGCGCCTTGTCGAGCTGTGTCTCGTTGTACCCGTAGGGGTAGTTCTGTTTGGCGTGTTTCTCGTAGGCATCCGGCCCACCGGGGTAGATGCTCGGGATCGTGTAGTGGTAGGCCGGCAGCCCACGACCCTTGAACACTTGGTCGACGACGGTGGCCTGATTGAGCGCGTACGCCGTGGCCTTCCGAACCGGTGTGGGGACGTTCGGCACGTTGAACCCGATATAGAAGACCGATAGTGAGGGGACTTCGAGGTAGTTCACCGTCGCCCCGTTGCGCAGCGGGCCGTACGTCCCGAACCGCCGACCTTTCTCGTCGGTGCGCTCGATGCTCGCCCTGTCCTGTTTGTACTGGGCGGTCGGGATGTTGAAGACGTCGGCGTTGCGCTCCATCACGTAGTTATAGATGGCGCTCGAATCCTCGATGAGCTGCCAGCGGACGCCCGCAATCTGTGGCCCCTTCCCGTGATAGTCGTCGAAGCGTTCGACACTGACGCTGGTGCCCGACTGATAGTTGCCGAACCGGAACGGCCCGGCACCGATCGGATCGTTGGCGAATTTCCCCTGTTTCATCCGTCCCTCATAGCCCTCGACGTCGCCGACGATGCCCTCGGGGACCGCCGCGAACTGGTTGTTCGAGAGCACCTGCAACGCGGCGTGAAAGGGCTGTTCGATCTCGAAGCGGAACGTATACTTGTCGACCGCCTCCGTGGCGAGCGTCTTCGGCTTGTAGGCGTCGTCGCCGTCGGTCTCGTGGACGATACCGACCGAGTCGAGGATGTCCGCGACCGCCTGTGAGTTCGGCGACCCCGCCAGCCGTTCGTAGCTGTAGACGAAATCGTTCGCCGTCACCTCGTTTCCGTTGTGGAACTTCACGCCCTCTTTGAGCGAGAAGGTGTAGGTCGTGTAGTCCTCGGAAACCTCGTAGTCCGAGGCGATGAGTTCGGTGACCGGCACCGCCCCGTCCGGGTACGTCATCAGGCCGTCGAACAGCTGCGTCGTGACTTCGCCCGAGGCGGTGTCCGAGGCCGCGATCGGGTCGAACGACGAGACCGTCGAGTTGACGAGGTCGAGGCGGTCGTTCGCGTTCTTGCCGCCGGACTGCCCGCTGCTGGCGTTCTGGTTGCCGGAGCCGTTCCCCGCGGAGCCAGTCCCACTGGAGCCGTTCTCACTCCCGCCGCCACCGCCCCCGCCCGAACAGCCCGCCAGCGCCGCACCGCCGGCGACCGCACCGGTCGTCTTGAGGAATCGTCGTCGCGTTCGCGTGTCTGTCTGTGTCGTTGTACCAGTTGACATTGTACCACTCGCCACGCAGGGAGTCACTCATTAGAGTCTTTTGCCCACAGTCGGTGTGCTGTCATGCGCTTTGCATCGACGACGAACACGTGCAGCGAGCCAATGGTGTGGTTTCGAATGCCTAGAGTAAGTTACCGAACTGGCACGAACGAGTTCGAAGTTTTACCGAAAAACACCGCTTGGGTGTGTCGGCTGTGGTGAATCGCGCTCCAATCCGCGAGAATCCTCCTATCGGAGGAATCCGAACAGTTCGTAGTCGTGGTCCGGCGTGTACCGACGGAACAGCAGGCTGTTCGAGAGCACCGAGACGCTCGAAAAGGCCATCGCCACCGCGGCCAGGACGGGTTGCAGCAGTCCCAGCGAGGCGAGCGGGATCATCGCCGTGTTGTAGCCGAGCGCCCAGAAGAGGTTCTGTTTGATCTTCTGGAGCGTGCCGTCGGAGATGCGGATAGCCTTCACTACATCGAGCGGGTCGGTTACGCTTACTATCGTCGCTACGATTACCCACTCTGACTTTCGATTCGAAAGCCGAGAGCGCGATCTACCCCGTCGCCCCCTCTTCCAGTCGTTCGTACTGCTCCACGAAGCGCGCCTCGCAGGAGGGACAGCAGAACTGATAGAGGTCGCCGTCGATGCGGGTGGCGACGCCCTCGCTGGTCACGGTGTTGCCACACTCCGCACACGAGAGCGCGAACTCCGTGCCGCCGACCGAGGGTCGCCACTCGGCGTCCGTGAGGAGTTCGACGCCGTAGTCGGCGATACGGTCCGGCTCGACGGTTCGTGAGAGCCACGACGGAACGTCGCCGTCGGGAACACGCGCGTAACACAGGAGGTCGCCTTCGGCGGTCGTGAACACGTGCTCGACCGCTTCGGCGTTCAACAGTTGCTCTCGAACGCTCTCGAACGTCGCCGACTCGACTGCGAGCGTGAGGAGCACGGGGACGCCCCCGCCGAGCTGCGAGCGGTCGATGTCGGCCGTGAACCGCCGAATGACGCCGCGCTCCTGTAATCGCTCGACGCGGTCGGCGACGGCCGGCGGCGAGAGATCGACCACCTCGGCGAGTTCGCTCCACGGTCGGCGTGCGTCGCTCAACAACAGTTCGATGATCTCGAGATCGGTCTCGTCGAGGTCGCGCATACCGTCACGAAGGCCACGACCGACAAATGTCCTTCCGAACGGGTCCGGCTCGGACTGGGAATCGTCGACGAGGGTGTCGATTCGGTGGACCATCAGTGTGCCACGAGCGACCGCTCCTCGACACCCGGTGGCAACAGCGAACGCCGATCTGGTGCTACGGCCGTGGTGCGGCCTTCTGGAGCGCCGTCTCGGCGATGTTGCCGCCGTAGTCGGCGCTGCGCGAGAGCGAATCGACGACGAGACCGAGCCGCTGGACGGACTGGGTGTCGAGGCTCCGCAACAGCTCGTCGACCTCGCGGGCGCGTTCGTCGACCGTCTCGATGCGCGCCATCGCCTCGTTGGCCAGTTCGACGGCTTCCTCGGACTCCTCCGCGAGCAGCGCGTCCATCGCCGTCTCGACGGCGGTTGCCGCATCGGCGTGGAGCGTCCCGAGCGCCTCGCCCGCGTCGTCGGGAACGCCGTCGAGCGCGCCCGCGAGGTCGGCGATCTTGGTCGCGTGGTCGGCGACCCGTTCGAGCTGGCGCGCGCTCGTGTGGTAGTCGAAACAGGTCTCTCGGGGCAGGCCGATATCCGAGACCGCGCCCGGGTGACTGAGCGCGCCACGGAAGACCCGTGACGTCATGTACCAGAGCCGGTCGACGTCGTCGTCGCGCCCGATGACGTCGGCCGCCAGATCCTCGTCGCCGGTTCGCAGCGCCGTCACGGCGTCGTCGAGCATGGTGAGCGCGACCAGTCGCATCCGCGTGACGGCGTTGTGGATCGACAGCTCCGAGGAATCGAGCAGGTCCTGGAGACTCACGCGCTCGGCGGTCTCCTCGATGATTTCGAGACCCACCAACCCCTGGGCGGTCTCGCGGATGGCTCGGCGCTGGGCGGCGTCGACGCTCTCGGTTTCGAGCGTGATGATATCGAAGCCGCTGACGTACATCGTCACGACCGCACGGGTGAGTTCGCCGTCGCTCAGTCCCGTGACGTCGAGCGTTCCTTCGGCGTTTTCGGCCCCGGTTCGCGGCGCGAGCAACAGCGACTTCTCGTCGGGGTAGAACTCGATTTCGCTACCGGCCTCGATGCCGTGATCGGTCGCCCAGTCCTTCGGCAACGAGACCGTATAGGTCGACCCGCCCGTGATCTGCACCTTACGCGTTTCCATGCTCCCCTTCACCAGTCGAGCACAATAAATCCACTTATAATATATAGAATAGTCCGAGTGATCCGATCGCGTGCTCGATTGACCATCTATTTTCGCTCTCGGAAGGGTTTCCGTAGCCAAAGTTTGGTATATAGCTCTCGTTCGGACTATATTCTTCTCCGATTTCGGTGGTCCGAGCGGTCGTTTCGGCGAAGGGTACATTAGGTAGACGGTCCGACGGATTGGCATGCCCCGCGAAAGCTATCAGGACCAACTCGAAAGTCTCCGCGAGGACGTCCTCTACATGAGCGAGATCGTACTCGAACGCCTCCGGATGGGTCTCGACGCGCTCGACCGGAAGGACGAGCGCCTCGCCCACGACGTCATCGAGGGCGACGACGAGATCAACCAGATGTATCTCGACCTCGAACGCAGCTGTATCGATCTCTTCGCCCTCCAACAGCCGGTCGCCGGCGACCTGCGCTTCATCGCCGCCTCGTTCAAGATCATCACCGACCTCGAACGGGTCGCCGACCTCGCCACCAACCTCGGCGGCTACACCCTTCGAGCCGAACGCGACGTCTTTCCGGAGGTCGACATTCAGGGCATCGGCGAGTTCACCCAGGAGATGGTCGAAGCGGCGATGGACGCCTACGCCGACAACGACGCCGACGCCTGTTACGCCATCGACGAGCGCGACAACGAACTCGACGACCTCTGCGAGCGTGCCTCCGAGACCGTCGTCCGCGACCTCATCGAATCGGAACTCGACCCCGCGGACACCGACCAGCTCATGGCCGACGTCTCCCGACTGCTCCTCACGATTCGAGACCTCGAACGGGTCGGCGACCACGCGGTCAACATCTCCGCACGCACCCTCTACATGGTCGCCAACGACGACGAACTCATCTACTAAACCCCAGGTTTTTGCGAGGAGCGGTTCGCGCAAAGCGCGAACCCGACGAAGTAAAAAGGTACTATTGGAACCCGATGCGCCCGCCGCTGCGGCCGCGGGCGGGGTCGGCCGCGCCGCCCTTGAACTCCTCGGCCATCCGGTCGTAGTAGTCGAGGATGTCCTCGGTGATCGTCGGACGGACGGTCTCGAGCGCGGCCCGGAAGTGGCGCATCTCGACGATGTCCGCCTCGGGGTCGTCACGGAGCGCCTGAATCGCGGCCTCGCGAGCGATGGATTCGAGATCCGATCCGACGTAGCCGTCGGTGATCTCGGCCATCTCGCGCAGGCTCACGTCGGCCGCCAGCGGCGTGTCGTCGGTGTGGATCGAGAGGATGCGCTCGCGGCCCTCGATGCTCGGCTGGCCGACCATCACGAGTCGGTCGAATCTTCCCGACCTGATGAGCGCCGGGTCGATCATGTCCGGACGGTTGGTCGCGGCGATGACCATCACGTTCTTCATGTCCTCCAGCCCGTCGAGCTCGGTGAGGAGCTGGTTCACGACGCGCTCGGAGACGTTCGACCCCACGTCGCCACCGCGGCTCGGGGCGAGGCTGTCGAGTTCGTCGAAGAAAATGACTGTGGGTGAAACCTGCCGGGCCTTCTTGAACGTCTGGCGGATCGCCTTCTCCGATTCGCCGACCCACTTCGAGAGCAGCTGCGGCCCGCGCACCGAGATGAAGTTGGCGTTGGTCTCGTTGGCCACGGCCTTCGCCATCAGCGTCTTGCCCGTGCCGGGCGGTCCGTAGAGCAGCACTCCTGCCGGCGGCTCGATGCCGAGTCGCGAGAAGCGCTCGGGACTCGACAGCGGCCACTCGACGGATTCTTTGATCTCGCCCTTCGCGTCGTCGAGCCCGCCCACGTCGTCCCACGTGATCTTCGGGAGTTCGACGAGTACCTCGCGCATCGCGCTCGGATCCACCTCGTTGAGCGCGCCGTCGAAATCGTCACGCTTGATGATCATCCGGTCGATGAGACTGGGTGGTACGTCCTCCTCGTCGAGATCGATCTCTGGGAGATACCTCCGGAGTGCCTTCATCGCCGATTCCTTCGTGAGGCTCTCGATGTCGGCTCCCACGAACCCGTGGGTCTCGTCGGCCAGATGCGAGAGGTTCACGTCGTCCGACAGCGGCATGCCCCGGGTGTGGATCTGGAGGATCTCTTCTCGACCGCGCTCGTCTGGCACACCGATCTCGATCTCGCGGTCGAAGCGGCCCGGTCGGCGTAGCGCGGGATCGACCGAATCGACGCGGTTGGTCGCGCCGATGACGATGACCTGGCCGCGACTCTCCAGCCCGTCCATCATCGTCAGTAGCTGGGCGACCACGCGCCGTTCGACTTCGCCCGTTACGTCCTCGCGTTTGGGTGCGATCGAGTCGAGTTCGTCGATGAAGATGATGGCCGGCGATTCCTCGGTGGCGTCCTCGAATATCTCCCTGAGTTGCTGTTCGCTCTCCCCGTAATATTTCGAGATGATTTCGGGGCCCGCAATCGAGAAGAAACTGGCACTGGTCTCGTTGGCGACGGCCTTCGCCAGCAGGGTCTTGCCCGTACCGGGCGGGCCGTGCAGGAGCACCCCCTGAGGCGGTTCGATGCCCAGTTTCTGGAAGATCTGGGGGTGTTTCATCGGCAGTTCGACCATCTCGCGAACGCGCTGGATCTCGCCCTGCAGGCCGCCGATGTCCTCGTAGGTGATGCCTCCGCCGGTCTTCTCGAAGCCCGAGATAGGCTCCTCGCGGAGTTCGACGTCGGTGTCCTCGGTGATGAGCGCCACGCCGTCGGGTTCGGTGTCGACGGCGATGAGCGGGATGGCCTGTCCCGGCGAGCGCATGAACGGATGGTTGGTCGAGCTCATCACGGGCACGATGTCGCGTTCGACCACCGGCCGTTTCAGAATCTGGCGTTTGACCATGCCGGCCGCGTCGCTGCCGAACTGGACGGAGGCTTCCTCGGGCGGGGCGAGCACGAGCCTGTCGGCCGTTTCGGGTTCCGCTTTCCGAATCTCGACGCGCTCGCCGATGCCTACGTCCGCGTTCTGGCGGGTGAACCCGTCGATGCGAACAGTATCAGTGTTCCAGTCCTGTCTGTCGGCGCGCCAGACCTTTGCGGCGGTGCGGTCGCCACCCTCGATTTCGATGATGTCGCCCGGCGAGAGCTTGAGATGCAACAGGGTATCCGGGTCGAGGCGGGCGATGCCGCGGCCCGAGTCGTTCGGGTAGGCCTTCGCCACCTCCAGTTGGACTTCGTTCATGGCTGGCTGCTACCCGAGGGTCCGTCGTTAACGGGGTTATGCCTTTTGCCTGTCTTTCCGAGCCATCGTAGCGACCGGACGGCTTTTCGCTCCACCGACCCCCATCCCCGCTATGCGAACGCTGGCCTTCGACGGACGGATGGGCGCGAGCGGCGACATGCTCTGTAGCACGCTGCTCGCCGTCGGCGCGAACCCCGAGGTACTGACGCCGGTCGAGGAGGCACTCGACGTCCGATACGCCATCGACACGACGACGAAGAACGGCATCGAGGCGACGACGATCGACGTCCTTCTCGACGATGAAGACGGCGAGACAAGCGATGGCGAGTCGTCGCACGGACACGACCACGCCGACCACGAGCACACGCACGACCATCCCCACGACGACCACCGCCATGCCGAGGGAGCCGGCAAGTCCCGAACCTACGCGGAGGTCATCGAGGTCGTCGACTCGATGGGCCTTTCCGAGAGAGTTGAGCGCGACGCGACGGCGATTTTCGAGATTCTCGGGGAAAGCGAGGCAGCGGTCCACGGGACCGACCTCGAATCGACCCACTTCCACGAGGTGGGTGCCGACGACGCCATCGCGGACGTGGTGGGCGCGGCGCTCTTGCTCGATTCGCTCGCCGTCGAGCGCGTCGTGACGACGCCGCTTGCGACCGGCGGCGGCGCGGTCGCGATGAGCCACGGCACCTATCCCGTGCCGGCTCCGGCCGTGGTCGAAATCGCGACCCGTGCCGACTGGTCGCTTCGCGGCGGGCCGGTCGAGAGCGAGCTGCTCACGCCGACGGGTGCGGCGATCCTCGCTCGTTTCGCCAAGGGGGCCGAGCGATTGCCAACACTCGACGTCGAAGAATCCGGCTACGGCGCTGGCGACCACGATTTTCCCGACCAGCCGAACGTGCTCCGCGCGCTGGTCGGCTCCGATACTGGGGGTCTCGCGCGGGAGGGGATTCGCGTGCTCGAAACGAACCTCGACGACGCCACGCCCGAGGTGCTCGGCGGACTGCACGAAACTCTCAAAGACGCCGGCGCGCGCGACGTCTCGATACTGCCGACGACGATGAAGAAATCGCGTCCCGGCCATCTCGTGAAGGTCGTCGTCAAACCCGAGGATGCCGAACGAGTGGCCCGCAAACTCGCCGTCGAGACCGGGACTCTCGGCGTGCGCGAGACGGGTGCGCGCCACCGCTGGGTGGCCGATCGGGAGTTCGAGACCGCAACGGTCGAAATCGTGGGCGAGGCATACGAGGTCGCGGTGAAAATCGCCAGCGATTCGGGTGGTGAAGTTTACGACGTGAGCGCCGAATACGACGACGCGAGCGCGGTCGCCGCCGAAACGGATCTCCCTGTGCGGGAAGTCGTGCGCTGGGCCGAGAACGCAGTTCGCACCCGTTGAGCACTGTTGGCAGAAGACATAGTATGTATTAGTTAAAATATAGGGTATGAACATCCCACTGTCGGTCAAATTAGTTGTGGTCGCAGTAGCGGTTCTTCTCGTCGATGTCGGCATCGCGGTGACGACCGAATCGCACGCGGCGGCTGTTGCGGGCTGGTGGCTGATCTATCTGCTCGTCGTGCTCGGAGCGATCTCGGCTCTCGACGTCGCCGTTCGGGTCGGACGTAGTTTCCTGAAACGCTGTGACGGCTCCCCCTGAACCGCTGCTGCTATTCGAGTTATTCTCCGTGCTGCTCGGCTCGCTATTCACCGTTAGCACGGGTCCGATGCTCCGTGAGCGCTTCCTCGATGGTCAACTCGCCGGCCGCGACCCGACGGGCGAGCGCCTCGTCGATCTCCCGGTTGGTCTCAGATTGCTCGCGCGAGCGCGCCTTGATGACGTCGAGTTCGCCGACGGTGGGTTCGATGGTGCGCTCGCGGACCCGCTCGCCCGAACGCCGGGCGATGTTGACGGCGGCGAGCACGTCACCCATCCCGCGCGCACCGGTGCCGAGTGAGGGCGTCGTGGCGGTCTCGTCGACCAACTCGACCGGAACATCGAGATCGTCGATGAGTGCAGCTCCCTTGAGCCGCGCACCGTCGCCGACCCGCACGATCGGGTCGGCAGCGTCGGCGATCTCCTCGGCGATGACACTCGCGGCATCGGCGAGCGGCACGTGAAAGGCCGCGACCACGACCTCGCCCGACAGCACCGCGATACCCGGTCGTTCGCCGGGGTCGACGCCGACGACCGTTTGGCCACCGTCGCGCAACGACGAGAGTGCGGTATCGGCCGCTTGCCGGGGGTTCTCGGGGTCGGCATGGACGATTTCGACGTCTTCGTCGGGTGTGGGGTCGCCGTCGCCGACCACGAGGACGCGCGTCCGCTCGGGGAGGGCGTCGCCGGGTTCCACGGTCGTGAACTCGACGCCGCGCTCGCGGAGTTCGGTGACGAGACCGTGATAGAGTTCGAAATCGGCGGTGGCGACGACGATCACGGTTGCCCTCCGACCCACAGCTGCCTAAACCCTCACCCGGACGGGACGGTTTTTGTCCCGTGGGGGTAAATCGCCGTCATGACCGAACCGATTCCGACCGGCTGCGTGGCCCTCGACGACCTCCTCGGCGGTGGTCTCCCGCGGGGAGCCGTCACACAGGTCTACGGCCCGCCCGCGGCCGGCAAGACGAATCTTGCACTTTCGGCGGCCGTCGAAACCGCGGCCGCCGGCGAGTCGAGTTACTACATCGACACCGAGGGCCTCTCCGTGGCGCGCCTCGAGCAACTCGCCCGGGCGCGCGATGGCGACATCGAGGACCTCACCTCGCGCATCGTCGTCGCCGAGGCGCTCGATTTCGACGAGCAGGAGGAGGCTGTTCGCGACGCTGCAGACCTCGCCGAGCGCGCTTCCCTTGTCGTCCTCGACAGCGCGACCGGCTTTTATCGACTCGAACGGACGGCCCGCGACGAGGGCGAGGCGCTCCGACAGATCGGTCGGCAGGTCACGCATCTGCTCGCTCTGGCGCGCAAACACGATCTCGCGGTACTCCTCACGAATCAGGTGTTCACCGACCCCGACAGCGAGTCGGGCCGGGCGCGGGCGCTCGGCGGCCACACGCTCTCGCATCTCACGAGCGTCATCCTTCGGTTCGAACGGTTCCGGGCGGGCAATCGTCGTGCGACGCTCGAAAAACACGGTTCGAAAGCCGCCGGGGAAACCTGTCGGTTCACGATCACGGATAGTGGTCTCGAAAACGTCGACGAGGAAGTTTAAGCCGGATTCGCGGCGACGGGCGCTATCGCGGAACTGTTCGCCGACCCGCTTGCACTCGAATTCGAGCCGCCCGATTTCTGCTCGTCGAGCCACGACTGGTACTCGCCCTGGGGCATGACGGTCATGTTGGCGAGCATCTTCGAGTGACCGGAGCCACAGAACTCCGCGCAGTAGAGCTGGTAGCTGCCGGGTTTCGTGGCGTTGGTTTTGATGGTGTTGTACTGGCCGGGGATGGCGTCCTGCTTGAGACCGAGCGTCGGGACGTGGACCGCGTGGATGACGTCACGCGAGGTGATGTGGAGATAGACGGGTTTGTTCGCCGGTATCACGAGCTCCGACGAGGAGTTGACGCCCGCCTTCGGATAGATGAACTCCCACCCCCACTGGTAGGCGTCGATCTCGATCTGGATGGCTTTCTGCGTCTCGGGGGCGGTCGCTCCCGACCGGTTCGGGTGGGTGACCGCCGGCTGTATCCCTTGTTGGGCCTGTGGTTCGGCGCTCGGGCCGGCATCGGGTGTCAGCGCGATGGCGGGGTTGCCGAGCACCGTATAGGAGGCGATGCCGACGAACAGCAGGATGATGGCGGTCGCGAGCGTCCACGTGATCTCGAGGCGGCGGTTCTCGCGGGTCGGCTGCGGGTCGTCGTTGTTCCTGAATCGCCAGACCGTGTAGACCAGAATGACCTGGACGAGGAGCGTTATCGGGATGGCGACGTACAGCAGTTTCGCGTTCAGTTCGTAGATGAGATCCGCGTTGACCGACTGTGCCAACACCGGCTCCGTCGCGACGAATACGAGCCCGACCGCCAGCAGGGCGTACCGCCCGAGACGCGTTTTGTTCATCTGGCGGCGCTTCGGCAGTGGTGCATAAATACCTGCTGACTCCCCCGCCGATGGCCGAAAGCGGGGGGCCTAAGTACGACGGTTGCGAAGATCGAAACCGAGTTACCACACCGTGACAGCCGATACAGTTTCCGAACGCAGACGGGTGACGACGCTGCTCGCGGCCGCGGCCATCGGCGTCTATCTCCTCATCGTCGTCGGCGCGACCACGGCGCTGACCGAGGCGACGCGCGCCTGCTCGACGTGGCCGCTCTGTGGCACCGACTTCACCGACCCGCGCGTACTCATCGCGTGGGGCCACCGCCTCGCCGCCGTTCTCGTGGGAGTTGTCGTGCTCGCCGCGCTCGTCGCCGCGTGGCGCTCGTCCGCACCGCGGCGCGCGAAGACCATCCTATTGGTTCCGTTCGTTCTCTATCCCGTCCAGATCGGGATGGGCGCACTCGCCGCGACCGCCGGGATGGAGTGGATCTCGACGCTCCACCTGCTCTCCGGGATGGCGATTTTCGTCGGACTCGTCCTCGCACTCGCGTGGACGCTCGAACTCGATGCCGACGACTCGGTATCGACGACTCTCGACGAGCCGACCGCGACCACGCCGGCCGCGTCGACCGACACCGATGAAACCCCGACACCGGAGCCGTCCGGCCCGCTCGCCCGCGCGCGAGCGGTCGGGTCGGCGTATTTCACGCTGATGAAGCCGCGGCTGATGTGGCTGCTCTGTCTGGTGGCGGCCGCCGGGATGGCGCTCGCCGCGGGGCCGGCCCTCGACGCCGGGGTCGTCGTCAGAGTGCTCGGCGGCGGCGTGCTCGCCATCGGTGCGAGCGGCACCTTCAACCACGTGCTCGAACGCAAAAAGGATCGGAAGATGCAGCGGACGAGCGACCGCCCGCTCGCAACCGACCGAGTCGGTGTCTCGAACGCGCTGACCTTCGGCGTCCTGCTCGCGGCCGCCTCCTTGGCGCTGTTCCTCTCGGTGAACCTACTGGCGGCGGCGCTCGGTCTCTGTGCCATCCTCTTCTATAGTGTGATCTACACGCTCGTACTCAAACCGAACACGGTGCAAAACACCGTTCTCGGCGGTGTTGCCGGTGCGCTTCCCGCATTGATCGGCTGGGTCGGCGTGACAGGAAAAATCGGCGTTCCGGCACTCGCACTCGCCGGTGTCATCTTCCTCTGGACGCCCGCGCACTTCTACAACCTCGCGCTCGCGTACAAGGACGACTACGCCCGCGGCGGCTTCCCGATGATGCCCGTGGTCCGCGGCGAGCGCGTCACTCGCCGACACATCGTCTGGTATCTCGCGGCCACACTACTGGGTGCGAGCGTTCTCACGGCGGTCACATCGCTCGGCTGGCTCTACGCCGGCGCGACGGTCGCCTTCGGCGCACTCTTTCTCTGGATGGTCGTCAGACTCCACCGCGAAAAGAGCGAAGCGGCCGCCTTCCGGGCGTTCCACGCCTCGAACGCCTATCTCGGCGCGTTGTTGTTCGCCATCGTCGTCGACGCCATCCTCGTCTGAATCCGTTCTCGACCCGCTCGAACGGGCGATAGGCGTAAATCGGTTGAGAGGTAACACGATTCATGGCGACCGTCGAAATCGAATACTGTGTTCCCTGTGGCTTCCTCGAACGCGCCGAGGACATCCAGCACGCGCTGCTCACGAACTTCGGGGCCGAACTCGACCGTGTGGCGCTCGTGACCGGCGATCACGGTGTTCTCGAAGTCCGTGTCGACGGCGAGACGGTCTTCGACAAGGCCGACGACGAGTACGACGTGGACGGTATCGCCCGAGAAATCCGTAGTCGGTTGTGAGCACACGACACACTCGCAGTCGATGGTCGAATCGAACCCCTTAGAACGGGCGCGACTCTCCCGTTCGACATGGATGCGGTACTCGTCGCCGATGACGTTCGCCGGGAGTACGGCGAGACGGTGGCGCTCGATGGCGTCTCGCTGTCGGTGGGTGCCGGCGAGGTGTTCGCGCTGGTCGGTCCAAATGGCGCGGGCAAGACGACGCTCGTCCGTGCGCTGACCGGCACCACCACGGTCGCTGGCTCGGTATCGGTGTTCGGAGAGGCTCCGAGCGCGGTCGGCAAATCACGCCTCGGCGTGCTCCCCCAATCCTTTGCCCCGCCGGCACGGCTGAGCGCGCGCGAACTGCTCGCCTACTACGCCGGTCTGTACGACGACCCGCGCGATGTCGACGGGGTCCTCGACGACGTAGGTTTGACCGAGAGCGCCGCCACGCGCTACGAGGACCTCTCCGGGGGGCAGCAGCGCCGGACCTGCGTCGGCGCGACGCTCGTCAACGACCCCGACTTGCTGGTGCTCGACGAACCCACCACCGGAATCGACCCGGCCGGCCGGCGCGCGCTCTGGGAACTTCTGGAGGGCCTTGCGGCCGGCGGCACCACGATTCTTCTGACCACGCACTACATGGCCGAAGCCGAACGGCTCGCCGACAGGGTAGGACTGCTCGCCGACGGCGGACTGGCCGCCGTCGGGACGCCCGGCGACCTCGTCGCCGAGTACGGCGGCCGGCCGCGCCTCGAAATCGAGACCGACGCCGACGCGACAGCGCTCGACGTCGGCCATCGCGTTGAATCCCGGCCCACGGGAATCGTCGTCGAGGACGTTTCGGCGACCGACATCGGTGCGGTCGTCGAGGCGCTCGAACGGAACGGTATATCCTATGGGGAACTCGCGTGGCGACAACCCGATCTCGAAGACGTCTATCTCGCCGTCACCGATAGTGATGGCTCGCGCAACCGATCCGACGGAGAGCGGTCGCTGGCGAGCAGGGGACGGGAAGCGGGGGCGGTGCAGTGACGGCGACCGGACGGGTCGGCGCGGCCACTAGCGCGGCGTGGCGCTCGTTCCTGCGCCGGCGGACGGCCGTCTTCTTCACCTTCTTCTTCCCGGTGATCCTCATCCTCATCTTCGGCGTGCTGGTCGGCACGCGACCGACCGGCGGCGGACTCTTTACCGAGCCGCCGGCGTACTACGTGCCCGGCTATCTGGCTGTCGTCGTGCTCTTCACGCCGCTCTCGCGCGTCGGCAGCACGGTCGCGCGCCACCGCGAGGGCAATCGCTTCGAGAAACTCGCCACGACGCCGCTCACCCGCCCGGAGTGGCTGCTCGCCCAGACACTCGTGAACGTGCTCATCATCGGGCTGGCGAGCCTGCTCATCCTCGGGCTGGTCGTCCTCCTCACGGGTGCGAACGTGGTACTCTCGGGAGTGGTGATCCCGTTCGTCTTCGTCACGGTCGCGCTCTTCTGTGGCGTGGGCGCGCTCCTCGGCAGCCTCGCCGACTCTCAGGATGGGGTCATCGCCGCGAGCAACTCGCTGGCGCTCCCGCTCCTGTTTCTGTCCGATACGTTCGTCCCGCCCGATCTGCTCCCCGAGTGGTTTCAGCCAGTGATGAACCTCTCGCCGCTGACGTACTTCGCCCGCGGCGTGCGCGCGGTGACGACCGGCGGCGGTGGCTGGCAGTCCGATCTGGTAGTGCTCTGCGTGCTCGCGATCGTCTTCTTCGCACTCGGGGCGTACGCCCTGCCGCGGACCGACTAGCGCAAGCGTTGAGTCCGCCGGCGTCCTCCGGGACAGCATGCCAGCCCGAGAGGGTGTCATCGGGAGGACGACAGAAACGACACACGACATCGACACCGAGGTGGTCGTCGTCGGCGCGGGACCCGGCGGCACGGTGTTGAGCTACCTGCTCGCCCGCAGCGGCGTCGAGGTCCTCTTGCTGGAGCGCCACGCCGACCTCGACCGGGAGTTTCGTGGCTTTGGCTTCCAGCCGGACGCCCTCCGGCTGTTCGACGAGATGGGACTTCTGGAGCGGGTGCTCGCACTCGACCACGAGGAGGTTCGTCGGGGCGTGGTCCACGTCTATGACAAGCCCTACGAGGTGTTCGATTTCGACGACCTGTCCGGTCCCTACGACTTCGCGCTGCTGATGGAGCAACCGCCGCTGCTCGAAACCATTATCGAGGCGGCCAGCGAGTTCGAGACCTTCACGTACCGACTGCACACGCCGGTCCGTGACCTCCGCGACGAGGATGGACGAATCGTCGGCGTCCGGGCGCTCGACCACGAAACCGGCGACGAACTCGCCGTCCGGAGTCGGCTGGTCGTCGGCGCGGACGGGCGGTTCTCGACGGTGCGGGCGGCCGCCGACATCGACCCCGGACTCCTCGAATCGGACCTCGAACTCCTCTGGTTCAAACTCCCGGAGACGGTCGCCCACAGCGCGGCTCAGTCCCGACTCAACGAGCACGGGCTGCTGCTGTACTTCGGCGTCGGCGGCGGTGAGATCCAGTTGGGGTGGTTCATCGAGAAGGGGACCTATCCGGAACTCAGAGAGCGCGGTATCGAGGCGTTCCGCGAGCGACTCGTCGCGGTCGACCCGAGCCTCGCGCCGGCGTTTCCCGACTCCTTGCCGAGTTTCGACGCGTGTTCGCTGCTCCACATCGAGCCGGGACTGAGCGGGAAGTGGGTGCGCGACGGATTGTTACTCATCGGCGATGCGGCCCACGTCGCCTCGCCGATCGGCGCACAGGGCAACGTGCTGGCGATACAGGACGCCGTCGTCGCCCACACGACAGTGACGACTGCGCTCGAACGTGGCGCGGGAACGCTTCCAGCGGCGACGCTGCGAGGGTACGAGGAGCGCCGCCGTCCGGCGGTCGAGCGAGTACTGAAAAGTCAGCGACTGGCCGAGCGCGGGCTCTCGTGGCTGGTCCGCCGCAGCGATAGCCTCCCGGAACCGGTCAAACGGCCGCTCCTGAAAGCGCCGTTCGCGATTCCTGCGCACGTACCGATAGCCCGGCTCCCGTTCGGGCGACGGCTTCTCACGAGGGCGCTGTTCGGCCCCGATCCCGTTCGCGTGGACACGACCCGGTTCCGGGAGCGGCCCGGCGGTCGGCGGTGACTGTGGGGGATGCTATCGTGGCACCCAGCCGTAGAGATGATTCAGGAGGAAATAGGTCACGACACCCAAAAAGAGGCTCAGTGACCACGAGGCGACCGCGATACGGCCGATGCGGGCGTGGGCAGTCTCCTTGAGTTCGGCGGGCGTGTGGGTGAGTCCGAGCACGACCGGATAGATGACGACGGGGACCGCGACCGCCGACAGCAGGATGTGGATCGCGAGCATGGCGAGATAGAGCGGTCTGATGAGACCCGCATACGCCGCGAGGAACTGGCCCTGCTCGATGACGATCTCCTTCTCGAAGCCCCCACCTACTTTCCAGAGGTAGAGCACGAGAAACAGGAGAATGAGCGAAAAGGCGCTGAGCATCGCTGCGCGGTGGCGGCGCACGTCCCCCCGACGGATGAAGAAAAAGCCGACGAGCAGCGCCGTCAGCGCGAAACTGTTGACGACCGCGATGGCGTCCGAAAACAGGATGACCGTATCGTTGCCGATCGGTGGAAAGACGTCGACGATGCCGGCGAACGTCCCGAGGACGAGCACGTAGCCGACGACCGAGAGCACGGCGGTCGCCGCGAGTGGGTGCTCCTTGACCGGGCCGTGCGTGCTGGCTGTTGCCATTTTCACCACTCGGTCCGCTCGAAGTATGCCTCTTCTGGTTCGTCCATCCGATACCGTGACAAGTTATATATCACCTCTATCGGTACTGAAAGCATGGTTCGCTCGCTGCTCCACAGCGCGCTGCTCGAACGGTACTCGACGCTTCGCTTCGGCCTCATGGCGCTCGGCATCTGCGTGCTGCTCGCGAGCGCTCCGCTCTGGCTTGGCATGGCGGATTTCGACTATCACTACAGCTACAAGGGTCAAATCGAGGATCTCTCCTTCCAACAGGAGACCGAAACCACGCCCTACCGCCAACTCGACCCCGGAACGAAACGCATCGTCGATAGCGCCATCGACGGGCAGAGCTACGACTTCGAGGACGACACGCGGGACCTCCCGAAGTTCGTCTCGCGCGGGGAGACGTACTATTCGTTCGACGCCCGACGAGCCATCGACTGGGCGTATCCGGGCACGTTCGCGCCGCTTCTCGCCGGGTTGGTCGGATTCTGGATGGTCTTCGAAGCGGTCCAGCACGAACGTCGACAGCTCGGACCGCACGGATACTGACGGCGGACTGTACACCGCTCGCACCGATAGACCCAAATCGGCGGCGAAAGAACGGAGGTCCATGAGCGCAGAACAGACACAGCGGCCCATCCGGTGTCTCGTCGCCAAGGTCGGACTCGACGGCCACGACCGCGGTGCGCACGTCATCGCGCGCGCCTTCCGCGATGCGGGTTTCGAGGTCGTCTACTCCGGGTTGCATCGCTCGCCCGACGAAGTGGTGCAGGCCACCGTCCAGGAGGACGTCGACGTCCTCGGGATTTCCATCCTCTCGGGGGCGCACAACACGCTCGTGCCGAAGATCCTGGAGGGACTCGACGAGTACGACGCGCTCGACGACACGCTCGTGTTGGTCGGCGGCATCGTCCCCGACAAGGACAAAGACGACCTCCTGAACAACGGTGTGTCGGCCATCTTCGGCCCCGGCGCATCGATGGCCGATACCATCGAGTTCGTCCGCGAGAACACCCCCGAGCGCGAATGAGCGAGCTGCTCGACCGCCTGCTCGACGGCGACCACCGCGCGCTGGCGCGGGCGATCACGAAGATCGAAAACCGCTCGCCGGACCACCGCGAATTGGTCTCCGCGCTCTACGACCACACCGGCAACGCCGAGGTCATCGGCATCACCGGCAGTCCGGGTGCGGGAAAATCCACGCTCGTGGACAAGGTCGCCGAGCACTACCGCGATCAGGGGCTGACCGTGGGCGTCATCGCTATCGACCCCTCCTCGCCCTTTACTGGTGGTGCGGTGCTCGGCGATCGCATCCGGATGGCCTCCAACGTCGGCGATATGGACGTCTTCTTCCGGTCGATGAGCGCGCGCGGAAGCCTCGGGGGCGTCTCCATCGCCACCGCCGACGCCGTGAAGGCGCTCGATGCCTTCGGCAAGGACCGCATCATCGTCGAGACCGTCGGTGCAGGGCAAAACGAGATCGACATCGTGAAAACCGCCGACACGGTGACCGTATTGGTCCAACCCGGCAGCGGCGACGACGTGCAGATGCTCAAGGCCGGCATCCTCGAAATCGCCGACGTGTTCGTCGTGAACAAGGCTGACCTTGACGGTGCCGATAGGACTGTTCAGGAGTTACAGGAGATGCTCCAACTGCGTGGGGACGACGACGGGCACTCTTCGACCGGCCACCATGCGGGCCATCACGCCGACTCGGCCGAGGCGGTCGCGCTCCAGCGCACGGAGGCCGAAAACGGCTGGATGCCGCCGATCGTCGAGGCGGTCGCCACGCACGGCGAGGGCGTCGAAGAGTACGTCGACGCGCTCGACGACCATCGGACACACCTCGAAGCGACGGGCGAACTCGACGCGAAGGCGCGCGCCCGCTACGCCGAGGAGATCCGTACCCTCCTGCGCGAGGACACCGCCGACCTCCTCACCGAAGAGATCGCCGCCCGCGGCGGCATCGAGGAACTCGTCGCGGGCGTCACGGCCGGCGAGACCGACCCCTACGAGATCGCGGATAGTGTTCTCGACCCCATTACCGAGTGTGCCCGCCAGCAGCGCGATTCCTGAACCGAACGATTCGAGGCGAGCGGGTGGATACCGTGGCGCACGATGTATCACCACAACCGGTATACGTGAGCACGAGATATCGTCGCCCCATGAAACCACTTCCCGTAGCGGTCGGACTGTTGGTCGTCGGCGTTGCCGCGGTCGTGTTCGGTATCCCGGACGCAGCAGCCCTCTCCATCGAACTGTCGGGCGGCGCGGCGGTCGTGCTCCAACTCGAAGGGGTACAGGACCTCATCGAGCGCATCGACGCGATCCTCGAATCGGTCGTGGACCTGCTGCGGACGCTCGGCCAGCTGTTCGGTGAGTCGGGCGGCGAGTGAGTCAGCGCGCGATCGCCAGCGCGACCTTCTCGATCGGATGGCGCGGCGCGCTTTCACCCTTGCGGTCGCCGAGTTGGGTGCGACAGGAAGTTCCAGGAGCGACCACCTCGGCGGCGTTGCTCCCCTCGACCTGTTCGAAGAGGATGTCCCCGATGGCTTGTGAGAGGTCGTAGTGTTCTTCCTCGTAGCCAAAGGAACCGGCCATCCCACAGCAGCCCGAATCGAGCGGGTCCACGGCGTAGCCAGCCCGTCTGAGAACGCCGACCGCGTGATGGTCCTTGTTGAGCGCCTTCTGGTTGCAGTGGCCGTGGTAGCTCAGTGACGTCTCCTGTTCCGTGAACTCGATCTCGTCATCGAGTCGCATCACGTCGATATATTCGAGTACACCGTAGGCGTTGCCGGAGACGCGCTCGGTTGCGACGTCTTCCGGGAGGAGGTCGAGATACTCGTCTTGGAACATCACGGCGTCCGAGGGTTCGGTGAAGACGACCGACCAGCCGTCACGAACGTAGGGGTCGAGCGCCGCGACGTTCGTCTCCGCGCGCCCGCGAGCCTCGTCGAGAAAGCCCTTCGAGTAGGCTGGCCGACCGCTCGACACCACCTCGTCGGGGATCTCGACGTGGACGCCCGCTGCTTCGAGGGTCAACACGGCAGCCTTCCCCGGCGTGGTGTTGCTGTAGTTCGTGTAGGTGTCGGGAAAGAGCAGGGCCTTCTCGGCGGCGTCGGCGAGCGAGACTTTGGAGCCGCCACGGGCGGCGAACCACTCCTCCAAGCTCTCGCGCTCGAAGTGTGGGAGTTCGCGTTCGGCAGCGATGCCGGCGACTCGTTCCATCGCGGTTCGCGCGCCCGGCAGTTTCGTCCCCCAGTTCGACAGCGGCGCGAACCGACTGCCGAGCGCGGCCAGACTGTCGACGTTGGCGAAGAGGCGCTCGCGGAGGCCCGCCCCCTCGCGCTCGTGGTACTCGTGTTTGACCTCCGTCTTGATCTTCGCCATGTCGACGCCGGTGGGACAGTCGCTCTTGCAGCCCTTGCAGCCCACACAGAGGTCGAGCACCTCCTCTTGGAACCGTTCGGAGAACATCTCCTCCTCGGAGAGTTCGCCGGAGATCCCCGCCCGGAGCATGTTCGCCCGCCCGCGCGTCGTCTGGATCTCCTCCTTCGAGGCGCGGTAGGTCGGACACATCGTGTTCGAGTCGGCCTGTCGACAGGTGCCGCAGCCGTTACAGAGCTCGATGGCGTGCGAGAAGCCGCCCTCGCGCTCGAAGTCCATCTCGGTCTGCGGTTCGAGCGAGGAGTATTCCGGACCGTATCGGAGGTTCTCGCGCATATCGGCCGGCTCATCTTCCCAGTAGACCACCTTCCCGGGGTTCATGCGTCGGTCGGGATCGGCGGCGAGTTTGAGTTCCTGAAAGGCGCTCCAGATCGCCTCGCCGTACATCTTCGGGTTGAATTCCGTGCGTGCGAGGCCGTCGCCGTGCTCGCCCGAAAAGGAGCCGTTGTGCTCCAGAACCAACGACGTGACGTCCTCGGAGATCGAGTGCATTTTCTCGATCCCCTCGCCGTCCTTGAGGTTCAGGATCGGACGGATGTGCAGCGTGCCCGAACCTGCGTGAGCGAAGTAGGCCGCCGATGTGTCGTGGTTTTCGAGAACCTCCTCGAACTCACCCACATATTCGGCGAGTTCTTCGGGTGGCACTGTCGCGTCCTCGATGAACGGGTACGGTTTCGGATCACCTTCCAGACTCATCAGGAGCGGAATCGCAGCCTTCCGGAGTTTCCAGAGTTTCAGCTGGTCCTCTTCGGTGTAAGCCTCCAGCACGTCGAAGGCGCTCCCTTCCTCGACGAAGTGGGCGTTCGTCTCGCCGATCGCGTCCTCGAAGTCGTCTCGGAGTTCGGAGTCGTATTCGAGCATCAGCGCCGCCGCGGTTCCTTCGGGAATGGGTTCTGCGTACTGGGCGAACTCGGTCGATTCGCTCGCTAGTCTGAATACCTCGTCGTCCATCAGCTCGACGGCACTCACGTCGAACTCGAGCGCCTCGGGGACGGCTTCCATCGCGTCGCCCAATCCCTCGAAACAGTAGAGCGCGAGCGCCGTCTCGTCGGGTTTCGTGACGAGTTCGACCGTCGCCTCGACGATCGTCCCCAGGGTCCCCTCCGCGCCGACGAACAGTTTCGAGAGGTTGATGACCTCCTCACCGGCCTCGTTCTCGTAGACGACCTTGTGGAGGTTGTAGCCCGACACCGATCGTTTCAGGGTGGGGTAGCGCTCGTCGATCTCTTCTTCGTTCTCCTCGACCAGTCCCCGCACCGTGCGATAGAGTTCGGCCTCGCGGTCGTCCTTGTCGACTAGGCCATCCCACTCGGGACTATCCAAGACTACGGGGTGAGTGTGGATCAGCGAGCCGTCGGCGAGCACGACCCGCAACTCCTCGGTGTAGGCGTCGGTGATGCCGTAGCGCACCGAGTGCGCTCCTGTACTATTGTTCCCGATACCGCCGCCGATCGTCGCCCGATTCGAGGAGGCTGGGTCGGGCGCGAACTTCAGCCCCCACTGGTCGAGATGGTCGTCGAGGTGGTCCTGGACGACGCCGGGCTGGACGGTCACAGTCTTCCCGTCGGCATCGACGTCGAGGATCGAGTCCATGTGGCGGGTCGTATCGAGCACGACACAGCCCGGCCCGACAGCCTGCCCGGCCAGCGACGAACCGGTGCCGCGCGGGAGCACGGACACGTCGTGGTCGGCGGCGACCCGCATCGTCGCACTGACGTCCTCGGTGTCGCGCGGACAGACCACGCCCGCAGGCTTCGCGCCGTAGATGCTGCCGTCGGTCGCGTAGAGGATCTGGGAGTACTCGTCGAAGCGCACCTCGCCGCGGACTCTCTCTCGCAGATCGTCGGCGAGCGCGCGGTACTCGGCGACGTCGTCGTGGTCGTGGCCGAGCGCGTCGGCCGAAGTCTGGAGGGACGGTGGGTCGTAGAATTCGTCGTCGACGGCCATACCCGTTCTGCGTGGGTAACGATGTTAAGGGCTATGATAACGGGTATCACCTCGATTACAGCAACGACGTCACGAGGTCCGTTTCGAGCGCGACGATCACCAGCGTCAGTACCGGAACGCTCACGAGCGTCGTCGTGAGAACGGCCGCGCTGACGTACTCCGGACCGCTGACGCCCTCAGGGGAGCGCTCGCCGCTGAACTCGATGAGCAGGATGAGCGACGTGATCGCCGCCGGCGTCGCACATTCGAGGACGAACACGCGCGCCACAGTCGTATTTCCGAAGTCGAGGACGGCCGCGATGGCGAGACCGACCACCGGCGCGACCAGCAGTTTGAGCACGTTCGCCGAGCCCACACGGGAGAGCGCCGCCCCGTAGTTCGCGTTCGCCAGTTGAATTCCCACCAAGATCAGCATCAGCGGAATCGAGGCGTCGCCGACGAGCTGGATGGTCGTCATCGCCGCGCCGTCGGCCGGCGGGACGAGACCGAGCGCGCGCACGAGGAGCGCGAGCACGACCGCATAGACCAGTGGGAGTTTGAATACTTTCTTCACTGCGCCCAAACCGCGCGCGCCGCCGGCCCGCGAGGCGAGATACACCCCGATAGTATAGATGACGACGCTCTGGCCCACGAGATACAGGACCGCGGTCGCCCGCCCGGTCGCGCCGAAGGCGAACTCCGAGAGGGGAATCCCGTAGTTGCCCGAGTTCGAGAAGGCGCTCACCAACACGAGCGCGCTCTGTATCGGCTCGCTCTCGCCGAGTGCGCGCCCGACGCCCTCGGCGATCCCCGCCATCAGGAGGATGAACGCGACGACGCCGACGAGCACCTTTACCAGTGTCGCGCCGCCGACGGCGGTCGTCGTGAGGCTGTGAAAGACCAGCGCCGGTACGAGCACGTAGACGGTGACGGTATTGAGCGGCTCGACGTCGATCTCTCGCAACCGTCCGAGCACGAAGCCGACCGCCGCGATGGTGACGATAGGGAGGATGGCCGTGGCGAAGACCGAGAGCAGCGACATACCCGGCCTACTCTACACCGGATTACGAACGTTCCGAGACGCGATTCGGGGGCCGAGTCACTCCTCGGGAACGAGCACGAGTTTGCCGAGGAAACTCTCCTCTAAGACCACGCGCTGGGCCTCGCCCGCATCCGCCAGTTCGTACTCGTGGGCGACGTCGATGGTGAGGTCGCCAGCGCTCACGAGCCGAGCCAGTCGGGCGAGCGGAACCCTGAAATCCGGCGTGTTGAACATACTCATGAACTGGTAGTTGACGTCCTTGCTGCGGGCGACGCCGTCGTTTTCCAAACCGACCGCCGGGTCGCTTTCGCCGATACCGACCACCCGTGCGCCGGTCGCGGCCACCTCGGCGTCGAACTGGAGGTAGTCGTCGAGGCGGTGGTCAAGAATCACGTCCACACCGTCGGTTCCGCCGACCCCGCTGGCCCTCTCCTCGACTGCCTCCGCGAGATCTTCTCGGGAGTAATCGAAGACCGCATCCGCTCCGAGTTCGGCGAGTCGGTCGTGGTAGTCCGGGCTGGCGGTGGTCAACACCTGTGCGCCGGCCGCGGCGGCGAGCTGGACCGCGACGTGGCCAACTCCCCCGGAACCACCGTGGACGAGGCAGGTCTCGCCGGGTTCGAGGCCCGCGTGGTCGACGAGCGCGCGCCACGCCGTCACGCCGACGACGCCCGCCGCGCCCGCCATCGTGGTGTCCACGCCGTCGGGCAGCGAAACGAGTCGGTCGGTCGGGACGGTCGCGCACTCGGCGTAGCCGCCGTGATGATTGCGGCCGATGCCGGTTCCGTAGACGCGGTCGCCGGGCGCGAAGCCTTCGACTTCGTCGCCGGTCTCGCGCACTTCGCCGGCGAAATCGATCCCCGGAGTCATCGGCAGTTCGAATGGCTCGTAGGCTCCTTCTCGGAAGTAGGTGTCCACGGGATTGACGCCGGCGGCGTGAATCCCGACGAGCACCGCACGAGCGCCGGGGGTCGGCTCGTCGATTTCGTCAACAGTGAGCACCTCGGGACCGCCGTGGTCGTGGAATCTGACGGCGCGCATGTCCCTCCATGACCGACCGGCGAGAAAAAGCTCCCGCCGAGCAGGCTTTGGTCGTCGAACGCCAAATGCCCGCGATGCGGCTCATCGCCCACCGCGGCTTCGCCGACCGCTACCCCGCGAACACGCTCGTCGCCATCGAGAACGCGGTCGCCGACGCCGACATGATAGAACTCGACGTCCGCCGATGCGGCTCGGGCGAACTCGTCGTCTTCCACGACGAGGTTGTCGACAGGGACACCGATGGTTCGGGACGCGTCGACGACCTTCCGCTCGCACAGCTCGAAGACCTCGACGTGCTGGAGACGGGCACCGGGGTTCCCGCCCTCGAAGCGGCCGCCGACGCGATTCCCGCGCATACGGGCATCAACCTCGAACTCAAAGAGCGCGACATCGCCAACGAGGCGGTCGCCGCTGCCTCCACAGTAGAAAACGAGGTCGTCGTTTCTTCCTTCGACGGGGAAGCGCTCGACGACCTCGAAACCGACGACCCCACGGTGGAACTGGCCTACCTCTTCGGGCTGAACGCCGACGAGGACTTCGATAACGCGCTCGCGCTCGACTGCGAGTATATTCACGTCCACTGGGGCCACTGGCTGCTGACCGACGCCATCGAACGCGCCCACGACGCCGACATGAAAGTGAACGTCTGGACCATCGACAGCTCGATTGCGACCCGCGCTCTCGAACGCGCGGGCGTCGACGGGGTCATCGCCGACTCGCCGGACGTGTGCTGAGTGCTGCCCGAATCGCGGGGATTTAAGCGCTCGCCACTCCGCTCACGAGGTGATGCGACTCCACGAATATCAGGCAAAGGAGGTCTTCGCCGAGGCCGGAATGCCGACACCCGACGCGACGTTGGCCGAGAGCACCGACGAGGTGTGTGAGGCGGCCGACGCCATCGGCTACCCGGTCGCGGTCAAAGCCCAAGTCCACGTCGGCGGACGCGGCAAGGCTGGCGGCATCGAACTCGCCGAGAACGAGGAAGAAGCGCGCGAGGCCGCCGACTCCATCCTCGGTATGGATCTCAAGGGCTACACCGTCGAGAGCGTCCTCGTCGAGCAGGCCGTGGACTTCGTCGACGAATTATATGTAGGGGTGACGATGGACCGCGGTGCGGGCAAGCCCGTGGCGATGGTCTCCTCGGAGGGTGGCGTCGACATCGAGTCGGTCGCCGAGGAGAACCCCGAGGCCATCGCACGCGAGCACATCGACCCGGCGTTCGGGATGCATCACTATCAGGCCCGCCGCGCCGTGTACGACGCGGGCGTCGATCGCGAGGTCGCCTCCGACGTGGCGGGCGTGCTCTCGACGTTGTTCGATCTCTGGGAGAACCGTGACGCGAGCGAGGCCGAGATCAACCCGCTGATGATCACAGGAGAAGGCGAAGTCGTCGCGGCCGACGCGGTGATGAACATCGACGACGACGCGCTCTTTCGCCAGCCCGACCTCGCCGAGATGGAACAGGAGGCCGCCGGCGACGACTTGGAGGCGAAGGCCAACGAGTACGGCTTCGACTACGTCCGCCTCGACGGGAACGTGGGGATCATCGGCAACGGCGCGGGCCTCGTGATGACCACCCTCGACCTCGTCGACTACTACGGCGGCGAACCCGCGAACTTCCTCGACATCGGCGGCGGCGCGAAGGCCGAGCGCGTGGCGAACGCGCTCGACATGGTCTTCTCCGACGAGAACGTCGACAGCGTCGTGTTCAACCTCTTTGGAGGGATCACCCGCGGCGACGAGGTGGCACGGGGCATCAACAGCGCCATCGAGGAGTTCGACGACCTCCCGAAACCCGTCGTCGTCAGACTGGCGGGCACGAACGCTGAGGAGGGGATGGAGATCCTGAACGCCGACGCGCTCGACGTCGAGCAGACGCTCGAAGGCGCAGTCCAGAAAGCCGTCGAGCAGGCCGGAGGTGCACAATGAGCGTGCTCGTCGACGAGGACACTCGTGTGGTGGTGCAGGGAATCACGGGTGGGGAAGGCGAATTCCATGCCGGTCAGATGATCGAGTACGGCACGAACGTCGTGGCGGGTGCGGTTCCCGGTCGCGGCGGCGAGGAGGTCCACGGCGTGCCGGTCTACGACACCGTCTCGGGGGCCGCCGAGGCCGAGGACGCCGACGCTTCTGTTGTACTTGTCCCGCCGGCGTTCGCGGCCGACGCGCTGTTCGAGGCGCTCGATTCACCGGTGGATCTGGTCGTGGCCATCACCGAGGGAATTCCGACCCAGGACATGAGCCGGGTGAAAAAGCGCCTCGGCGAGACCGACAAACACCTCGTCGGGCCGAACTGCCCCGGCGTGATCACGCCCGGCGAGGCCAAACTCGGCATCCTGCCGGGCAACATCTTCTCGTCGGGTAACGTGGGGCTTATCTCCCGATCGGGCACCTTGACCTACCAGGTCGTGGATAACCTCACCGACCGCGGACTGGGCCAGACCACGGCGATCGGCATCGGCGGCGACCCAATCATCGGGACGGACTTCGTGGAGGCCCTTTCGCTATTTGAAGAGGACCCGGCAACCGAGGCGGTCGTGATGTGTGGCGAGATCGGCGGCAGCGACGAGGAGGAGGCTGCCCGGTACATCGACGAGAACATGAGTACCCCTGTGGCGGGCTTCATCGCGGGGCGGACCGCACCGGCCGGCAAGCGCATGGGCCACGCGGGGGCCATCGTGAGCGGGTCCGGTGCCGGCACCGCCGAGAGCAAGATCGAGGCGCTTTCGGATGCTGGGGTGCCCGTCGGCGACACCCCCGAGGAAGTCGCCGACAACGTCGAAGAACTGCTGTGAACTGACCGCGGCCGTCCGTCCGCGAACCGCTCGACGCGGCCACGGAGACGCGCCGCTTTTGCGCCAACCCACCCCACGCGCACCGCGAAATCGGTGGGCATCTATGGCTGGTCCCGCTCGTATCGGCAATGACTCGGATGTGGTGCGTTCGGCCCGAACTCCTCTGTGACGACCATCTGCGCGGCGAGCATGCAGAACACCACCAACTCGTGGGAACCATCGACAACCATCCCCACGGGGCGGCCATCGCCGAGGGGCACGCCGAGAAGGGAAACATCGACACGACCCGGCTCGAACGGCGCCACGCCCGACTCGCCGCGGAGATGATCGACCGCGGCATGAATCACGACTCGCCGCTGGCCTACGACGGTCCCACCTACGGTGCCGGCGCGGTCGACCCCGAAGCGAACCGCGACGAACTGTTCGACCGGTGTGAGGACTGCGCCGCCCGGGCGCGCGAACACGACCGCTGACCGGCGCGACCGCGGCGAGTCGCCACGCGATCGAATCCGAAGGCACTGTCACCGTCCCACGTGCTAACTGGTAACAACCCTTAAGATATTGGCCGGTCGAACGACGAACGCAGACACGCGGGGTCTGCGCTACGCTCGGCCGACACGGGGCCGCCGAGTGTGGGAGCATACGCGAACCACGGGCCGGGGGTCAACCGGCCGGCCCGTTTTCCGTGCTGTCGACCGGAAGCGTTCCGTCGGCGTCGTCGACGGCCCATTGACGGTCGAGCGGATCGAACCGACGACCGCCGGCTTTCCGACCGACGGTACAGCGCCGTCGAACGCACGCCGGACCGCCGGTCACGAGTGTTTTTCAGACGAAACTCATATCTTTTAGCCGACTAATTCAGTAGTTAGATGCGAGACAACAGCTGTACCCCGGCTGCGGCGGCCCGCACGACCGTCGGGAACCGACACGACCGAGTACAGCGATGTTAGAGGACCTCTTCGTCCGGTTTGCCGGCACGGATCCGATCTGGCAGGCACTCGTCGGCGGGTTGGTCATCGCCGGTCTCAACGCCGTCGGCGCGCTGTCGGTGGTCGTCTGGCGCAATCCCAGCGAGCGCGCGCTCGACGGGGCGCTCGGCTTCGCGGGCGGCGTCATGCTCGCGGCGAGTTTCACGAGCCTCATCATCCCGGGCATCGAGGACTACGCCGGTGGAAGCCTCTTTCCGGTCGTCGTCGGGATCCTATTAGGAGCGGTCGTGCTCGACCGCGGCGAGAAGTGGGTTCCCTACGTCCAGCGCCTCGTCACCGGTCGCAGCAGCGAAGAGTTCTCGACCGACGGGGGCGAGGCGGTCGCGGCCCAGCGAGCGGCCAACGAGCGCCGGATCACACCCCTGATAATCTTCATCGTCGCCATCACGCTGCACAACATGCCCGAGGCGCTCGCGGTCGGCGTCGGCTTCGGCTCGGGCAACCTGAGCAACGCCATCGCGCTGATGCTCGCCATCGGCATCCAGAACATTCCCGAAGGACTCGCGGTCGCGGTCGCCGCCCGCAACGCCGGGCTCGGCTCGCTGTTCTACGCCGGCATCACGGGGGTTCGCTCGGGGCTGGTCGAACTCCCCATCGCGGTGTTCGGCGCGGTCGCGGTTTCGTTCGCCGCCCCGATCCTCCCGTACGCGATGGGCTTCGCCGCCGGCGGAATGCTCTACGTCATCATCGACGAAATCGTCCCGCAGACCCACGCCAACGGTCACGAACGGATGGCGACGCTCGGCACCATCGTCGGACTCGTCGTGATGCTCTCGCTCGACGTTGCGCTCGGCTGAAGACTGTTTGTAGTCGACAAGCAACCCCCGACGGCCGCGACCACAACCGCTATCGCCGTCGCGCTCGCACCTGCTCCGTGTCCGATGCCCACGATACGCTGCGCGAGGACCCCGTACTGCGCGCACTGATCGAGGAGTTCGGCGAACTCGAACTCGACGTCGCGGACGACCCCTTCGAGCGCCTCGTGATCTCCATCATCAATCAGTCCATCTCGACGGCCTCGGCCAACGCCGTCCGCGAACGCGTGTTCGCACTGTTCGACGACCTCACACCCGAAGCGGTGCTCGCCGCCGACGCCGACGAACTCCGCGATGCGGGCCTCGGCGAGACGAAGACCGAGTACGTCAGAAACACCGCCAGAGCCTTCCGCGAGCGCGACCTGACTCGCGAGGGGTTCGCGGATGCGAACGACGAGGAAGTCATCGACGAACTCGCCGAGATTCGTGGCGTCGGCGAGTGGACCGGGCGGATGTATCTCATCTTCGCGCTCGGTCGCGAGGACGTCCTCCCGCTCGGCGACCTCGCGGTGCGCCGGGGCATCGAGTCGCTGTACGGCGACGGCGAGATGACGCGCGAGGAGATGCGCGCGGTCGCCGAGCGCTGGCGACCGTACCGAAGCCTCGCCACGCTCTACATCTGGCGACACTACGAGTCCTGACCGGTATCCCTATTCTTCGAGTGCTTCCTCCTCGGGCCGTGGCTCGTCGCTGTCGGCACGCCGGCGGACGTCAACCTGATAGTGCTTGAGGATGTCTCGGCCCAGCAGGAGTGGATAGCTCATGTGGCTGCGGTCCTCGACGCTCGCAGTGACGGTGTGTTGGGTGCCGCCGACGCCCACCACGAGATCGACCACCGGGCGGGCCGTGCCGGATTTCGAACTGCCCGAGCGCACGCGCGTCATGCTCTTTATCGGTCCGGCACCGATGGCGGCCGCCAGCGAGGTGTCGATGCTGGTTCGTGTCGCGCCCGTGTCGGATTTCGCGAGCGTCGACTGGGAGCCGCTGGTGCCGCTGACCACCACGTCCTCGATGTAGCCGACCGTCGGCGTCTGGCCGGGTGCGGGCCGTTCGGTGCGGGGCATACTCGTGGGACGGGAGTCGTCGAGCGTCGCCGCGAGGTCACGCACGCGCTCGTCGTCGACTTCCCCCCCGACCTTCTCGATGGCGTGCTTGGCGATGTAGGGGGCGGGACTCGTGCCGGTGGCCTCGTAGAGACCTTTGAAGCCGGCTGTTGGATTCATCTCGAGGACGTACCAGCCTTTCTCTCCTTCGATGAGGTCGACTCCAACGTAGTCGAGGTTCATCACGTCGGCGGCGTAGAGGGCGGTCTCGCGGGCCTCGTCGGGGATCTCGTCGGTGACGTTCTCGACCGCGCCGCCGAGGGCGACGTTCGTCCGCCAGTCGCCTTCCGGCGCGTAGCGGTGCATCGCGCCGATGATGCGGTCGCCGACGACGTACACTCGGAGGTCGCGGTGTTCGCTCGCGTCGCGCTCGATGAGTTCCTGCAAGAAGGCCTGTCGCTTGCCGACTTTCGGGTTCACAGGTTCGTCGAGGTCCACCTTCCACGTCCCACCACCGTGAGTGCCGATGGCAGTCTTGTAGACGCCGACATCGCCGAAGCGCTCGCGGCCACGATTCAGCCGGTCGTTCGAGAGCGCGAGCAGCGCATCCGGCACGCGGACGTTCCAGTCGGCCAGTCGGGCGGCGGTGGCGAACTTGTGGATCGCCGTCAAGGTGGGTCCCGGACGATTGAGCATCGGGCGGACGCGCTCGAAGGTCGCCGCGAGGCCGAGTCCCTCGGCCGGTTCTTCGGTGTTCGACAGGAGTAATCGGTTGGCGACGACGTCGACTTCGGGTTCGAGACTCACCTCGCTGTCGCGGATGGAGATCGCCGTGTTCTCCCGGCGCAACCAGACGGGTTCGTGGCTGAGGTCCTCGACGGCGTTCAAGATCGCTTTGGTCTCCTTGCTGGTGTGGAGGCTCAACACGCCCACGCGAACCGCTGCTGTCTCGTCCATATCCTTCATCGCTGCGCGTTCGGCAAAGCTATGGCGATGGCCGGCAGCCGTGCGGCCGGCAGACGCGAGGGCTTTACGTGTGGCTGCCGAGGCGCGAGCAATGGCCGACGGTGCGTTCAGCTACGACGGGGGCCGGGTCGAACCGGGCGAGACGCGGGACATCCGCTACGCTATCAGTGAGACGTACATGGGCGATCCGGTTCGCATCCCGGTAACCATCGTCAACGGCTCCGAGCCGGGACCGACGGGGGTCCTCAGCGCGGCGGCCCACGGCGACGAACTCAACGGCATCGAGGTCGTCAGAACTGTCGCCCACGACTGGAACCACGACGACCTCCGCGGGACGCTGGTCTGTCTCCCAGTATTGAACGTCCCGGGATTCCTCGCCCAGCAGCGCTATCTACCCATCTACGACCGCGACCTGAATCGGTCGTTTCCGGGCAGTGAGACGGGCACGAGCGCGCGCCGGATGGCCAATCACATCTTCGAAAACTTCGTCGCTCCCTGTGATTTCGGGCTGGATTTCCACACCTCGACGCGCGGGCGCACCAACATGCTCCACGTCCGCGCGAACACCGCCGAGGAGGGCGTCGAGCGCGTCGCCAAATCGTTCGCCTCGAACGTCGTCATCGACGGCGTGGGCCCGGAGGGGACCCTGCGCCACGAGGCGACCGTTCGTGAGGTGCCGATGATCACCATCGAGATGGGCGAGGCCCATCGCTTCCAGCGCGGACTCATCGATCGCGCGCTCGCCGGCGTCGAGAGCGTGCTCGCGGAGTTCGGGATGCAGCGCGTGAGCGCGGTTCGGTGGCCGGGTTGGCGCACCGTCATCGACGGCGACGCCGAGAAGACGTGGCTCCGGGCGGACGTGGGTGGATTGGTAGATATGCACTACGACGGCGGCGACCTCGTCGAGGAGGGCGAAGCGGTCTGTACCATCACCGACCCGTTCAAGACCGACAGCGAGACCGTGACCGCACCCTTTACGGGCCTGCTGGTGGGTGTGCTCGAAAATCCGTTGGTATATCCGGGCAACCCGCTCTGTCATCTCGTCGAACTCGACACCTCGACCCGACACGCGCTCGAACGCGAGCAGTCGAACAGCAGTCTGCCCGCGTAGCGGTCGGCGACCGGGTACGCACCCCGGCCGAGTCGGCCGTCCGAACCGACGAAAGAGTATCGAAGACCGATTCCGCTCTTCGTGCGACCTGCACCCGGCCGACGACACGGTTCATTCGTCGCTCGCTCGAACGCGCGAGAGTCGCATCGCATTGGCGGTCACGGCGACGGTCATACCGGCGTCGCCCGCGAGCACTGCCAGCCAGATCGGGACGTAGCCGAACGGAACTGCGACCGCCAGTCCGGCCTTGAAGAGGAGGCTGCCGACGATGTTCTGGCGGATGACGCCGTTAGCGTCGCCCGCGAGTTCGTAGAGATACGGGAGTTTCGATAGGTCGTCGCCCATCAGCGCGATGTCGGCGGTTTCGAGCGCCGTGTCCGTGCCGGCCGCGCCCATCGCAACCCCGACCGTCGCGGTCGCGAGCGCCGGCGCGTCGTTGATCCCGTCGCCGACCATCGCCACGCCATCGTATTCGTCGACTAGTTCCTCGACGGCCTCGACCTTCTCGTCCGGGAGCAGCTCCGCACGATGCTCGTCGACGCCGACCCCCTCGGCGATCGCGCGCGCGGTGCGGTCGTTGTCGCCCGTGAGCATCACCGTGCGTTCGACACCGAGTTCCCGAAGCCGGGCAACCGTCCGCTCTGCTTCGGCGCGCACTTCGTCGGCGACCGCGACGATGCCCTCGATCTCGTCTTCGGTCCCCACCAGTACGACGGTCTTTCCTTCAGACTGGAGGTCGGGTACCGTCTCCTCCAGCAAGTCCAAGCAATCGTTGCGCTCGCAGAGCTGGCGGGTCGTCTCCGTGACGACGCCTCCGTCGGTCGTCGCATGGACGTGTGAGAGGTCGAACCCGAGGTCGTCGAACAGTCCTGGCTTGCCGGCGAAGTGTGGCGTGCCGTCGAGCTCCGCCTGTACGCCCTTCCCGGTAATACTCTCGAAGTCGTCGATCTCCCGTTCGGCGACGCCCGCGCTGCCGGCCTCGGCGACGATGGCCTCGCCGATCGGGTGTTCGCTGCGCTTTTCGAGCCCGCGCGCACACCGGAGGACGTCCTCCTCGGTGTTGCCGTTGAGCGAAACGACGTCCGTCACGGTGAGTTCGCCCTTCGTGAGCGTGCCGGTCTTGTCGAAGGCCACCACGTCGACCGCGCCCATCGCTTCGAGGTGGTTACCGCCCTTGATGAGCACGCCGTTGTCCGCGGCGCTCGTGATACCCGACACCACCGAGACGGGCGTCGAGATGACGAACGCGCACGGGCACGCGAGCACCAGTAGGGTGAGACCGTGGACGACGGCCGTCGACCACGTGGTCCCGAGGACGAACGGGCTGACGAGCGTCACCAGGACCGCAAACGCGACCACGACGGGCGTGTACCACGCCGAAAAGCGCTCGACGAACTGCTCGCGCTCGGTCTTGTTAGACTGGGCGTCCTCGACCATTTCCACGATGCGCGAGAGGGTGTTGTCCGCGGCCCCGGAGGTGACCTGCACTTCGAGGTAGCCCTCCTCGTTGATCGTCCCCGCGTACACCTCGTCGCCGGTGGTCTTATCGACCGGAACGCTCTCGCCGGTGATGGGGGCCTGGTTGACCGCGCTCTCGCCGTCGACGACGTCGCCGTCCATCGGGATCTTCTCGCCCGGACGCACCACCACGACCGCGCCGACCGACACCTCGTCGACCGGCACCGTCTCCTCACCGTTGTCGCGCTTGACGGTCGCCTCGTCCGGCGAGAGATCCATCAGTTCCTGCAGCGAGTTGCGGGCCTGATCCATCGAGGAGCGTTCGAGCAGTTCGGCCACGCTGAACAGGAATGCAAGTGTGGCGGCCTCGAAGTAGAGCGCCTCGCCGAACGCGAGGCTCGCGACCAGCGCGCCGAGGATGGCGACCGACATCAGGAAATCGATGTCGAGATTGAGATTTCGCGCGGAGTAGTAGCCGTTCCGGAGGATCTCCTGGCCGCCGACCGCAACGCCGATCAAGAAGAGGACGTCCGCGACGTGGAGTTCACTGCCGAGAACCGTTCCGACGGCGGCGTTCTGCGTGGTCAGGAGGAATTCGAAGAGGAGACCCAGCCCGAGGAACCCGCCACTGATCCACGTCTTGATCGCGCGCCGACTCGTCCAGATGCTCTCGTTCGCATCGCTCTCGTCGTTCGATCTCTGACTCGCAGCGTCGGTGACGTCGTACCCGGCCTTCTCGACTCGCTCGGCGATTCCCTCCCGCGTCGTGCGATCGTCGTCGAAGGCGACGGTGAGCGTGCCGGTCGTCGCCTGTGGATCGACACCCTCGATCCCGTCGAGTTTCCGAACGCTGCGCTCGACTTTCCCCGCACAGGAGGGGCAGTCCATGTCGGGAACCGAGAGCTGGACGACGGTTCCCTCGTCCGTCGAAGCCGAATTCGACGGTTCGTCTCCAATCTCGGTTTCGCGGTCGGCGTGCTCGTCCGGCGGGGTATCGGTTCCGTCGGCCGGCGAGTCGGAATCGGCTGCATCCATTTGCCGACCATACGGGACGCGTTTTTATTAATCTGGCTGCCAAAATAGCCGGTTCCAGTATTAGAGGTTGTGAACAAAGCCGACATAGATTACTAGGTCGTGATCCGATCGTATTCCGAAGCGGACGTGCTGACGGCCACCACCGGGACGTCTCTCGCGGTCGACCTCTCGGTATGTGTGGTGGACCCCGGCCTTCGAGAGCGTCAGCCAACCCCGGTCGGTATCGACGACGAACAGCGCGTGGAGCGTCGCGTCGTACCGCTCGGCGAGGTCGGGCGCGTACTGGCGATGGCGGAAAGCGAGACGCCGCTCGTCAGAGCACCCCGAAACCGAACTGGGCGAACGGCCAGAAGTAGTGGACCGCGACACCGACGACCGCCGCTGGAATCGTCGTGTAGATCGTGGCAATGATCGCCGCCTTCATGTCGATCGCCATCAGCGGGAACAGCGCGTCGCCGTCCTGACTGATCGCGTTGGCCACGAGCGCCGAGAAGGGGATCGCCCCTTCGGCGTAGATGCCGGCGAAGACGATCTGTGGCGCACAGCCGGGAACCAATCCGAGCGCCGCACCCGCGAGCGGCGCGAGAACACCCGCGGCCGCCGCGAGCGCCCCGATGTCGAGCGAGAGGAGCACGACGGCGTACTCGTAGACGAGGTAGGCACCGATCACCCAGACAGTGACCATGCTGGTCTCCATGGCCGCGTGCTGGAACGTGTCGTAGGCGTCGGCGTACGATTCACGGATACGGCCCGCGTCGCCTTCGCCGATGAACCGTCGGCCGAAGAAGTGCAAGTAGAACGAAAGCGTCGTCCCGACGAGACCGGCGACGGTGAACAGCCCGAAAAAGGAGAACCCGAACTCGAAGGGAATCTCGGGCGCGCCGCGAGCGAGGTACAGCACGCCGGCGACCAACCCGGCGATCGCCACCACCCACCACAGAACGTGGATACCGTGGGTGACTTTCGCCATCGCGCCCGACGTCTTTCGCTCGTGGTCGTGGTCGTGACCGTCCATCTCGAAGCCGGCGACGCTCGGCCCCCCGTCGGCGACGCTCGTGGTTGCGAACCCGCCGTCGGTCATCGGCCGGCCGATGCGCTCGACCGCGCGGTCGACACGACCGACGCCCAATCCCCACCAGTCGATCGCGTAGCCGAACAGGACGGCGGAGACGAACGCCATCCCGTAGGCGTAGAGCGCGGCCTCGGGCGCGAGCGCGATGATGACGAACGCCGCGTCGCCCGCGGTCGCCGCAAGCGTGGCGACCACCGTTCCGAAGCTGATGGTACCCCGGATGTACAGCGGCATTGCGACGATCGCGCCGCCGCAGCCGGGCGTCAGCCCGAGCAGTCCGCCGGCGATGGGTTGGAGTCGCTCGTTGTTTTCGAGGAACTCGACGACCCGCCCGCCCGTCCGATACTGGAGGTAGCCGAACAGCAGGACGGTGATCGCAACGAACGCCGAGACCTGAACGAAGCCGTCGCGGACCGAACCGAGGAAGATGCCGATCGCTTGCTGGACGTCGAGTTGCAGCGGGAGCATCGTCGCTACCCACCACAATGGCGATCGCACCGGTCACGGTCGAAAGCGGTACAGCCGTTCGAACGGAGGTTGTCGTTCATTCTCGTCTTGCTATGTAGTCCCGAAGACTATAATGGTTGCTATCGAATCAAATTTTTAGCGCACACTAATCCTTCTGGTAGCATTCGGATCTTGCCGTCTCGTTTCTTCTAGTGAATCGTTCGTCATCGCGCTCAAAACCGGTGAAGTCGTTCGGGTGTTCGTCGTCGTGTCGGTCGTCGATCCCCGACGCTGCTCGCTTGCAGTGTCTGTGCGGGCCGGCTGTCCGGTGACGTAACGCCTTTATCGGACGGGTTCGAGGTTCCGAGTGCATGAGTCAGTCGCACAATCGGGGTCTCGTCGAGGATTTCGGGCGGTGGCGGGAGTTCGCGCCCGGCATGTGGGCGTGGGTGTTTCATAAGTTCACCGGCTGGGTGCTCATCGGTTACCTGTTCACCCACGTCGCCGTGTTGAGCACGGCGATCTCGGGGCCGCAGCTGTACACGACGACGCTGCGCTCGCTCGAAAGCCTGCTGCTCGTTCGCGTCCTCGAAGTGGGGCTGCTCGCCGTGGCGACCTTCCACATCATGAACGGAATCCGGCTGCTGTTCATCGATCTCGGTGTCGGTCTCGAATCACAAGACAAGAGCTTCTACGCCTCGCTCGTGCTGACGGGTGCGATCGCCGTCGCGAGCGTGCCGACGTTCCTCTCGGGGGCCTTCTGAATGGCCGAGCGTTATTCATCCTTCGACCGGCGCGGTTGGGCGTGGTTCCTCCAGCGACTGACGGCGGCGTTTCTCGTCATCGTGCTCGCCTTCCACTTCATGTTGCTGCACTTCGTCAACCACGCCTACGAGATCACTTTCTTGGGGTCCCAAGCCCGGATGAGTCAAGTGGGCTACTTCGTCACGATGGTGCTCTTCCTCGTGACGGCGACGTTCCACGGCGTCAACGGCGTGTTCAACGCCCTCGTCAATCAGGGATTGAAGGGCACCCAAAAGAAGGCCGTTCTCGGCGTACTGGTCATCGCCGGTGCGGGACTCGTCGTGCAGGGAATCCGACTGGCGCTCGCGATGACGGGACTGGTGTAAATCCATGAGTACACAGCTACAACGAAGCGAACAGGACGGAGACGAATCGCCACAGGACCAGCGCCTCGAACGCAAGCGCCTCGGCGAGAGCGAGCGCGAGGTCCAGCGCACAGAGACGGAATCGACCGACGACGAGACACCGCACGCGCATCTCAAGGTATTTCGCTACGACCCCGAAGTCGAGGGCAAGCGCGAACCCCGCTTCGACGACTTTCGCGTGCCCGCCTCACAGGGGACCACGGTGCTCGACGCGCTGATGTACGCCCGCGACCAGTTCGACTCGTCGCTCACCTTCCGGCACTCCTGTCGGCAGGCGGTGTGTGGCTCGGATGCGCTGTTCATCAACGGCTCACAGCGGCTTGGCTGTCAGACCCAGCTGTCGGATCTGGACAAACCCGTGCGGGTCGAACCGCTGCCCCATCAGGAAGTCGAGAAGGACCTCGTGGTGGACATGGAGCACTTCTACGACCAGATGGAGGCCGTCGAGCCGTACTTCCAAGGCGACACGCCCGATGGTGAAGAACAGCTCCAGAGCCGCGAGAACCGTGAGAAGATCAAGATGTCCACCCGATGCATCTGGTGTGGCGCCTGTCAGTCCTCGTGTAACATCGCCGCCGGCGACAACGAGTATCTCGGCCCCGCCGCGATCAACAAAGCCTACCGGTTCGCGATGGACGAGCGCGAAGCGGACGACATCAAGGCCCACCGGATGAACATCCTCGAACAGGAACATGGTGTCTGGCGCTGTCAGACCCAGTTCTCCTGTACCGAGGTCTGCCCGAAGGACATTCCGCTGACCGAGCACATCCAAGAGATGAAGCGCGAAGCGGTCAAAGACAACCTGAAGTTCTGGTAGCAGCTTTCCAGCCTCTTAGCTTGATTCGTTGTCAATCAATCCTCTTGGGAAGAGATTAGTGTTGAACAAAATATCTGACACAGATTTACGAATCTTTGTAGCATCAGACTCGAACGTCTCTAACGCGTTCAAGTCATGATGCTCCCATCGGAGCTTTAATACGAGGAAGTCATCAGGATGTTCTTTTTCCGGTAGTAGTTGCCTTCGCCATATTCTCACTTCCACACCTGTTAAATCTCGATGTGAATCTAAGGCTACAGATCCAACATTCTGCGCAAAAAGGCATGAGTAGTCGAGCAACTGTTTATCGTCTGTCCAATCATCTGTTATCTGCACGTGGATCATTGCCTCCCCAAATCCGACACCTGCGGTGCGAAATGTAGGATTGGCTCATCAAGTTCCCCAGAAAGATAATCCCCGGGCTGGTACACCAAACCCTCATCATTCAATCCAGATGTAATTCGATCTTTGGCAAATTGCATCTGATCATCATCCCACGTTTCGTTGGATGGAGTCTCTCCGCTGCGAACGTCTTTTTTGTTCATCCGTTCTGCTATATCTCGCTCACGCTTGTGACTCTGGTATGGAAGGAGCAAAAATTGGATCAAGTACCAATATCCAAGGACGAGTGCAAGAAGCACGACCCATGCCGCGGCCTCTCCCCTTGGATACCTTATGAGGGACGACGTGAATGTAGATCTGTGTCCCCAGAGATGAATAGAAAATGGAATGACGAAAACGACCGCGAAATACAGCCAATTCCCGATTTTCCCCCAGCGGATGGATGTTTCGTAACTCAAACTGTGAAAATACTCCAGATCATTTGAGAGCGACATAGTGGCAACACCAGTCGCTATCGCAAGAGCAACAAAAGATATGAGTTGTACGTAGGTAGGCAGAAACGGCTCCTGAGCAATGGAGAGTAGCAGGGTGGTTGAAAAGTACGCGATGATTAGTTTGGCAAAATCCACAGACAGTTCTTCTAGCTCTCCTTGCACGAATCTGAACGATTCCCAGCCAGATTCGAGATAATAGAACGTTCCGACAAATACAAGACCAATCATTGTCGCAGAGATTGTGGCGCAGAAACGCCAAAAATCGGCTTCAATCATCTCTCGGTCTGTAGTTAATCACGCCCACGCATACGAATTTTCCTTCTACCAAGTTTCTCTGATGAATGATGTACTATCGTCCACGGTCCCGAAAACCCCGGAACCCTACGCCGGGCATGAACAGCCTCAAGTCTCGGTGGCCCTGACCACGGGTATGCACGAACACGACGTCATCGTGGTCGGCGCTGGCGGGGCCGGCCTTCGGGCGGCGGTCGCGGCGAACGAGGAGGGCGCGGACGTGGCGCTCGTCTCGAAACTTCATCCCGTGCGCAGCCACACGGGGGCCGCCGAGGGCGGGATCAACGCCGTGCTCCGAGATGGCGACTCCTTCGAGAGCCACGCCGAGGACACGATGAAGGGGTCTGACTATTTGGGGGATGCGCCGGCCATCGAGACGCTCTGTCACCAGAGTCCCAACGAAACCGTCCAGCTCGAAAACTGGGGGATGGCCTTCTCCAGAGACGACGACGGCCGGATGAGCCAGCGCCCGTTCGGCGGCCTCTCGTTCCCGCGCACGACCTACGCCGGCGCGGAGACGGGCCATCACCTGCTGCACACGATGTACGAGCAGGTCGTCAAGCGAGGTATTACCGTATATGACGAGTGGTACGTCTCGCGCCTCGCCGTCACGGACCACGAGGCCCCCGAAGATCGTGAATGCCACGGTGTCGTGGCCTACGACGTTCAAACTGGAGAGGTGGACGCGTTCAAAGCCCGTAACGGCGTGATCCTCGCCACGGGTGGACCCGGACAGGTCTACGACCACACCACCAACGCCGTCGCCAACACTGGCGACGGTCCCGCGATGGCCTACCGGGCTGGCGTTCCCCTGGAGGACATGGAGTTCATCCAGTTCCATCCGACGACGCTGCCCTCGACAGGGGTGCTCATCACGGAGGGCGTCCGCGGCGAGGGCGGCATCCTCTACAACGCCGAGGGCGAGCGCTTCATGTTCGAGGGTGGCTACGCCAAGAACGTCGGCGAACTCGCCTCCCGCGACGTCGTCGCGCGGGCGGAACTCACCGAGATCAACGCGGGCCGAGGGTTCGAGGACGACTACGTCCACCTCGACATGCGTCATCTCGGTGAGGAGCGCATCACCGACAGACTGGAGAACATCATCCACCTCTCGGAGGACTTCGAGGGTGTCAATCCCTTGGAGGACCCGATGCGTGTCAAGCCCGGCCAGCACTACGCAATGGGCGGCATCGAGGTCTCGGAGAACGGCGAGACCTGCATCGGCGGGCTGTACGCCGCCGGCGAGTGTGCCTGCGTCTCGGTCCACGGCTCGAATCGGCTGGGTGGGAACGCACTACCGGAACTCATCGTCTTCGGCGCACGCGCGGGTCGCCACGCCGCCGGCAAGGAGATGGAGGCCGCCGAGATCGAGACGGGTCCCTCCGCGAGCATCGGCTCCGGCGAGGTCGACACCCCAGTCACGCCGGGCGCGCTCGATACACCCGACGACGTGGCCGCCGACGGCGGGCGAGCGGGCGACGATCGCGCAACCGACGGCGGCGCAGTGGTCGGCATGGACGAGACCGTCGAGCGTGCGCTCGACGACGAACGCGCGCGCATCGAACACCTCTTGGAGAAGGACGAAGGCGTCCAGCACGCCGAGATTCGCTCGAAGCTCCAGGAGTCGATGACCGAGAACGTGAACGTCTTCCGCAACGAAGAGGGTCTGAAGCAGGCGCTGCGTGACATCCGCGAGGCCCGCGAGGCCTATCAGGACGTGTACGTCAACGACCCCTCTCGCACCTTCAACACCGACCTCCAGCACACGATCGAGACCCGCAATCTCATCGACCTCGCCGAGGCCATCACGCTGTCTGCGCTCGCACGCACCGAGTTCCGCGGTGCCCACTGGCGCGAGGAGTACCAGGAGCGCGACGACGAGAACTGGATCAAACACACGATGCTCGCGTGGAACGAGGGCACGCCGGACCTCTACTACGCACCGGTCATCCTCGACGGCGAGGACAAGAGCTACGAGCCGAAAGAACGGCACTACTAACACCCACCTTTTTACACGGGGTCCTCGGCTCGCTGCGCTCACCTCGAACCCCGTCCAAAAATCTGGACCAAAAACTTCCGCTCGCAAACCGCGCGAGCGGTGAACCGCGCTCACTTCGTTCGTGCGGACGCTGTTCCGCACCGCCCCGCAACCGCACTCCGCTCCGCGACCGCACGGCACCGCGACGCCTGCCTCTGGCGAAGGAAAACGTATTTGACTGGGGCCGAATAACCCCGAATCGTCAGGGCCGGTAGCTCAGTTAGGCAGAGCATCTGACTCTTAATCAGACAGTCGGGGGTTCAAATCCCTCCCGGCCCGTCCATTTCCTGACCGGTTTCGAGTCACCGCACCGCTCCGTTCGTCGCGACCTTGCTGCTGATAGTTAGCACGCTCTACGTTCTCGGATGGAACGCCACGCCTCACGGTTGGTCCCGCTATCTCCAATGGTTCTTTTCGATAGGGCAGTCATGATCGGTCTATCCTTGCATTTCTCGATATTAACTCGTCGCGTAGTAAACGTTTTACTCGCGGCGCTCGTGGTGTGTATATGGCTACCGCATCGACCACGCACGACCGAGCGCCGTTCATCGACGGGGAGTGGGAGAGCGGCGACGGGGTCATCGAAGTGACCGATCTCGCCGACGGTGGCGTGTTCGCCCGAGTAAGCGCGGCGGATCGAGAACAGGCCGAATCCGCCCTCGCCGCCGCCGAGGGCGCACAGGCCGCACTCGCCGACACCACGATACCCGAACGTGTCGCATGGCTCGAAACAATCGCCGCGGAACTGCGCGAACGGAAGGCCGAACTCGCGGCGGTCATCGTCCACGAGGCGGGCAAACCCATCGCCAGCGCGCGCGGCGAGGTCGAATCGGCCGCCGAGCGCTTCGAGCGCGCCGTCGGTGAGGCTCGTAACCTCACCGGCGAGTACCGGCAGGGTACCACCGCGAGCCACGAGGGCTGGCGGACGATGACCGTGCCCGAACCCATCGGAACGGTCCTCTGTATCACGCCGTACAACTACCCGCTCTCGACGACCGCGCTCCAGGTCGCGCCCGCGCTCGCCGCCGGTAACAGCGTCGTCCTGAAGCCCGCGAGCAAGACGCCCGTGAGCGCTGCGATTCTCGCGGAGATCATCAGCGCGACCGGCATCCCCGACGGCGGCTTCAACTTCGTCCCGGGCCACGCGAGCGACATCGGCGACGTGCTCGCCGGCTCGTCGGCCGTGAACGCGATCGCGATGACCGGTTCGTCGGCCGCGGGCGAGCACGTCGCGCGCGAAAGCGGGATCGTCAACCTCCACATGGAACTCGGCGGCAACGCGCCCGCCGTGGTGTTCCCCGACGCCGACCTCGACGCGACCGCCGGAGCCTGCGCGAAGGGCGCGCTCAAGTACGCCGGCCAGCGCTGCTCGGCGGTCAGTCGCGTGCTCGCCCACGAGGAGATCCACGACACCCTCGTCGCGGCGATCGACGACGCGATCGACGAGTGGCCCGCCGGCGACCTATTCGACGAGGAGACGGCCCTCGGCCCGCTGATCTCCACCGAACAGGCCGACTGGGTCGAGGAACTCGTCGCGGACGCGCGCGAGAGGGGTGCACGCCTCGTTCGCGGTGGCGAGCGTGACGACCAGTTCGTCGAGCCGACGCTGCTCGCCGACGTCCCGCGCGACGCACGCATCGTCCGTGAGGAGCAGTTCGGCCCGGTGATCCCCGTGACGAAAATCGAGAGCGCGGACGACGCCGTCGCGGTGGCGAACGCGAGCGACCTCGCGCTCGATGCGGCGGTGTTCACCGCCGACCACGACCGTGCGATGGACGTGGCCGAGCGAATCGACGCCGGTGCGGTCCGGATCAACGGCGCGCCGTCGCACGGTCTCGGCGACGTTCCCTTCGGCGGCAACAAGCGTTCGGGCATCAATCGTGAAGGAATCGGCGTGAGCATCGAGCAGTTCGTCCGGCGAAAGAGCATCGTCCTCTGAGCACACGACGGACTTCTCGACGACGGTGTTCGTCGGCGAGCGGTCGAGTCAGTCAGGGACGTTCGATTCGGAGTTCGTGGGCCTCGACGTCCTCGTAGGCGGCGACCTGTCCGCCGACGGTCACTCTTCCCCTCTCGGTCTCGACGATGATGTGTGCCGTCTGATTCGCCCCGTTGGTGCCGACGTCGACGACCTGACCCGCGACCGAGCGATGCTCGCCGGTTTCGACGTCCCGCCCCTCGACGAGCGCCTCGAACTCGCCGTCGCGGCCGACGAGATCGGCCACACAGCGCCGTATCGAGGCGTAGCGCCGTGGAAACGAGCGCTCGTCGTCGCGGTCGAGGACCACCTCGGCGGTCGTCCAGAGCAGCGTATCAAAAAAGCCCGAGACCAGGAAGCCGAGTTCCGAGCGGTCGAAGACGACGCCGTAGCGCTCGTTGTCGGCGACGAGCGCGTCCTGTGTGGCGTAGATGGCGTGGGTGCCGTCGGCGACCGCGAGGACCGGCGTAGTGATGCCGCGGCGGGCGCGGACGGCGGTGGCGATGGTGGGATAGTCGTACTCGTCGGCGGGCGGGGCGTCGGCGGCGGGCGTGAGGAGGAGTTCGGTCGAAACGCCCGCCTCGCGGCGTTCGGCGAGCACGTCCGCGAAGCGGTCGACGAGCGCCGGCGTCAGCGAGAGGATGAGTTCGTACTCGGCCCCCTCGATGATCGCTTCGAGACGGCGGAGGATCGTCGAGCGGGATTTGACCAGCGAGGTCGCCTCCGTGTCGCGTGCCGGCGTCGTGTACCGTGTTTCGAGGTCGCCGACGAGCGTGTCGAGCGACGCGTGGATGTCGCCGAACGCCTCCTTCGGATCGATAGCGAGCACCTCGATGGGGCGCGATTCCCTGAGTTCGACCAATCCGCGCTCTTCGAGCGTGCGGACGGTGTCGTAGACGCGCGGCTGGGGGATGTCGGTCCGTTCGGTGATCGCCGCGGCGGTCAGGCGGCCGTGTTCGAGCACGGCGAGGTAGGCGCTCGTCTCGTACTCGCTCAGGTCGAACCGTCTGTTTATCCGCGCGAGTTCGTCACCGAGATCCTCGGAGGACATAATCGTTCTACACTACACCACCTAATTGAGGACTGTGCTTTGGCCCCATCGACCAGTGCTCGACCGTACTCACGACCGAGTGCCCCGACCGGTCCGGTTTTCGAACCACGGAACGACACTGTCCGCCAGTCGGTCGTGGGCGGTTCGATACCCGATCGGTGCCGGCTGGTCGCCACGCTGGCCGATATAGGAGCCGAACTCCGAGTGGTTCATCCCCCGAATCTCGACGATCGTCGCGTCGGCCGGAACGTTCGCACGTCGGGCGGCGTATGTTTCGCGGTCGAGGACGGTATCCGCGCTGCCGGTAACGCTCAGCGTCGAAACGTTCGGCGTGGCACTCGCCTCACAGTAGGAGGCGAAGAGCACGAGACCGTCGACGCGACCGCGCCCTCCGTCCGCGTAGCGACACGCCATCGCCCCACCGAGGGAGTGGCCGCCGACGAACCAGCGATCGATCGTCGGCTGGGCGGCGATCACGTCGCCGGCCGCGTCGGGATCGAACACGGCAAAGCCGAGCGGCATCCGAGGGACGTACACCGCGACGTTCGTCCGCGAGACGAGCGGCGCGAGCGAGGCGAGATACGCGTCCGGGGCGACGTGCGCGCCGGGGTAGAACACGAGTCCGGCACTCGGCTCCCCGTTGGCGGGTTCGAGCACGTACGTCCCGTCGTACTGGCCGACCGAGACCCGCTCGTCAGCGCGCACGGTCGCAATCGACTCCTCGCTCCCCGACAGCGGATGCGTCACGTACCAGCCGACCCCGCTCGCGAGGACCAGGCCGATCACGAGCGCCCAGATCGCGAGCCGTTCGGCGCTCGATCCGAGGCGCGCGACGACCCGGGACCAAGAGGAAGTCATGCGTCGTAGAACGGTGGATGGGTCAAAAGCTCGCGGATGAGCGCCATCGCCGGAAATCCGGTGTATCGGGGCTGATCGGCTCGAAAGCTATCGGGAACCAGTCGTCCGTTCGGGTTTCCGTGCGGTAGCGATGAACGTCACGCCGCCGTCGAAGGTGGCGATCCTCGTCGATTCGAACCGATCGGCGATTTGCGCCGGAATATCGGTGTCTGGAAACCAGTTCGTGGCCCACTTCGAGAGCGGAACGACCACCGGATTGAGCAGCGTCCAGGGGAACTCCTGGAACGGGCGTGCGTCGAGCACCACGATCCGACCGCCGGGGCGCAGCGCTCGATAGGCCGCCTCCATCGCTCGATCCGGCTCCGGCATCGCACTCAGTGACATCGAGGCGTAGACTGCATCGAACGCCCCGTCGGCGAGACCGGGCCGGCCCGCATCACCGTGGATGGCGTGGACGTTCGCCCAGCCGCTGTCGCGCGCTCGCAGACGGGCCTGACGAGCCATCCCGGGGCTGTAGTCGAGGCCGACGACGCGCCCCGCGCTCCCGACACGGGTCCGGAGCGCCGCGAAGGAGTTGCCCGGTCCGCAGCCGAGTTCGAGCACCTGCTCGCCCGAATCGAGCGAGAGCGCTTCGATCGCCCGCTCGCGGCGTTCGGACTCGCGGCCGAGGAAGGCGATGTCGTAGAGCCGGCTGAACAGCCCCCGATGACGGCTCCACCAGTCGTAGAGTCCCTGTCCGCGACGGCTCACGAGGCGATCATTCCACGGTGACGTATTCCCGACATGGACGGAGATCGTGTCCGTTGGGAAATAAAACCCGACACGTTTCGACATATCCACCCCGCGGCTTCAACCTGGACCGATTGTCGGCCGTATTCCGGCGAGTCAACGGCTGAGTCTCGGAGTTCGGTCGTCAGTTAAACACAAGTCAGTAGTGTCCGCTCGTCGCCGAACCGACCTCGATCTCGACCAGCGTCCCCTCTCCTTCATCATCATCGGTCTCACGATATTTGCCGAAGACGCGCTCACGGGCGGCCCGCGTCCGGTCGGTGTCCTCGACGACCGTGGCCGTCCCGAGCAGCGAAACCGACCATTCGGGACCGTCGTCGCCCTGTTTTTCGATCGAAACGGCGACGCGCGGATTCGCCTGGATGTTCTTCAACTTCTTCCCGGTCGTGAGCACGCTCACAACACCATCGCGGTAGCCGTACCAGACGGGCGCGACGTGCGGGCGGTTGTCGGCCGCGGTGGCGAGGTGGGCACTCAGCGGCGCGTCGGCGATCAGCTCCTCGACCTCATCGGGAACACTCATACACCGGTCTCGTCGCGGCTGGCGATAAAAACGTCGCCGGTGTGAGTGGTCTTTCGAACTCCTCGCTTCCCTAACTGTCCGGGCTGTAGTTCGGCGCTTCGTCGGTGATCACGACGTCGTGGGCGTGGCCTTCAGTCTGGCCCGCCGACGAGACGCGGACGAACTCCGCGCGGCGCTTGAACTCGGGGATTGTCGCGGCTCCGACGTAGCCCATCCCGCTCTTCATCCCGCCGACGAGCTGGAAGAGCTCGCTCTCGACGCTGCCCTTGTAGGGTGTGGCGGCCTCGACACCCTCGGGGACGAACTCCTCCTCTTCGTCGGTCTCCTTGAGATAGCGGTCGCCGCCGCCCGACTGCATCGCACCGACCGAGCCCATGCCTCGGTACTGTTTGTAGCGCTTGCCGTTCATCGTCACGACCCGGCCGGGAGCCTCGTCGGTCCCCGCGAAGTACGACCCGAGCATGACGGCATCGGCACCCGCCGCGATGGCCTTGATCGCGTCGCCCGAGTAGCGAATCCCGCCGTCGGCGATCACGGGAATGTCGTGCTCGCTGGCGATGTCGGCGACCTGTGCGACGGCGGTGATCTGGGGCATGCCCGTCCCGGTGACCACGCGCGTCGTGCAGATGGAACCGGGACCGATGCCGACCTTGATGCCGTCGGCGAAGTCGACGAGCGCCGCGGCGGCCTCGCGCGTGCCGACGTTGCCGACCACCACGTCGGCCGCGACGCTCCCCTCGATCTCGCGGGCGCTCTCGATGACGTTGCGGTTGTGCGCGTGCGCGCAGTCGATGAAGAGGACGTCCGCACCCGCCGCGTCCACCGCGGTGGCGCGCTCGCTCTCGAACGGGCCGATGGCGACGCCGACGCGCAGCCGCCCCTCGTCGTCGCGGGCGGCCGAGTCGTACTCGCGGCGCTGGAGGATGCCCTGCATCGTCACCAGTCCCGTCAGACGGTTCCCGTCGTCGACGACCGGCACGCGCTCGATCTTGTGCTCGTACATGAGTTCGAGCGCCTCGCGTGCGCCCACCTCCTCGGGGGCCGTGACGACCTCGTCGGTCATCGCCTCGCGCACCTCGTCACGGTCACCGACCTCCAGATAGGGGCGGACGTCGGTCGCGGAGATGATGCCCAATACCTCGCCGTCCTCACTCACGACGGGCGCGCCGCTGACGCCCTCCTCGTCCATCATCGCATCCACGTCCCGGACCGTTTGGTCGGGGCTGGCGGTCACGACCTCGCGGATGACTAACTCGTCGGCGCGCTTGACGCGGTCGACCTCCTCTACTGCCTCCTCGACGTCCATGTTCTGGTGGAGCACGCCGAGACCGCCACGGCGCGCCATCTCGATGGCCAGTTCGCTCTCGGTGACGGTGTCCATCGCCGCCGAGAGGACCGGTACCGTGAGTTCGACCGACGTCGAGACGCGGGTCGCGGTGTCGGCGTCGTCGGGTTCGACGCGACTCTCCTTCGGGCGGAGCAGGACGTCGTCGAACGTGAGCGCTTCGGGAACGTCGAGTTTCTCGGAGAACGGCTCCGAACGATTAGTCGCCATGTAATCGGTGTGGGAGCGCGAAGCAAAAACGTTCCGAGAGGATGAATCCCCGTGTATCGTTCGTGGGGTTCGTGTGGCCGCGTCTCACAGAACGTTTATGATCGTGTCAGCAGTTATCCGTGTATGGACGTCGCCAGTCCGCCAACCGTACGCACCGCTGCCCGGACGACCCTCGGCTTCGTGGTCGCTACCATTTTTACAGCAGCGTGCACCCTCACACTGGCGACGCGAGTCACGGGCGATTCCCCCGAAAATCGTGACTCACACCACCCGTCGGCTCCGGGAGAGAGCCACCGCTCGCCGTGAGTCACTCCCAACACCCGGTCGCGCTCCGCCTCGAACAGCGCGTCGGCGGCGCGGCCCGCCTGCTGGCGACCGTAATGGCGCTGCCGCTCGTCGACGGCATCTTCCCGGCGATGGTGCTCGCCGGCGCACTCTCGGACCCGGCCGGCATCCTCGAAGTCGGTCTCTTGGTGTTCGGTGGGAGCGCGACCGTGGCCGTGATCCTCGCCGAGATGAGCGGGAGCCGTCGCGAGCGCGTCGAGACGACGCTCGCCGTCGGCGTGGTCGTCCTCGCGCTCGCGGGCGTCGAGGCGGCGCTCGCACCGACCATCGAGAGCCTGCTCGACCTCGCTATCTTCGAGCGCTTCGCCGCGCTGGTCATCCTCGCGGTCGCGGCCAAGACCGCCAGCGCGCGCGTCGGGGAATACCTTCCCCGACCGGCGGTCATCGTCGGACTGGGGATGCTCGCGAGCCTCGACCCCGCGAACGCACAGCTCGTGACGGTGCCCGACCTCTCCCTCGTTCTGCGGGGCGTGGCGGCCGCCGGCACGGGCGTGGCGTTCGCGCTCGCCGTCGCCGTCACCAGTCCGTGGCTCCACGACGCCGTGGATATCGACCGTTTTCGCTTCGGTAGCGCGGTCGCGCTGGGCGTGCTCGGCCTCTCGGTACTCGGATTCGTCCCCAGCGACGCGCCGCTCGCGCTCGCGGTGCTCGCGGTCACGGCGCTGCTCGCGTTCGACCCCGGTGAGGCCGACGAGATGAGTGAGGAGACCGAGGACGAACCGTCAGCCGATGCGGTCGAGGAGACCGACCTCGGTCCCGACCGCGCGCCGTGGCTGTAAAGAGCACCCCTCCCCAACCCCACGCATGGCCCAAAACCGCGTCGTCGAGGGACGGATGGTCACGCCGGAGACGCTCGCCGAACTCATCGAGGGCGAGAACGTGATGGACGCCGAACCGATCGCCGACGCCGAGCGGGAGTGTCCCGACTGCGGCGGCGACGTGCTCGAAGTCGGCTACATGCCGTCGATCACCGAGTTCGTCACCGGACAGAAGTGTCAAGAATGTGCCTGGAGCGAGACCGACCGCGAGTAATCGTCCGCCGAGCAGATAGTTTTATTAGCGCCTCGACGGGCATAGATGAGGTATGCCGATCACCAGTCGAGAGTGGGACGAGGGCCGGTTCGACGCCGACGAGAGCGCGCCCCGGACCGATACGGTCGGGGAGTACGAGACGGACAAGGACCTGATCCTCGCCTTCCTCAGTCGGAACGGCGAGAAGGCCTACACGCGGGCGGAGGTCCACCGTGGCGTCGATTTCGGTGAATCTGAAGACCCCGACACGGTCCACGAGAAGCTGTCGGTGTTGCCGAACTCGATCCTCGACGCGGCCGGCGACATCGCCGCGAGCGGACTCGTGAGCGACGACATCGACGAAGCGCTCGCCGAACTCGTCGCCGAGGACACCATCGAGCGACGGAACCTCGACCGCGACGGCGAACCGGTCACGTACTACCGACTCGTGCAGGCGTGACCCGCCGTCGAAGCGCTGCTCGTGGGACGGAATTTCGATGAACAGGGGAGTACGGCGTGGCGGTTCGATGCTCGCAGTGGGACTCGGGGTGCTCGCGTACAATCTCTCGACGGGCGAGCCGGTCTTTAGGCTTCTCGACACCGAGGACCCGATCGTGTCCGGGACGGTCAACAGTCCGCTCCTCTCGTACGTGTTCGCCGTCGTCTTCGTCGCCGTCGGTGCGTTCGTCCTCTTTCGGAGCGCGTCGTGACCGGTCGGTGGCGCGGTCGAATCACGAGGCGCAACCGAAATCGTTTTCGGTGGTTTCGTTCTACACCAACTCGCGGGGTCGTGGCCAAGCCAGGTATGGCGACTGACTCCAGAGGCACCGCGCTCGGTGACGAGACTCCAGACTGATATACAGAGCGGGCGACTGATCATCGCCCGCCGTGACGACCCTCTGGAGGACCGAGGCGCGACCGGAGATATCAGTCGATCGGGGGTTCAAATCCCTCCGACCCCACTTTGCTGTGGCGAGAAAAACATTCGAATCGTCGAGCTACGCATCCGAAATCGCGGAACGGGGCTGTCTCGTCGTCGTTACAGGTCGTCGACCCAGCCGGTATTGCTTTCCTCTGCGGTGTAGCTGAGTTCGAGCGCGCATCGGAGCCGCCGGAGGGGATCTCTGATTGTCGTCATGCTGTCTGACGCACGTCATTCTTTCACAGTGTCTGTAATAAACTTTGTGTCGAACTGACTGATCGGCGATTGCCCACCCCTCGTTTGCCAACGCTCATTGGCTCGCCGCACCGACGTCGTGTATGGTCGAGCGCGGCGGCTCGCGGCTGCCCGGCGTCGCCGAGGACGATTCCATTGTCCTCCACGTCGATATGGACTGTTTCTACGCCGCCTGTGAGCGCCGCCGCAATCCCGACTTGGAGAGCGAACCGGTCGTCGTCGGCATGGGCTACGAGGCCGGCGAGAGCCACGGCGCGGTCGCCACCGCGAGCTACGAAGCCCGCGCCGAGGGCATCGAGAGCGCACAGGCCATCTCGACGGCGCTCGATCGACTGCCTCGCGTCGAGGATGCGAACGCAGACGAGGTCACTGGTCACTATCTCCCCGTCGATCTCGATTACTACGAGACCGTCGGCGAGGAGGTTCGGGAGGTTCTACACGACTGTGCCGACATCGTCCGCGAGGTGAGCATCGACGAGGCGGCCCTCGACGTCACCGAGCGGACCTCGTGGCAGCGCGTCGACGGCCGGACGCTCGCCGAGGGCTACGCCCGTCACGTCAAAGAGCGCATCCTCCAGGAAGTAGGCGTCGTCGCGAGCATCGGCGTCGCCCCCAACATGAGCGCCGCGAAGGTCGCCGCCGACCGCGACAAACCGGACGGACTCGTGACTGTGGAACCCGGCGAGGTAGCCGAGTTCTTCGCGCCACTCGACATCGAATCTGTCCACGGCGTCGGTCCCGTGACCGCCCGCGAATGCCGGGAGATGGGCATCGAGACGGCGGGCGACCTCGCGGAGACCGCCCCGAGCAGGCTCGACGAACGGTTCGGCGAGCGCGGCCGGGAGATCCGTGCGTTCGCCCGCGGCGACGACACCCGAGCGGTGACGCCCGTCGGCCGCCCGAAGAGTCTCTCGCGCGAGTCGGCGTTCACCGAGGCTACCGAGGACGTGGACGACCTCCGCGAGCGTGTCGCGGCGCTCGCAACCGCCGTCGCCGAGCGCGCAGAGCGCGAGGAGGCGCTCTATCGCACCATCGGCATCAAGGTCGTCACCCCGCCGTTCGACGTCAACACCCGCGCGCGCTCGCTGCCCGGCCCGGTGGCCGATGCCGATCTCCTCCGGACCGTGGCGCTCGACCTCCTTGGGGAGTTCGACGACACGGCAGTCAGGAAAGTCGGCGTCAGGGTTTCGAACCTCGCCTTCGAATCCGGTGAACAGGCTAGCCTCGACGGGTTCGACGCCCACGAGGGTGAGCGGGCCGACGGCGGGATCGAGCGAACAGGAGAGACGGATGCGGACGAGACGGCCGATCGGTCGGCGTCGGTCCCGGAACCGACCGACGGTCAGGCACGCTTCGACGATTTCGCGGACGAATAACCAAACTACAAGCGGGCCACCACCCAAGCCCGAGGTATGGAGCTTCGCGCACGAAATCACGTGCCGGCGCTTGCGGGACTGCTCTCTGCGGTATCGCTCGCGCTCGTCTTCGGGGCCGTTCTCGGAGCGTTCGAGGGAACGCTTCCACGTGCCCCGACGGCGGTGCTCGACGCGATTCCCCTCGTGAACGTTCTCGTCAGCGCCCTCGCCATCGTCACTATCGCCACCGGCTGGCGAGCCATCAGGCGCGGCGCAGTCCGCCGCCATCGCACGTTGATGGGTGTCTCGCTCGCACTGTTCGTCACCTTCCTCGTCCTCTATCTCTACCGCGTCTCGCTGCTCGGGCCGGCACCGTTTCCGGGTCCCGATAGTATATATCGGTTCGTCTATCTCCCGACGCTCGCCATCCACGTCTCGCTCGCCATCGTCTGCATCCCGCTGCTCTACTACGTCCTGCTGCTCGCGCTCACCCGGCCCGTCGAGGCGCTCTCGGCAACGAACCATCCACGAGTCGGTCGCGTCGCCGCCTCGCTGTGGATGACCTCGTTCGCACTCGGCATCGTCGTCTATCTGCTGTCGTACGTCGTCTACTGATTGTCGTCCGCCCGCGACCGAAATCCGTACGCCTTTGTCCGCCGCCGTCGTACGCGTGTCGTGGAAAACGTCACCGACCGCACGAGCAATCCCTTCGGCATGCGCCCGCCGTGCGAACGGTTCGTGGCGGGCTACGGCGACGCCAACGCGGCGTTGCACCTCGTCGGCGACCATCCCGGTGTTCACGGCGGTCTCGATACGGGCGTCCCGTTCACGAACGCCGCCGGTCGCCGCCTGCTCGCCGTCTTCGCCGACATAGGGTTGCTCGACGATCCCGACGCCGACGCCCCCGCCCTCGACGATCTCTTCCTCTCGTACCTCCACCTCTGTGCCGGCGACCCGACCCCGGAGTCGTACGCCGACTGCGAGCGATTTTTCGACGCCGAACTCCGCGCCATCGGCGCTCACGTCCTGCTTCCCGTCGGCGAGCGCGCGACCGAACACGTCCTGCGGACCTACACCGCCCGTACCCCACCGCAACCGCTCGACATGGACGCCCTTCACGCGACCGAGCTGCGGGGGAGCGGCTGGCTCGTCGTTCCGATAGCCGATCCCGGAGGCTGGAACGACGGCCACGCCGAGCGATTGCGGGAGGCGCTCGAAACGCTGCTCGGCACCGACTACCGCCGCGAGGCCGAACTCGGGCGGTTCATGCCCGGCGACGAACCGTATCTCGTCCGCTGATCGCGCTCATTCGGTCGGGTCCGCCGTCCTGTCGCGCAGTTCGGTGCGTCGGATCTTGCCGGTCACCGTCTTGGGGAGGTCGTCCACGAACTCCACCTCGCGGGGATACTCGTGGGCCGACAGTTCCTCGCGGACGTGTGTTTGCAGTTCCTCGGCGAGGTCTTCCGAACCACTGTGGTCGCCGGTGAGCACGACGTAGGCCTTGACGATGTTGCCGCGCTCGGTGTCGGGTTTCGGGACGACCGCGGCCTCCGCCACCGCGGGATGCTCGCCGAGCGAGGATTCGACCTCGAAGGGACCGATGCGGTAGCCAGAGGAGAGGATCACGTCGTCGGCGCGGCCCTCGAACCAGAAATACCCATCTTCATCGAGATGGGCGAGGTCGCCCGAGAGATACCATTCACCATCGCTTCCCTCGACGAAGCAGCCGTCGGTCTTTTCGGGGTTCTCCCAGTATTCGGCGAAGAAGCAGGGGAACTCACCCCGGTGGGCGATCTCGCCCGTCTCGCCGGGGTCGAGCACCTCGCCGGTTTCGGGGTCGACGATGGCCGACTCAACACCCGGAAGGGGTTTGCCCATGCTCCCCGGTCTGAGTTCCATCATCGGATAGTTGTTGATGACCATATTGCCGGTCTCGGTCTGGCCGTAGGTATCCAGAATCGTCACGTCCAATGCCTGTTCACCCCACTCGACGACGCCGGCCGAGAGCGGCTCGCCGATCGAGAGCGCGTGGCGCAGGTCGAGGTCGACGCCCGAGAGCACGTCCTCGTTTGTCCTGAGCATCCGGTAGGCAGTCGGCACCGAGAATAATACACTGATCGGGAACTCGTCCAGAAGGTCGGCCCATTTTTCAGGACTGAACTCACCTTCGTAGGCGAGCTGGCTCGTGCCCCAGAACCACGCGCCGAGGGCGTTGATGGGGCCCGTGAGCCAGCCGAGGTCGGCGGTCGACCAGTAGAGATCGTCCTCTTGCAGATCGACCGCGTAGCGCTGGGTGGCCGCGACGCCGGCGACCCACCGGTGTTTGTGGAGGACACCCTTCGCCAGCCCGGTCGTGCCGCTGGTGTAGTAGAGCAGGGCGTTGTCCTCGCTGCCCGTCTTCGCCGCCTCGTATTCGGCGCTCGCGTCGGCCATTGCTTCCTCGAAATCCACGTCGCCGTCGGCGATGCCATCGCCCCGGTCGACCGTGATAACGGTCTCGACGCTCGGGACGTCTTCAAGCGCGCGTTCGACCGTCTCGCGGTTCTCGGAGGTGGTCACGACCGCGCGCCCGTTGCAGTCGCCGAGTCGATAGGCGATGCCGTCGGGACCGAAGCGCTCGTTGACGCCGCCGAAGACCGCGCCGCGCTTCAGGGTTCCCACCAGCGCGACGTAGTGGGCCGGAACCCGTGGCAGATAGGTAAACACCCGGTCGCCGCGCTCGATGCCCTCGCTTTCGAGCACGTTTGCGAACTGATTGGACCGTTCGGCGAGGTCATCGAACGTCAGCGTCTCGCGCTCGCCGTCGGTGCCGGCGTACTCCAGTGCCACTTTCCCTGTGCCGTCGGCGTGGCGGTCGCAGACCTCGTGGCCGATGTTGAACTCCTCAGGGGCGTCCCAGTCGGCCTCGGCGTAGATATCGTCCCACGAGAACTCCCCGCGCGCGGCCTCGTAATCGGGCAAGTTGTGCGTTGCCATACCTCGATTACTGTCACGGCCACCATCAATGGTGTTCATGCCGAAGTGACATCTCCACGGGCGAGACACGGTGGCCGGTGTCAGGAGAGCGGTTCGACCAGTTCGGCAAGCGCCGCCCGTGGGTCGTCGGCCTTCGCCACGCCGCTGGCGAGTAGCACGCCCTCCGCACCCAACTCGCCCGCCGCATCGAGGTCGTCGCCCGACGAGATGCCGGCCCCACAGAGCACGTCCACCGAGTCATCGACCGCTTCGGCCGCCGTGACCGCCTCGGTGACGATATCGGGATCGGCCTGACTCACCGATTGGTCGCCGCCGATGAGTTCCGGCGGCTCGACCGCCACCGCATCCGGCCCGAGCGCCGCCGCCGCACCCACCTGCGCGGGGTTGTTCGCACAGACGACCGTTTCGAGACCTGCGCGGTCGGCGGCGGCGAGTGCCCCGTCGACGTCGGCGAGGCGGAGCCGGTGCTCGGAGTGGTTGATGAGTGTGCCAGTCGCACCCGCCTCCGCCACCGCCTCGGCGAGCGTACTTCCCGTGTGACTGCCGTGTTCCACGGCGGAGACGTGCTGTGCCCACGTCTCGACGCCCGTGTCGGCGACCGCTGCGAGCCGGGCCGCTTGAGGCGCGACGGCGATCCGCGCACCCGATTCGTCGGCCACTTCACGTGCGGCGGCCGCGATCTCGACCGGATCGGTGGCGTAGGCTTTCAGATTGACGAGGACGAACATGGTTGGAGGGGAGCCGCGACGGACAAATAGGTTGCGAGGTTGGTCGCGATGCCGGACGAGCCCCGGCGTAGAGTCGTTCAGGAATCCTTGCGCTGCACGACGTCGCCGAGGGTGTACTCGCCGGTGGAGGCTCCACCCTCCCACTCGGTATCGGAGACGCCGCCCTCGGTGAGCGTGATGTCGAGTTTGCGTTCGAGCTTGCTCTGGACGCTGTCGCTCGGGAGGCTCGCGCCGCGTTCGAGTTTTCTGATGAGGCTCGCCTTCTCGTTGAGTTCCTGGGCCAGTTCCTTCTGGCTCAGTCCCGCCGCCTCGCGCGCGGTGCGGATGCGCTCGTCGTAATCTTGCACCACCTCGTCCATGTCGTCGAACATGTCCCGCCGGCGCGAACCGCCCGCGCTCCCCGAATCGCCGGCGCTCGACGATTCGTTGGTGCCGTCCGACGACCCGGTCGAATATTTCGTGGATGCACTCCCGGTCGACTGCTGTTCGACCTCGGTACCGAAGTCCGTACAGTCGTCACAGACGTCGAGTTCAGCACCTTCGATTTTCACCGTCGTCGGAGAAGCCGTCTCCGCACCGCACATCTCACACTGAACCATATCGGGAGAAGGCCACCCGCGCGTATAAAACGTCCGCCGTGCTCAGCGGCCCGGCGAGAGCGCGCTCCACGCGTGCGAGAGGCGCTGGAGCGCCGTCAGATGGCCGACGACGGCCAGCACGACCAGCAGCCAGCCGACAAGGCTCACATCGAGAATCGAGAACTGGACGAACGCCGCCAGTCCGGTGACGATGCCGATGAGCGCGAGGCGATCCGCGCGACCGAGCAGTCCCCCATACACCCGGTCGAGACCGACCGCCTGCGCCTGTGTGCCGAGATAGGAGGTCATCAAGACACCGGTGACGGCCACGATGCCCAGAACCTCCCTGTCGATACCCACCGCGAGTCCGACGACCAGCACGATATCGGCGTACCGGTCGAGCACGTGGTCGAGCAGATCGCCGGCCCGTGATGCCGTGTCGAGCCGGCGGGCGAGCGCCCCGTCGAGCAGGTCGAGCGCGCCGTTCAGGCCCACGAGTACTGCGCCGACGAAATACCACACTGACTCGCCGCCCACGAGGGTGTAGGCGACCCCAGCCCCGCCCGCGAGGGCGAACGCCAATACACTCACCGCGTTCGGCGTCAGCCCCGCGCGCACGGCCAAGCCGACGAACGGCTCCAACAGTCTGTCGGCGAGCGAGCGGTACTGGTCGAGCGTCATCGGCGCTCTACCGACACCGCGTCGAGAAACGAGACCGTCCCGGCGCTCGGTTCGCGCTCGCCGGCGACGACCCGCTCGATTTCGGCGGCGGTCTCCTCGGGAGTGCGCTCGGTCGCGTCGATCTCGTAGACGCTATCGAGTCCGTGGCTCTCGACGGCTTCGGCGAGGATCACGTCGAGCGCCTCGCTCTCGCGGTTCTCCTCGACCGTCCTCTCGGACTCACCGCGGGCGGCGAGGCGCTCGCCGAGTTCGTCGGGATGACAGCGCAGCACGACCACCCGGTCAGCCGGCAGCCGGTGGGCGAGATGGGATTCGACGAGTTCGATTTCGTCCTTTTCTCGCTCGTCGAGGGCTGCCGCGACCGCGTCCATATCCGCGACCAGACTCTCCCGACTCTCGTCGGTCCCTGTATCGAGTCCGTCCGCGCGGATGACGTCGTTCAGATGTACTACTTCGTGATCGAGGCGTTCGGTCGCGGTCGTCTTGCCCGTGCCGGGCGTGCCGGTGATAGCGACCCGCATACTCATGCGAGCACCTCGTTTATCACCTCGACCGCGCGCTGGGTCTCCTCGCGCGTGCCACAGGAGATCCGGATGCAGTCGGTGAGTTCGAAACTCGAACAGTCCCGGACGATCACGCCCTTCCGTTTGGCGGCCTCCGCGACCGTCGTGGCGTCGCCCACGTCGACGAGCACGAAGTTGCCCGCGCTCGGGTATGTGTCTGCGTCGAGTTCGTCCATCACGAACTCGCGCGCCCACCGGACCGTCTCGACGGTTTTTTCGACGTGTTCGCGGTCGTCGAGCGCAGCGAGACCCGCCCGACAGGCGAGCGCGCTGGCCGCGAACGGCGTGTTCACGCGCGCGTACGCCCCGGCCCATTCGTCGGGCACCACGGCGTAGCCGAGTCGCACGCCCGCCAGCCCGTAGGCCTTCGAGAACGTCCTGAGCACGGCGACGTCATCGCGGGCGTTCCATCCCTCTCGACCCTCGACGAGCGCGAGCGCGCTCGGAACGTCGGCGAACTCGCCGTAAGCCTCGTCGACCACTATCAAGGTTTCCTCGTCGGTTTCTTCGGCCACCTGCTCTATGGTGTCGAGGCTCGCGGTCGTGCCGGTCGGGTTGTGCGGGCTCGTGAGATAGACGATACGCTCGCCGTCGTAGGCGTCGAGGACGGTCTCGGGTGTCTGTGCGAACCCGTTCGATCGCTCCAGTTCGTAGGTGTTCACACGACCGTGATGATAGCGCGCGCTCATCGCGTAGTAGGCGAATCCGGGGCGAGAGACGAGTACCGAATCGCCGGGGTCGAGCAGCGCGCGCGAGAGGTAATCGAGCGCGCCGTCGCCGCCGTTGGCGAGCCAGATTTGTGCTGGATCGACCGCCCAGCGCTCGGCGATGCGCTCCGTGAGGTCGGTGTGTACGCTCTTGGGGTAGGTGTGGACCGTTTCGGCACCGTCGCGGATGGCGGCGGCCGCCGCCGGACTCGGGCCGTGCGGGTTCTCGTTCGAGGAGAGTGTCACCAGTTCGTCGGGCGCGAGATCCAGCTCGCGGGCGACCTCCTCGCTACCTCGGCCCGCCGCGTACACGGTGTGATTCGAGAGGTCGCGTGGCTGCATGGTTCGAAAAACGGGTGACGGGGTTTAAGCGTACTCACACGCCTCCGGGCGTGGTTCGTCCCCCATCGCCCGGTTGCTGACATCCGAAAGCACATAATCGACCCGGGCGAGAGGCCGGTATCGAATGAATCGTACGGACGCTATCGCCTTCACGATGCGCTTTCTGGGTGCGCTGCTGTTCGCCATCGGCATCGGTGCGGCCGTCGTCGGCGGCTACGCGCTGATTCAGGAGGACTTCGGTCTCTGTGGCGACCCGATCCTCGAAGTCAGTTCGCCGAGCGACACGACCGGGAGTCCCACGGTCGCCGCGGGCGACCTCTCCGGTCCCGAGCGCACGGCGTTCGTCGAGGCCATCGGGACCCCCACGAGCGAGAGCGAAATCGACGGGCCGATTCGGACGGACGCACTGCGCAAGGGCGCGGTCGTCACCTATCAGGGCGAGCGCTACTACGCGGCCATCGGGTCGTTGAACCAGTGTGTCGTCATCGACCCGCTCGTCTTCCCGCTCGGGGTGGCGCTGGTCGCGCTCGGAGCCATCGCCTACGTCAGCCCTACCCTCCGGCGCTGGTTCGAGTCCGTCATGGAATCGTGACCGAATGCGAGAGCGTGCCGACGCCCTCGATCTCGACGGCCACGCGATCGCCGTCCGACAGCGGTCCGACGCCGGCGGGCGTTCCCGTCGAGATGACGTCGCCCGGTTCGAGGGTCATATAGGCGGTGATCTCCGCGACGAGTTCGGGTATCGAGAAGATGAACTGATCCCTCGAAGAGTGCTGTCTGCGCTCGCCGTTGACCCGGAGTTCGATGCTCGCGTCTTCTGGCACCTCGTCGGGAGTGGCGAGTAGCGGTCCCATCGGCGCAGCGCCGTCGAAGGCCTTCCCGCGCACCCAGTTCTGCTCGATCGACTGGTCGTCGCGGTTCGAGATGTCGTTGACACACGTGTAGCCGCCCACGACGTCCATCGCATCGTCCTCGGCGACGTTGCGACACTCGGTGCCGATAACGACGCCGAGTTCGGCCTCGTAGTCGATGCGCTCCTTCCCCGGGAGGAGTTCCACGGTCTGGTTGTGGCTCGCCACGGCGTTCGGTCCCTTCAAGAAGAGCATCGGGCGCTCGGGAATCTCACTACCTTGCTCTTCGGCGTGATCCTCGTAGTTGAGACCGACACAGACGATCTTCGACGGTTCGGTCGGGGCGAGTACGTCGACTTCCCCCGGCGAAAACGTGTCGTCCGGAAAGGCGACTCTCCCCGTCGGACCGGCGTTGGCGGTGATGCGACTTTCCTCGGCATCCCACTCGCCGGTGCGAACCTCACCCTCGGGGTCGCGGAACCTGACGCGGTGCATGGCCGCCTCTCGTCGCCGGCCCTGATAAATACACACGCATCCGTCCGTGTTCTCCGTCCACACGCTCGCCTACAGTATTAAGTGCGTGACGCGAGAACTCCGGAGTGCAATGGAACTCACCTGGCACGGTCACTCGACGTGGTATCTCGAAGTCGGAAACACCAGTCTGCTCATCGACCCCTTCTTCGACAACCCGCATACCGAAATGGAGCCGGCGGACATCGACCAACCCGACTACGTACTCCTGACCCACGGCCACGCCGACCACATCGCCCACGTCGGCGAATTCACGGATGCGACGGTGGTCGCCCCGGTCGAAGTCGCCGCCTACGTCGAAGCGGAGATGGGTGCCGACGACACCATCGGGATGAACATCGGGGGAACTGTGGAATGTGGCGACGCCTACGTGACGATGCACCGGGCCGATCACACCAGCGGCATCGACATGGGCTACGAGTACGAACTCGGCAATCCCGCGGGCTATCTCGTCAGCGACGAACAGCCGGGTCCCGACGGCACGGGGACCTCGTTCTATCACGCCGGCGACACAGGTTTGATGAGCGAGATGAAGGACGTCATCGCTCCGTACCTTCAGCCCGATGCCGTGGCACTCCCGATGGGCGACCACTTCACGATGGGGATCTGGCAGGCCGCCATCGCCGCCGAGTGGCTCGAAGCGCCCCACGTGTTCCCGATGCACTACGATACCATGCCGCCGCTCGAAGCCGACCCACAGGAGTTCGCCGATGCGGTCGCCGAGCGCGCGCCCGACAGCGAAGTCCACGTCCTCGACGACGACGGCTCGTTCACGCTCGACTGAATCGATCGTGTAGACCACCTGCACGACCGGGACGCTTACGGTCGCGGCGCTCCCAGAACAGGTGCAATGGCAGACATCACCGTCAGCAGCACGTCCGAAGAGGGATTCGCCACTACCAGTCGACTCGGTGACTTCGAACTCACCATCGACGCCACCAACGAGACGGGACCAGACCCGAACGAAACGCTCGTCGCCGACTACGCCTCCTGCTACATCCCGGCCTTCCGCGTCGCCGGTCAGCAGCGCGACCACGACGACCTCGGGAAGATCGAGATCGACGCCGAGGCCGACCTCGACGATGACGACGACCTCGAAGCCATCCGCTTCGACATGCGTGTCGAGGCCGACATCAGCGGCGAGGAAGACGAACTCGTCGAACGCGGCGAGGAGATCTGTCACGTCCACTCGGCGCTGCGCGAGGACCTCCACGCCGACATCTCGGTCGAGAGCGGCGCGTTCTAAGCACCCACTTTTTAGACGGGGGCATCGCGCGCTTCGCGCGCTCAACCCCCGACCAAAAACCTGGACTAAAAACTCCCGCTCGCGCCTTCGGCGCTCGCGGCGAACCCCGTTCACTGCGTTCGCGCGGACACGACTGTTTCACACCGCAACCGCCAACCACACAGCACCGCCGAAGCCCTCGGCGCGCTCCCTTCGGTCGCGGCACTCGCTCCGCTCGTGCCGGCGCGCCTCGCCCTTCATCCGCCAGGTCCGCACCGCGGCGGCCGCGCCGCCACGCACCTTCAGTCACGACTCGTCGATCACTCAGACGAAATAGTCGATTCGGTTACAAAACATCGTTTCAGGGAACCGTTTTGTGGGCGTGTCACTAATTCGCAGATATGGCGGTCGAAGACACGGGCTACGTACAGGTCGCATCGCTGTCGGACCTCGAAGCCGAAGGCCGAAAAGTCGTCAGCAGCGACGGCCGGCCGATCGCGCTCTTCCACCACGAGGGCGCAGTCTACGCCGTCGACAACCGCTGTCCGCACATGGGCTTCCCGCTGACCCGCGGGACCGTCGAGGACGGCATCCTCACTTGCCACTGGCATCACGCACGCTTCGAACTGGAGGAGGGCGACACCTTCGACCTCTTCGCCGACGACGTCCAGACCTTCCCGACCGCAATCGACGACGGCGAGGTGTATCTCGACCCCGACCCCGAACCCGACGTCCCGCCCGCGACACGATTTCGCAACCGACTCGCCGACGGCCTGCAGGAAGACATCTCGCTTGTGATGGCGAAGTCGGTGATCGGCTTAGATGAGGAGGGAGAGGGGTTCTACACGCCGCTCGAAACCGCCGTCAACTTCGGCACGCGCTACCGCGCGATGGGCTGGGGACGCGGTCTCACTACCTTGGGCTGCATGGCGAACCTCTACGACCACGTCGGCAGCCGGGACAAGCGCCGAGCGATGTTCACGGGCGTCCGCGAGGTCGCCGACGATTCGGCCGGCGAACCACCACGCTTCCAGCAGTACGCCTTCGACAACCGCGACCTCTCGAAGGAACGTCTCAAGTCGTGGTTCCGGAATACCTGCGAGGTGCGCGACACCGACGGCGCGGAGCGCTGTCTACTCACGGCTATCGACACGCTCCCGCCGGAAGACGTCGCGGAGATGGTCTTTTCGGCCGCGACCGACCACCGCTACATGAACGCCGGGCACACACTGGATTTCATCAACACGGCCTTCGAGACGGCACAACACCTCGGCTGGGAGGAACATGCCGATGCCGCGCTCGCCTCGACGGTCGCCCAGATCACCGACGCCACCAGAAGTGAAGAACTCTCCTCGTGGCGTCAACCCGTGGACATCGCAGGGCTGTGTACCGATGCGAACGATCGCCTCTCCGATCTCGTGGCTGCCGGCGAGGGCAAAGAGTGGGAGCGCCCCGAGGGATTCGTCGAGACGCTACTCGCCGACGATGCGGAGGCGATCATCGACGCGCTGACCGACGCCATCAAATCGGGTGCGACGACCGAACAGCTCGCCGACGCGGTCGCGCGCGCGGCCACCCGCCGGGTGCTCTGGTTCGCCACGAACAACGAGTTCAACGACTGGAACACCGTCCATCACACCTTCACCTACGCGAACGCCCTCCACCGCGCGACCCAGAAGACCGACGCGACCGAACTCTATCGGACCTGCTTCGACGGCGCGATGTCGGTCTATCTCGATCGGTTCCTCAACTCGCCGCGCGCGCCGGTGCCCGATCCCGGCGAGACCGATCGCGCGCCCGCGGATGTCCGCGCCGACCTGCTCGGCGCGTTCGACGAACAGGGCAACACCAATCGTGCGGCCAGCCTCGTGAGCGAACATTTCGATGCCGACGGCGACTCTGATGATTTGAAACGTACGCTCGGGCGCGGATTGCTCCGCGAGGACGCCGACTTCCACACCCTCCAGAACCTGACGGCGGCCATCGAGCGTTTCGAATACGTCGACGAGGAGAGCGAGCAGCGGACGGCGCTGATGGCGACCGCACGCTACATGGCCGCCCACTTCCCGACGCGGCGTTCGAACGAGCAGACCTTCTCGATTGCGACGCGGCTGCACCGTGGCGAGCGCCTCCACGAGGTGGAGTAGGTCAATCTCACGACATCGCCGAGCGCCACCGTTTAGCGCCCGGCGTGCGCATATGCGATATGAGCAACACCGACCACGACTGGCCGGTTCTCGAATCGGTCACCGAGTACGAGACCGGCTGGTACACCGGTGGCTACGACCGCGTCGAACAGCCCGATGGAACGGAAAAGAAGTACTACTGGGCGGAACTCCCGGCGGCGGTCGTGGTGGTCGCTCGCAGCGACAAGGAGTTGGTGTTCGTCGACCAGTATCGGCCAGCTATCGGCGAGCAGTGTCTCGAACTCCCGGCCGGTATCGTCGAGGACGGCGAATCGGCCACCACGGCGGGCGCGCGCGAACTCCGCGAGGAGACCGGCTTCGAGGCCGCAGGCATCTCGCTGCTCTCCGAGTTCTGGGTCGCTACTGGCGTGCTCCGGCATCGCCGCGCCATCGTCTTCGCGGAGGGACTTACCCCCACTGACCGCGACCTCGACGACAACGAGTTTCTGACCGTGACGACGATACCAATCGATGAAGCGCTCGCGGTGGCGCGCGAAGAACCCGCAAACGACGCCACCATCGAGGGGCTGCTGCTCGCGCGCGAGGAGGGTCTGCTCTGACGAACGGCGGTTTTATTCGCCCGAAACCGCTACCGCTCCCTGTGAGCGACGAAATCACGCCCGACGAACTCGAATCCCGTCTCGATGGCGACGAAGCGATTCGCGTCGTCGACATCCGCTCGTCGGCTGCCTTCGAGCGCGGCCACATTCCCGACAGCGAGAACGTTCCTTTCGCCGAACTACCCCGGAGCGTCGAGCGCTTCGCCGACGCCGAGCGCATCGTGACCGTCTGTCCGCACGGCAAGGCAAGTTTGCAGGCCGTCCAGTTGCTCCGCTCGGCCGAAGCGATCGACGACGCCACCGTCGAGAGTCTCGCCGGCGGTCTCGAAGCGTGGGACGGCCCGCTCGACGCCGCCGTCGAACGCACGACCACCGACGACCGCACGGCCACCGCCAGCGACGCGACCGACGCGCCGTTCTGAGTTACCCGTCGAGAAACTCCCGTACCCTGCCGTAATCGTGCGTGTTGAGCACGTTATCCGCTTCGACCCAGCCGCGCCGGGCGGTGTGAACCCCGTACCCGAGGAGGTCGTAGTTCGCCGGTCGATGGGCATCGGTGTCGATGACGACCGTGGCTCCTGCCTCGATCGCCGTCCGGACCGCACCGCCCGAGAGGTCGAGCCGTTGCGGGTTCGCGTTCACTTCGAGCGCGACGTCGTGTTCGGCGGCCGCTGCGGCGACCCGCTCGAAATCGAGGTCCAGACCGCTGCGCTGGTTCAGGTAGCGCCCGGTCGGATGACCGATGATATCGACGTGTGGGTGTTCGATGGCGCTGACGACCCGCTCGGTGCCGTCGCCGTCGAGCGCGCTGTGCGGTGAGGCGACCACGATGTCGAGAGCCTCCAGAACGCCGTCGCCGACCGAAACCCCGCCATCGGCGTCGATGTTCGCCTCGACGCCCGCGAACACATCGATGTCGGCATTCTCGGCAGCCTCTTCGATGGCCGCGCGCTGGGATTCGAGGTCGTCGTCCGAGAGACCCGTGTCGGCGACGATTCCCGGCCCGCTCGCGTGGTCGGTGATGGCGACGTACTCGTGGCCGAATTCGGCCGCGCCTGCGACCATCTCCGTGATCGTGTAGTCACCGTCGGACCACTCGGAGTGGACGTGGAGGTCGCCGCGAACGTCCCCCTCGGTGAGCAGGTCGGGCAGTTCGCCGGCGGCCGCGGCGGCGAGTTCGCCACCGTCCTCGCGGAGTTCGGGTGGAATCCACGGTAGTCCCACGGCATCGTACATGCCCTCCTCCGTATTGCCCGCGACGCGTTCGCCGACGCGCTGGCCCGCCTCGATGTCCCCGACATCCGACACATCGAAGACGCCGTACTCGTTGACTTTCAACTCCTGTTCGATGGCGCGATTGCGAAAGCCGATGTTGTGATCGCGGCTCCCGGTGAAATACTGGAGCGCACTGCCGAACTCCTCGGGAACCACCACTCGCAGATCGACCCGTACTCCTTTCGAGCGGATGCTGGCCTTGCCCGTGCCGGCCTCGATGATTTCGTCAGTTCGCTCCCAGTCGGTGAATCGCTCGACGACGGTTTCGGGCTCGTCGCTCGCAACCAGCACGTCGACGTCGCCGATGGTCTCGCGCCAGCGCCGCAGCGACCCCGCGAGTTCGCAGTTGGCGACCGCCCCCGGCCCCGCGACGTAGTTCTTCAGTTCCTCGCCGAGCGGCCGTGCGTCGCCGAGCAGCGCGCGCTCGCCGGCCTGCCGGGCGAAGTCGATACCCGACAGGATGTTCTCCTCGGTCTTCGCGCCGAAGCCCTCGACCTCCTGAATGCGCTCCTCGCGCGCGGCCGTTTCGAGGTCGTCCAGGTCCTCGACGCCGAGTTCTTCGTAGAGCGTCCCCACGGTTTTGGGTCCGACGCCCTCGACCCGCGTGAGTTCGGCCATCTCAACAGGTAGTTCGGCGCGTAGCTCATCCAGTTCCTCGATGTCGCCCGTCTCGACGAACTCGACGATTTTCTCGGCGAGTGCCTCGCCGACGCCCTCGATTTCCTCGACGGCCGCCTGCCCATCGGCGACCAGCGATTCGACGGATTCGGGATGGGCGCGGACGTTCTCGGCCGCCCGACGGTAGGACTGTGGTTTGTATTCGACACCTGTGGCTTCGAGGCGGTCGGCGAACTCCTCGAAGCGGTCGGCGACGGTGTCGTTCGTACTCATCGGCGTGCCCTCGATTCGTCCCGTCCGAGCGCCTGTTGCAGGAAGTTCATCCAGCGCTTTTGGTCGGCGGCCTCTTTCGCCGTCGCCTCGCGCTCGATGTCGGCGGTCCCGAGGTCGCCGAGTGCGTGCAGCGCGCGCTCGATGCCGATGATGCTCTCGACGAGTTCCTCGCCGCGCTCGCGCGTAATGTCACCCTCCTCGATGCGCTGTCGGCGCGCGAGGCGCTCGCGCCGGAGGTTTCGCTTGGCCTGCTCGACGGTCTCGCGCTCGTCGGCCGGCACTGACCCGCGCGACCGCGTCTCGAAGACGAACTCGGCGAGCGCGAGTCGCTCGCCCTGGACGGTGATTTCGTCGGGAATCGTCGCCCCGACGGTCGCGCCCTCGCGGTCGAGGCGCGCGAGGAGCTGTTTTCGCTCGTACGGTTTCATGGAACCTCTGAGAGCCGAATCCACTTCGACCCTGCGGCCGGCGGCCGAAACGGCCTGCTCCTACACGCGCTCGATGATCGTGGCGATGCCCTGTCCGAACCCGATGCACATCGTCGAGAGCGCGTACTCCTGTCCCGTGCGCTGTAGTTCGTGGGCGAGTTTCGTCACGAGCGCCGCGCCGGTCGCGCCGAGGGGATGGCCGTGGGCGATTGCGCCGCCGTTGACGTTCGTCCGCGCCCAGTCGGCTCCCGTCTCGTCGAGCCACGCGAGCACGACCGGCGCGAACGCCTCGTTCACCTCGAACAGGTCGATGTCCCCAACAGTCATATCAGCCTCGTCGAGCACTCTCTCGGTGGCGGGGATAGGACCCGTGAGCATCGTGATGGGGTCGACACCGACTACCTCCCGTGCGACGATGCGCGCCATCGGCTTCCATCCATGTGCCTCGACCGCTTCCCCGCTGGCGACGACGAGCGCGCCCGCACCGTCGACGATACCCGACGAGTTGCCCGCGTGGAGGACGCCGTTGCCCTCCTCGCGGAAGGAGAGAGGAAGTTCGCCGAGCGTCTCGCGGTCGGTGTCCGGTCGCGGGTGGCCGTCGCGTTCGACAGTGACGGATTCGCCGTCGAGTTCGGTTTCCACAGGCGCAATTTGTGAGTCGTAGCGGCCGTCGTCCCACGCCTCGCCCCAGCGCCGCTGGGAGTCCACTCCCAATTGGTCGACTTCCTCGCGGGTCATGTCGTACTGCTCGGCGATGCGCTCGGCTCCCTCGCCCTGCGTGGTGAGTTCGTCGAAGTGGTCGAAGTAGGTTTCGGTGAGACTGTTCCCGTCCGACCCCATCGGCACCCGCGACATGTGCTCGACGCCGCCGGCGACCACGACGTCTTGACTCCCCGATTGGACCTGTGCGGCGGCGAAATTGATTGCCTGTTGGCCCGAGCCACACATCCGATTCAGCTGCACGCCGGGCACGCCGTCGCCCCAACCGGCGACCATCGGTGCGAGCCGCGCGATGTTCATCCCCTGCTCGTCGACCGGCGTCACACAGCCGTAGATCACGTCCTCGACGATTTCCGGGTCGAAGCCGATCCGCTCTTCGAGCGCCGTCAGGGGTGCGGCCGCGAGGTCCTGTGGGTGGGTGTCGCGGAACTGACCGCTGCGTTTGCCGAACGGTGTTCGCACCGCATCGACGATGAACGCGTCTCGCATGCTCCGTATAGCGCGCTCGCGCGTAAGTAGGTTGTCCCGTGTGGACGCGGCCCACGAAGTTCGAGAGCGGTCGCTCCGCCCGAATCGGATTCGGTGGTCGAACGAGACATGGGAAGCGATCGGGGCTGCCGCCGACGAATCAGACGTGTGGCTTCGCCATCAGCGCGTCGCGCGGTTGGTCGCCGAGCCAATCGAGCAACTGAACCAACTGGTCTGTCGCAGCCTCGAACAGTTGCTCGCCCTTTTCGGCGGTGGCGTCGGTCTGGTCGCCGAGGACTCCGTTCTCGGTGTTGTCGATGGAGTCGTAGAACGTCCGTGAGCCATGAACCGTCATTCCGTCCGCCTCGAAGTCGAGCAATCCGCCGTCGCGGGCAGTCTCCAATTTATCCTCGCGGACGAGGTCGGGCGCGATGTGCTGGATCATGGCCGTCTCCTTCGGCCCGCCGTGGGGACCGTTCGTCTCGAAGAGGTCGTCGACGAGATCGGGAATCGAATCGTTCCACATCCACTCGATGGCGTAGGCGTCGCCCGCGTCGCGCAGGCGGCGGCCCACTTCCCGGAGGTGGACGATGTTGCCGCCGTGGGCGTTGACGAAGACGATTCTGTCGATACCGTGATACGTGAGGTTGCGTGCGAGGCTTGCCATGTAGTCACGGAAGGCCGGCGGGTCGACCCACATCGTCCCGTTGAACTGGCGGTGATGGGGACTGACGCCGACGTGTACCGTCGGTGTGCAGAGCACGTCGGCCCGGTCGGTGGCCTCGCGGGCGAGCGATTCGGCGATGAGGTGGTCGGTCGCCAGCGGGAGGTGTGGGCCGTGCTGTTCGGTTGAACCCACGGGCACGACCGCGAGCGACCGCTCGTCGATGTCGTCGAGTTCCGGCCACGTCCGGTCCGCGAGGTACATACCGGGAATCGGCCGGGCCACGGGATAACGGTGTTTAATCGGGAACGAACGGGAACACCCTTCTATGGGGCCGCCATTTTCCCACTTATGGACCCGCTCGACCTCCGGGAGGAGATTCCGGTGCTCGACGACGTGACCTACTTGAACACGGGCGCTGCAAGCCCCGCACCGACGAGCGTCGTCGAGGCCGCGACCGACGAAATCGAGCGCCAGCAGTACGTCGCCCCCGCGGGCGAGGGAGCCTATCCCGCCCTGTTCGGGACCTTCGAGGACACCCGCGAACGGGTCGCCGGATTTCTCGATGCCAAAACGGACGAGATCGCGCTGACACAGAGCACCGCCGACGGCATCAGCCGTGTCGCAGCGGCGCTCCCGTGGGATGAGGGTGACGTAGTTGTGCGCACCGACTGCGAGCACTCGGCTGGCATCCTTCCCTGGAAGCGACTGCGCGACCGCTACGGCATCGAGATCCGAGTCCTCGAAACCGACGCGGGACGCATCGACCGCGACGAGGCAATCGAGGTGCTCGCGGGAGCCGACCTGCTCTGTCTGAGTTCCATTACGTGGAACTACGGAACTCGATTGCCCATCGCCGACCTCACCGACATCGCCCACGACGCTGGCGCGCGCGTGCTCGTCGATGCCGTCCAGTCGCCGGGACAGGTCGACGTCGACGTCGGTGAGTGGGGTGCCGACTTCGCCGTCGGCGCGGGCCACAAATGGCTCTGCGGGCCGTGGGGCGCTGGCTTCCTCTACGTCGCCGACGAGGCGACCGCCGCGCTCGACCCCGACCGGGTGGGCTATCGAAGCGTCACGGACCCGAACGCCGACGAGTACGAGTTCGCGGCGGGCGCGAAACGCCTCGAAATCGGCACGACCTCGCCCGCACCGTATGCGGGGCTACAGGCAGCCATCGACTGTATCGAATCTATCGGGACCGACACCATCGAGGGACGCATCGAGCGACTCACCGACCGGCTCAAGGCGGGTCTCGACGACGACCGACTGCTGAGTCCCCGAGAATACGAATCCGGGCTGGTGACGGTTGCGGCCGACAATCCTGAAGCCACCGTCTCGCGCCTCGCCGAGGAGGATATCGTGATTCGGTCGCTGCCGTCGCCGGCGGCCGTCCGGGTTTCGGTCCACGCGTTCAACACCGCCGAGGACGTCGACGCGCTCTGCGAGGCGCTGTGATGGCGGGTCCCTCACGAGCGGAGGACGGTAGCACTAAAAGGTTCGGCCGCAACGGCTCATCCATGAACGTTCCACAGCTGACGACGGTCGACGGGGCCTACCAGTACATGATCGGACTGCTGTTGATACTCGTGGTGGTGTTCGGGCTGGTCTTCGGCGGGATGCATCTCGGCTATCTCACGTTCTGAGTTGTCTCCCCGTCGAAAGCGGCGCGGTCAGCCCGTCTCGGTCTCGTGCAGGCGAACGCCCTTGCCGGCGAGGTGGCGCAGTTGGTTTCTGGCGAACTCCTCCTCGCGGGTGCCCCGCGTGGCGAGCACGTAGACCTGTGAGTTGCCGGTCGGGCGCATCGTCCGCCCGGCGCGCTGGGAGCCCTGCCGGCGCGAGCCACCGAGACCGGAGGCGACGATGGCGACCTCCGCGCTCGGTAGGTCGATGCCCTCGTCCCCGACCCGCGAGACGATGAGCCGATCCCGTGCCCCGCGCCGGAACTCGTCGAACAGCCGCTCGCGCTCGGCGTAGCGCGTCTCGCCGCTGATGAACGGAATCCCGAGCGTCTCCGCGTACTTCTTGCCCTGAGCGAGCCACTCGACGAAGATCAGTGCCTTTGCCCCCTCGTGGTCGGCGAGCAGCGAGCGCACGGCGTCGAGTTTCGCGGGGTTCGTGCCGGCGACCTGCCGGCGCTCGTGGCCCTCGACGCTCGCGTACTCGGTACGGTCTTCCTCCGAGCGCCACGGGACATAGCGGAGTTCGATTTCGGGCTCGGCGACGAAGCCCGCTTCAAATAATTTTGCCCAGTCAGTGCCGATGGGTGGGCCGATGAGCGTGAAGATCTCACCCTCCTTGTCGTCCTCGCGGATGGGCGTTGCCGACAGCCCGAGGCGGTGTTTGGCTTGGAGGTCGGCGCTGCGGCGGTAGATGGTCGCCGGCACGTGATGCACCTCGTCGTAGACGATGAGCCCCCAGCGACGCTCGTCGAACAGCTTGCGGTGGCGGTCCATGCCCGCCGTTCGATAGGTGGCGATGGTCACCGGACGGATCGATTTCTCGCCGCCGTGGTACTCGCCGATCTGGTCGGGAGCGAGCGAGGTGTGAGTGAGCAGCTGTTCGTGCCACTGGCCGGCGAGCTCGCGCCCCGGCGCGAGGATCAGCGTCTCGCCGCCGACCTCGGCCATCGCGCCGATGGCGGCGATCGTCTTGCCGCTGCCCGGCGGCCCGACGAGCACGCCCGCACCGGTGTCGAGGAAGCGATCGAGCCAGTCTTCCTGGTACTCGCGCAGATCGACGCCGAGGTCGATGTCGAGCTCCGCGCCGCCTTCGAGTTCGCGCTGGTCCTGAACCGGGTAGCCCGCCTCGTAGAGCGTGCGCTTGATGTCGCCTTCGTTCCCCTCGACCACCCAGCTCTCGGTATCCGAAATCGGTCCGTGGAGCTGGTCCGAATCGAGTTTCTGGCGGGCGACGTTGCCCATGAGTTCGGGGCTTTCGGCTTCCAGCACCGTGTACCCATCGGAGTGGGTGGTCAGCGCGAACTTCCGGGCGCGCGTCCACTGGCGTTCCACCCACTCCTCCAACTCCGGCACGGACTCGCCCAACACGTCACGCATCGTCCCGACGAGTCCGTCGATGTGGTCGTAGGGAGCCCACCAGACGTCCTCCTCACGTATCTCGTAGATGTAGGCCTCGTCGGACGAATCGACGAGGTGGGCGAACTGCGTGAGTTGGGCGCGCGTGAACTGCTCGGGATGTTCGACGACGAGTTCGCGGCGTTCGGGAAATGGAATGATATGCTCGGGATCGACGAAGTCGGCGAACTCGCAGGGATACCATATCACGGGGTCGTCGCTCACGTCCATCCGTTCGAGTTTCCCCGATGCGACCAGCGAATCGAGCGCGTCGCTCGCTTCGGTCTGGGTGCAATCGAGGGTGCGCGCCACCGCGCTCGCCGTCGCCACGGGCATTGCTAGCTCTTCGAGCGCCGCCCGGAACTCGGCTGCGGTGATGGCGGTCTCTTCGGTGTCGTTCGCGTTCGTCACTGCTATAATCGAACGCCGCTACCGACAAACGACTTGCGCTCCGAGCTTCTGTGGGCTTCTCAGTCGTCGAGCGGTTCGACGAACTCGACGACGTGGCCGTCGGGGTCCTCGACGAACGCCGTTCGTGCCCCGGCGGCGGGTTGGTCGGCCGGTTCCTGGACGACGCCGTAGTGGTCGACATCCTCGAACGCGCGGTCGACGCTGTCGACGCCCACGGCGAGGTGGTCCCACGCGGTGCCGCCCTCGACTTCGGTCTGCCCATCGGTCTTCGACAGTTGGAGTTCGACGCCGTTCTCGGCGGCGACGTACCGGTTTTCGGTCTCGCCGTCGGGCGTCTCGAACGACCACGACTCGGTGAAGCCGAGTTCCTCGGTGTAGAAGGTGACCGCGCGCTCGATGTCCGTGACGTTGAGACAGGTGTGGAGCAGGTCCATGCGCCGTCGAGCGCCCCGCCGCGGATAAATCGGCCGGTCGCGCGCATCGGCGCTCGACGGGCCGGCGGATTTCACCACGGAGTCAACGTTTATCAGTCACCCACACGGTTTACCATCATGGACGACGTGTTCGTCGGACAGTTGATGTCGTCGGAGCTGCACACGGTCACCCCGGAGACGCTCGTCGCCGACGCGGCCGAACTGATGCTCGACAACGACATCGGATCGGTCGTGGTCGTCGAAGACGGTGCGCTGCGGGGCATCCTCACCAGAACGGATTTCGTCGATATCGTCGCCAAAAGCCGTCCGAAAGCCGAGACACCGGTCTCGGACTACATGAGCACCGACATCGTCACGGCGGCCGCACAGGACCCCATCCGTGCGGTCGCCGACGCGATGACTGAACACGGCTTCCACCACGTGCCGGTCGTCAGCGACGAGGACGGCGTTATCGGCATGATAACCTCCTCGGACCTCGCGGCCTATCTCTCGCACGTCCAGACGCCGAGTCCGGCCTGAGCACAAAAGCGCCCGCACATTCGACGGGGTACAGTTATCACTCGCCCGTGAGTGTCGTTCACGAACGGGAGACTCGTGAGAGGATGAACGACAGTCGAAACGGGCAATCGAGCGGGTGGCGATGACCGACCGAACAGCTGAGAGCAACGCGGACCTCAACGTGCGCGAAAGCGACGACGGACTGGTGATACGCGCGACCATCGACCGACACGACGAGCGCAACGCGCTGAACGAGAGCGTCATCGAAGGGCTGCTGGACGTGCTTGCGGCCGCCGACGAGGGCCCGGCGCGGGTGGTCGTCATCCGCGGTGTGGGCGGAACCTTCTGCTCGGGAGGGGATCTCAAGAGCATGGCCGCGAACTTCGGCGAGGGACCACAGGCCTATCGTGAGGGGTTCTCGGGGCTTTCGACCCTGATGGAGCGGTTGGTCGCAACGCGCGCGCTGACGGTGGCGGCCGTTGAGGGCTACTGTCTGGCCGGTGGGATGGGTCTCGCGGCCGCGTGTGACATGCTTCTCGCAAGCGAGGAAGCGACCTTCGGCACGCCCGAAGTGGATATCGGCCTGTTCCCCGCACAGGCCTTGGTACCGATCATGCGCACCGTCACCGAAAAGCGCGGCCTGAAACTCCTCTTCACCGGCGAGCACATCGACGCCACGAGCGCCCACGAGATGGGCCTGACGACCGATGTGGTCCCCGAGGGTGAGTTCGAGACCGAACTCGATAGCCTCGTCGCGGACCTCGCCTCGTCCTCGCCGGTGATGATAGAGATGGGCAAGCGGGCCTACTACACCCAGCGCGACATGGGCTTCGGCGAGGCCTTGTCCTATATGCGCGAGATCATCGCGCTTATCGCCATGAGCGAGGACACCGAGGAAGGCATCAACGCCTTCCTGATGGACGAAGAACCCGACTGGAGCGGTCGATAAGATGGATGAATTATGACGATACGAGACCAAGAGTCGATAAAGGGCAACGACCCCAATACAACCGTGATTTCGGCGGCGCTCACGGGCGCGCTCACCACCCGCGACCAGTGTGAGGCGATTCCCTATACACCGAAAGAGATCGCCGAGGACGCCGCCGCGGCGCGCGAGGCGGGGGCGGCCATCGCCCACATCCACGCCCGCACCGACGACGGCAGCCCGACCTACGACACGGAAATCTATCAAGAAATCCACGACGAAATCCGCGACCGTACCGATATCGTCGTCAATTTCTCTACCGGCGCGCTCCACGCGCCACCCGAGGAGCGCATCGACTATGTGAAAGAGGTCCAGCCCGACATCGCGGCGCTCAACATGGGGTCGATGAACTACGCGAAGTATTCTGACAGCCGCGAGGAGTTCGTCTTCGACATGGTCTTCGAGAACTCCTTCGACGAGATCCGCCAGTTCGTCACCGCGATGGAGGACTCAGGGGTTCGGCCCGAACTCGAATGCTTCGACACCGGCCACATCGCCAACACGCGACCGCTGTTGAAACAGGGCGAACTCGGTCATCCCTTGCAGTTCAGCCTCATCATGGGCGTTCTCGGCGGGGTTCCGGCCACCGTCGAGAACTTGGCCCATCAGGTGCGCCAGTTGCCCGCGAGCGCGAACTGGCAGGTCATCGGGATCAGTAGAGACCAGTGGCCGCTCGTCGCCGCCGCACTCTCGATGGGCGGCAACGTCCGCGTGGGACTCGAAGACAACTTCTATCTTCCGAACGAGGAGATGGCGACGAATCCCGAACTCGTCGGCAAAGCCGCCGAACTCTCTCGTACTGTGGGCCGCGAGCCGGCGACACCGGACGAGGCGCGCGCCATCATGGAGTTGGACTGATGGCGGGTCTCGGCGAGACGCCCCCAGTAGAGACACTGTTCGCCGAGGACCTCTTCGCGAGCGAGGTGGCGCTCGTGACCGGCGGTGGCACAGGGATCGGCAGGGCAATCGCGCTCGCGTTCGCCGACTGTGGCGCTGATGTCGCCATCGCCAGCCGCGAGATGAGTCACTTGGAGCCGGTGGCCGAGGAAATCGAAGCGCGGGGCGCGCGGGCGTGTGCGACCACCGTCGACATCCGTGAGTACGAGGCGGTCGAGGCGATGGTCGAGGAAGTGGTCACGGACCTCGGCGGTATCGACATCCTCGTGAACAACGCGGGCGCGAACTTCCTCGCGCCCACCGAATCGCTCACGCCGAACGGCTGGCGCGCGGTCGTGGGCACCATCCTCGACGGGACGGCCTACTGCACCTTCGCCGCGGGCGAGCAGATGATGGAAACCGGCGGCGGTGCAATCCTCTCGATGGGCGCGACCAACTCCGTCAGGGGCGCACCGTATCACGCCCACTCGGGTGCAGGAAAGGCCGGCGTCCACAGCCTGATGCAGACCGTGGCGAGCGAGTGGAGCGAGCACGACATCCGGGCGAACACGGTCGCACCGGGCATCGTCGAAACAGAAGGCGTGACCGAGGCTGCCGGCGGCGAACTGCCCGAGACGTTTCTCGACGACGTCCCTGCAGGACGCTTCGGGACGCCCGCCGACTGCGTGCCCACAGTATTGTTTCTCGCCAGCCCCGCGGCCGCCTACGTTACTGGTGGGTATTTCACCGTCGATGGCGGCCAGTTGCTCGCGCCGACGCCGTTCTGAGACGATTTCGTGACCGTTAGGCGGGTCGCGGTCGACGCCCGATCATGCCCGGCGGAACGTACACCTTGCTCGTCGAGTTGCCCGAGCGCGCGGTCATCGCCGTGGGTGCGCTCGGCGAACACACCTTCGAGCGGGGCTGGTACGCCTACACCGGCAGTGCGCTCGGCACGGGCGGGTTCGCGCGGGTCGAGCGCCACCGCGCGGTCGCCACCGGTGAGAACGACACCCGCCACTGGCACATCGACTATCTCCTCGGCCAGCCCGAGACGACCGTCGTGGCGGTCGCACGGACGGCCGACGCGGACGTCGAATGTGCGGTTGCCGGTGCGCTCTCTGGCCAGCCGGTCGTGGGGTTCGGTGCGTCGGACTGTGGCTGCGAGTCACATCTGGCGTACAGCGACGACCGCGAGCGGCTGTGGCGGGCGATGCGGGGCGCACACCGGGCGTTCGCACCCTAAAATAGCACGGTGCCGTGGTGGCGCGGGCGTTCGCTTCGGCGTTTCGTGGCGAACGCCGCGAGGCGCGCTTCGAGTTGCTCGCGGAGGTCGCCGGCGGGAACGAGTTCGTCGACCTCCATGTTCGAGGCTTGGGCCTCGATGTCGACGTACTCCTCGAACTGCTCTTTCGCGCTCTCGACGAACTGCTCGCGTGCCTCGCCATCCATCCCCGCTATCTGCTCGCCGAAGAGGGCGTGGACTGCCGCGTCGGGACCCATCACGGAGATCTCGGCACTCGGGAGCGCGAGCGTCGCGTCGGCTCCGAAGGCGGGCCCGCACATCGCGTAGATACCGGCCCCGTAAGCCTTCCTCGTGATGACGCAGAACTTCGGAACCTGCGCATTGGCGGTCGCGTAGATGAACTTCCGCCCTTTGCGGAGCACGCCCTCGCGCTCGACCTGCGAGCCGATCATGAAGCCGGGCGTATCGCAGAGATAAATCAGGGGTATGTTGTAGGCGTCACAGGTCCATACGAAGCCCGCGCCCTTGTCGGCCGAATCGGGGAATATGGCCCCGCTGATGTGCTTTGGTTGGTTCGCCACGATTCCCATCGGTTGGCCGTCGATGCGCGCTAACCCCGTCACGAGTTCGGGCGCAAAGCGGGGCATGAGTTCGAAAAACGATTCGCGGTCGACGAGCCGGTCGATGGTCTCGTGGACGTCGTAGCCTCTGTTGGGAGCCTCGGGAATCACGCTGTCGAGACTTTTCGGATTCTTCATGGGTGGTTTCGACGCGCTTTCGGGCGGTTTTTCGGCGTAGTTCTGCGGGAGATACGAGAGGAGTTCGCGGGCCTTCTGGGCGGCGGCTCGCTCGTCTTCGACCACGAGGTCGGCGCTCCCGCTCTCGGTGGCGTGCACGTCGGGACCGCCGAGGGCCTGCATGTCCACCTGCTCGCCGGTCATCGCTTCGACGATGCGCGGCGAGGCGATGGCCATCCCCGAGATACCGTCGACCATGATGAGGTAATCACAGAACACGGGCGTATAGGCCGATCCGGCGATGTCGGGCCCGTAGAGCACGCCGATCTGGGGGACTTGACCCGAGAGCCGACACTGGTTGTAGAACATTTTCCCGCCGTGGTAGCGACCCATGTGGGTGTCGCCCGGTTCGCGCTCGGCGGCGTCGAGGCGCGCGCCCGTCGAGTCGATGAGCCTGAGCATCGGGATTTCGAGATCCATCGCCCGCTCCTCGATGCGGATGACCTTCTCGACTCCCTCGGTGCCGAGCGAGCCGGCTTTCACGGTATAGTCGTTCGCGGTGAAGGCCACTCGCCGACCGTCGATTTTCCCGATTCCGGTCAACAGACCGTCAGCCGCGAGGTCGTCATCGTCGTTGTGCCGGGCGAAGGTACCGTCCTCGTACTCGATGGTATCGAAGACCATGTCGAGGCGGTCGCGGACGAACGCCTTGCCCAGTGTCTCGATTTTCTCGTGACCGCGCTCGGGACCGCCCGAGAGGATGTCTTCGATCTCTCCACGGAGTTGTTCCTCGCGGTCGGTCATCACCGTCCCGGCATCGTTCCAGTCGCCCTCGCCGGCGTCGGCGATCCGCTCGCCGTCCGTAACGACTTCGACCGACCGCCCGAGATGCTCCGCGACGGCGGTGGCGATCGCGCGGGCGGTCTCGTCGTCGATATCCTCACCGACGTCGATCTCCATACCCGTGTCTCTCACCCCCATGTTTTCAAACTACTGCGCCGTATCCGAGGGATCGCTCCGCTTCACGTCGGGGGCGGCACGTTTATTCGCGCCACGCGACTCTCGGGCGTAATGGCCCAGCGCGAGCGGGCAGTGCCCGTCCACCGCATCGAGTTCGACGTCGACTGGCCGCCCGGCCACGCCGCGAGCTATCTCATCGACTGCGAGCGGCCGACGCTCGTCGACGCCGGCATGCCCGGTGCCGACTGTGAGACCCGACTCCGCGAGGCGCTCGCCGACATCGACTACGAGCCCGCGGACATCGAGAACCTCGTTCTCACGCATCCGCACGTCGACCACATCGGACAGACCAACACCGTGCTCGCGGCGGCCGACCCCACCGTCTACGCACCGGTCGGCGTCCGCGAGCGCTTCGCACGCGACGCCAACGACCTCGCCGCCGTGGTCCGCGAGAACGCGACGCGCGCGGGTCTCGCGGGCGACGAGCGCGAGCGAGCAATCGACATGGCCGTCGAGTCGCTCGAACGGAATCGTGACCTGCTCCCGCCGGCGGCGGTCGACGTCTGGATCGAGGGCGGGGAAACCTACGAGGTCGGCGGCACACCGGTCGAGGCACTGCACACGCCCGGCCATCAGGCAGACCACTGCTGTTTTTCGGTCGCGCTCGGCGACGAACGCGCGCTCGTCGCTGGCGACATGGCTATCGAACCGTTCCGTCCCGTCACACTCCATACCGGTCTCGACCGGGGTGTGGAGGAAGCCATCGGGATGTTCTACGGCGCGCTCGACCGACTCGCCTCGCTCGACCCCGACCGCGTCTATCCCGGTCATGGACCGGTGCACACCGATTTCGAGCATACCATCGAGCGCGACCGCCGGAGCCTCGACCGACTGCTCGACCGAACGGTCGAAGCGCTCGACGAACCGCGGACGGCCGCCGACATCGCCGACCAGCGAACGGGCGCAAACGACACCACCTACATCCTGCCCGAGACGGTCGCCGCGCTCGCCCACCTCGAATCCGTCGACAGAATCGAGGCGGAACTTGACGATGGCGTCGTTCGCTACCACACTCGATAGCCGCCGAACCGCGGCGAGCACCGATACGAACCGCCGAAACGATTATGAGCGAACACCGGAGTGCTAGGATGTCACATGAATCTCTACGAGTATTTCGGCCACTGGGTCGACACGACACCCGATAATCCGGCGATACACCGCTCCGAACACGAAGACCTCACCTACCGCGACCTCGACCGGCAGGCCCGAGGGGTTGCGGCGTGGCTCGGAGAACACACCGACAGGGGTGACCGCGTCGCGGTCTACATGCTGGACAACCCGACCTACGTCGCCGTCGCACTCGGGACGTGGCGCGCGGGCCGGGTGCTCACGCCGATCAACTACCGTTTCGGTCTCGACGAGGTCGTGTACGTCCTCGACGACGTCCGGCCCAGCGTGCTCGTGGCCGACGACACCTTTGTCAACAACGCCGAAGACGTCGCCGAGCGGGTCGCGGCGGTCGAGCACGTCGTCCACGGTCACTCAGAGGGGGAGTTCGATGGCGACGCCTTCGCCGACCCCGAGGACGCGCCCGAAGCGGTCACCCGACTTGACGGCGAGACCGCCATCGTGATGCACACTTCGGGGACGACCGGCGAGCCGAAAGGCGTCGTCCAGACTCACAGGAATATCGGCGCGCAGGTCGATGCGGGCATCGTCCTGTTCGATCTCACCAGCGAGGACACCGCGCTCGCCGCCGTCCCCCTCTTTCACGTCGGTGGGCTACACGGCTCGACGCTGATGTCGCTGTTCGTGGGCGGCTCGCTGGGGATTCAGTCGGCCTGGGACGCGGATGGCTGGGCGCGCATGGTCGAGGAGACGGGTGCGACCTTCGCGGGTCTTGTGAGTGCGATGCTCGTCGACGTGCTCAACACCGATTCCACGCGCGAGTACGACACCGACTCGCTCCGGGTCTGCTTCTATGGTGGGAGTCCGACGCCCGAACCAGTCCTCGAACGGTTCGAGGAGACGTTTGGACTCGATGCACTCCTCGATTACTACGGCCAGACCGAGAACGCGGGCGTGAGCGTCACTTACGACATCGCCGACGAGCGCCGACCCGGTTCGATGGGCCGCCCCATCCCCGGCGTCGAGGCGCGGGTGGTCGACATCGAATCCGGTGATTCCCTCCCGCCGAACGAATCCGGCGAGTTGTGCCTCCGTGGCGACACCATCACTCCCCGGTACTGGGAACAACCCGAACGCACCGCAGAGGCGTTCACCGACGATTGGCTCCACACCGGCGATGTCGTGGTGCGGGACGAGGAGGGCTATCTCTACTACCGCGACCGCCTCGACGACATGATCCTCTCGGGTGGCGAGAAGGTCGCGCCAAGCACAGTCGAGAACGTCGTCTCGGGGATGGACGGCGTCGAGGAAGTCGCGGTCTTCGGCACGCCACACGAGCGACTCGGCGAGACCGTCACGGCCGCCATCGTCGGCGACTGCACGGTCGAGGGAGTCGAGGCGTTCTGTGAATCGCGTGAGGGCCTCGCGGGCTACGAGCGCCCGCGCCGGGTCAGCGTCGTCGAGTCGTTCCCGCGGACGGGTAGCCAGAAAATCGACAAGGTGGCGCTCGCAGAGCGGGTGAGCGAGGAATTCGACGCCGACTGAACGACGCCGGCCGCACACGGCACCGCTGTCGGGCGCACCAACGTTTAATACGGCCGGAAAATACACGTTGGCATATACCATGGAATATCACGACGGCGGACCTCTTCGACAGATGGGCGACCTCCCGGCGATGGCCGCCCATCGCTACGGCGACAAGACGGCGTTCGTCGCCTTCGGCGAGGAGCAGTCGTTCGCGGACCTCGACAGCGAGGCGAACCGGGTGGCGAACGTTCTCGTCGAGCACGGCATCGAACCGGACGAGCGCGTCGGATTGTTCGTGCCGAACACACTCCAGTTCCCGAGCGCGTACTTCGGCACCATCCGTGCGGGGGCGGTCCCGATTCCGCTCAACCTGCGGATGGACCCCGAAACGCTGGTGTTCGTCCTCGACGATGCGGGCGTCGATGCGATCGTCGCCTCGCCGCTGCTCGCCGATGAGGCGAGGGGACTGGCCGACGCCGCCGGGCTGGCAACGACTTTCCTGCCGGGCGTTTCCGAGGACGGAATCGTCAACTACTCGCACGCCATCGGCGAGGCGAGCAGCGAGTTCGACGGCCCGGAGCGGGATTTCGACGACGTGGCCTGCCAACCCTACACGTCGGGCACGACCGGCAAGCCCAAAGGTGTCCTCCTCTCGCATCGAAACCTCCTTTCGACCATCGAATCGTACGACACCGGTGGACTGAACGTCGATGCGGAGGACTCGATTTTGCTCGTCCTCCCCCTGTTCCATATCTACGCGCTGAACGCCATCATGGGAACCTTCCTCTACACGGGCGCGAAAATGGTGCTCCAGCCACAGCCGGAGGCCGCACCGATGCTCGATGCCATCGCCGAGCATTCCATCACGCAGTTCGCGGGTGTCCCGGCGATGTACACGATGATGTTCCGGGAATACCGCCAGCATCCGGACGAATACGACCTCTCGTCGCTCAAAAACGTGACCTGTGCGGCCGCGCCGCTCGCGGATTCGACGCGCCGCGAGATCGAGGAAACGTGGAACGTCCCGATGACCGAGGGCTGGGGAATGACCGAGACCGCACCCGCGGGCACGACCGAACCCTCCCGCGGGGTGCGCAAGGCGGCAGGTTGTATCGGCCCGCCGGTCCCGAACATCGAGTGTAAAATCGCCGACCCCGAAACCCGCGAGACGCTCGTCGGCCCCGAGGATCTGACCCCGTTCGTGAACCCGGACATCGACTTTTCGAACCACGAGCGCGTCACCGGCGAGATCGCGGTTCGCGGCCCGCAGGTGTTTGAGGGGTACTACCGGCGACCCGAAGAAACCGCATCGGTCTTCGATGACGAGGGCTGGTTCTACACCGGCGACGTTGCACGCGTCGATAGTGATGGCTACTTCTGGATGGTCGACCGCATCGACGACATGCTCATCGTCGGCGGCGAGAACGTCTATCCCGCCGAGGTCGAGGACGCCCTCTACGCCCATCCCGACGTGGCCGAGGCCGCCGTGGTGGCCGCCCCCCACGAGGTGAAGGGAGCCGCACCGGTCGCGTTCGTCGTCGCCGAAGAGGGGGCCGGCCTTACTGAGGAATCCCTCCGCCGGTTCGCGCTGGAGCACGTAGCGAGCTACGCTCACCCGCGCCGGGTGTTCTTCGTCGAGGAACTCCCCCGGAGCGCGACCCAGAAGGTCCAGCGATACAAACTCGAAGCCAACGTGGACGAACGGCTCGACGAACCCCTGCGCTCGACCGGCGAGGAACTCTGAGAACGGCGGGCATCACCGGATGTGATCGAAGCGGGTCACCAACCGCATTCGCCTGTGATGACCGGCACAACCACTATGGTTGGTGAACGCTCACAGTGAGCATGGCCGCCTTCGAGACGGAGATGCACGGGATGATTCGGGAGGCGACACGGGAGATCGCCGCCAAGTACGACGCCGAATACTGGCGCGAGTGCGTCAACGAAAAGGAGTTCCCCGAGGAATACTGGCAGGACCTCGCGGACAACGGCTGGCTCGGCGTCGCCATCCCGGAGGCCTATGGTGGCGAGGGAATGGGCATGCTCGAAATGGCCATCGTCATCGAGGAACTCTCGCGGGGCGGCGGTCAGGGGGGAATCATCTTCGTCCTCACACCCGTCTTCGGTGGCATCGGCATCGAACGCCACGGGACCGAAGAACAGAAAGAACAGTATCTTCCGAAGATAGCCAACGGCGAGATGCGCTTCTGTATGGGTCTGACCGAGCCGCGGGCGGGCACGAATACACTCAACATCGACACGCACGCCGAGCGGGACGGGGACGAGTTCGTGCTCGAAGGCCAGAAGACGTTCATCAGCGGCGTCGAGAACGCTGACGAGATGCTCCTGATCGCGCGCACCGCGGAGTTCGACCGCTCGAATCCCACCCATGGGGTCTCGATGTTCCTCGTGCCCGACCCGGCCGAACAGGCCGGCATCTCGCTCACCCCCATCGAAACCACGGTCCCGTGGTTCGAGATCCAGTATCAGGTCGACATCGACGGGCTGCGCGTCCACGAGGACCGGATTCTTGGGGCCGAGGACGGCGGCCTCTATCTCCTGTTCGACACCCTCAACACCGAGCGCATCGGCGGCGCGGCGAGCGCCCTCGGAGGGGGGTTGCGCGCCATCGATCTCGCGGTCGACTACGCGAAGGACCGGGACGTGTTCGGCCAGCCAATCGGTGCCCATCAGGCGATTCAGCATCCATTGGCCGAACACTACGCCAAACTCACCGCGGCCCAGCAGCTCACCTACGACGCCGCCGCGAAGTGGGACGATGGAGACGACTGCGGCATGGAGGCCAACGCCGCCAAACTCCTCACGAGCGAGTTCGCAACCGAGGCGGCCTCACAGGCCATTCAAACCCATGGTGGCAACGGGTTCACACCCGAGTACGAGGTGTACGACCTCTGGCAGAACGCCCGCCTTACCCAGACCGCGCCCGTCTCGAACGAGATGGCCAAGAACTTCATCGCCGAACACCACCTCGGACTGCCCCGCTCGTACTGACTCACTCGTTCAGCCAGCGCGCCACCTTCCTGACCAATGGGCGCGGCATCACTCCGACGGTGTGCCAGAGCAGTTTGTAGCCGATGCCGGGCACGACGACGGTATCGCCAGCCATCAGCCCCTCGTAGCCGGCGTCGGCCACCGCCGTCACGTCCTGCATCGGGCCGCTGCCGAGCGGCGTGTCGGTCATCGACGCGCGCTCTTGGAACTCGGTATCGACCGGGCCGGGACAGAGCACCGATACCGTGACTCCGTCCTCGCGGAGTTCCTCGGCGATGGCCTCCGAAAAGGAGAGCACGTAGGCCTTCGAGGCGTAGTAGACGGCCATGAACGGACCGGGTTGGAAGGCGGCGCTCGACGCCACGTTGAGGATCTTCCCGCGACCACGGGCGACCATCTCGCGCCCGAACAGTTTCGAGAGAACTGTGGGTGTCTCAACATCGAGACGGAGCTGGTCGCGTTCGCGATCGAGGTCGATGTCGGTGAATTTGCCTTGTGTGGCGATGCCGACGTTGTTCACCAGCACGCCGACATCGAGGTCGCGTTCGGTGACGGTCTCGTACAGTTGCTCGGGACCGTCGGGTGCGGCGAGGTCCTGTACGACGACCGACGCGGTGATCCCGTATCGCTCTTCGAGCGCATCGGCCAGTTCTCGGAGTGTCGCCTCGCGGCGGGCGACGAGTACCACGTCGTGGCCGGCGCGGGCAAAGCGGTTTGCGAGCGCCCGCCCGATGCCCGCCGATGCGCCCGTGATGAGTGCCGGCTCCCGTGTGGATGACATGGACGAATCCCCGCCCGACGCACGGATATGCGTACCTGTCGCGGCAGATTCTCGGCCGACGGGCTGCTCGCGGTGGGCGGCGAGCGGGGACAAGCACTTGTGGCCGGTCGTGGTACGTCGGTGTGATGGGACTCGTTTCCACCCCCGAGAAACGATTCGCCGACATCGACGGCTACCCCTACGAACCGCAGTTCGTCGACGTCGGCGGACCGGAGATGGCCTATATCGACGAGGGAAGCGGCGACGAGACGTTTCTCTGTCTGCACGGCGAGCCGACGTGGGGCTACCTCTATCGGAAGATGATACCGACCCTCGCCAAGGAGGGGAGAGTCGTCGTCCCGGATTTCGTCGGTTTCGGCCGCTCGGACAAGTATACCGACCGCGAGGAGTACAGCTATGCGATGCATTACGACTCGCTCGTGGCGTTCATCGAGGCACTCGACCTCGATAATATCACGCTGATCTGTCAGGATTGGGGCGGCATTCTCGGACTGCCGGTCGCGGCGAACCATCCCGACCGATTCGCGCGCCTCGTGCCGATGAACACCGGCGTCCCGAGCGGCAATCAGGAGATGCCCGAAGCGTGGGAGGACTTTCGGAGTTTCGTCGAGCGCGCCGACGAACTCCCCATCGGAATGCTCATTCAGAACGCCACCGCAACGGAACTCTCCGAGGAGACCCTCGCGGCCTACGAGGCTCCGTTCCCCGAAGAGGAACACAAAGCCGGCGCGCGGGAGTGGCCCGACATGGTTCCCAGAAAGAACGGTGGCGACGGCGCGGACGTCACGCAGGCCGCCGCCAAACGCCTCGCCGAATGGGAGAAACCGGCCTTCGTCCTTTTCGCTGATTCGGACCCCATCACGAGCGGGGACCGTGACCCGCTTCGGGACCTCATCCCGACGGCGAGCGACCAGCCCGATATCTGGGTTGAAGGCGCGATGCATTTCCTTCAGGAGGACGCCGGCAAGGAGATCGCCGAAGAGATCGTCGCGTTCGTCCGGCGGACGCGGTAAGCGTGCGGCTATCGGGTCACGACGACATGATGACCTGATTTTCGAGCGTGCCGATGCCCTCGACCGACAGCGCGACCCGGTCCCCGTCGTCGAGGAAGCGCCCGAGTTCGAGACCACAGCCCTCTCCTACTGTGCCGCTGCCGATGACGTCGCCGGGATGGATGGTTTCGTCCCGTGAGACGTGGGCGACGATTTCGGGGAAGGTGTGCTCCATCTCGCCCGGTGTGCCGGACGACCACGTCTCGCCATCGACTTCGGCGATCATAGTCGCACTCTCGATGTCGATGGCGCCGGGCGTGACGAGGTACGGCCCGAGCGCGTTGGCGAAGTCCTTGCCCTTCGCGGGACCAAGGTTCCCCTCCATCTCGCGGCCCTGCACGTCGCGCGCGCTGAAGTCGTTGAATATCGTGTAGCCCGCGATATACGAATCGGCCTCCGCTACTGGGATGTCACGACCCTCGCGGCCGATGACCGCGGCGAGTTCGAGTTCGAAATCCATCAAGTCCGAGCTATCGGGCCAGACGACCGTCTCGCCGGTGCCACGGACCGAATCGGGGTTGCCTTTGTAGTAGATAGGTTGCTCGTACCAGACGTCGGGGACGTCCTCGCCCATCGTGTTCGTGACGTGCTCTTCGAACGCCATGCAGTCGCACAGCGAGTTCGGACGCGGCAGCGGACTCAGGAGATCGATTTCCGCGGGGTCGAAAACGATCCGTGCGCCGTTCGGGCCGCGCTCGCGCCCGGCGCTCTCGACAAACGCGACCACCTCGCGAGCGGCCTCGATGGCGCGTTCGCCGCGTTCGAGAAAGGCGAGCATCTCGGGCGGCGCGATGGCGTCGGCGAGTTCCACGGGCGATGGCTCGCCCCGCTCGTCGAGTACGCAGGCGTAGCCGGTGGTCGCGTCGATGAGTCTCCCATTACTACTGATGCCGACGCGCCGTTCGGGACCGAATGGCGTCTCGACCTCGAAGGTGGCGAGTTTCATGGCTGAACACCCGAGGCCGTCCACGTATAACTTCCCCCGAACCCTCGTGGATTTATGCGTCCGTGGATCCATCCACGCGCATGGTCATCCGCTCGTTCGAGGGTACGACACCGGACGTCCACGAGTCGGCGCGCGTCGACGAGTCGGCGGTCGTCATCGGCGACGTCACCGTCGAGGCCGAGGCGAGCGTCTGGCCGAACGTCACGCTTCGTGGTGATTCGGGCGCAATCGTCCTCCGCGAGGGCGCGAACGTCCAAGACAACGCTGTCTGCCACGAGGGCTGTGAGATCGGCCCCGGAGCGACCGTCGGCCACACGGCCATCGTCCACGCGGCGACGGTCGGCGGGCGCGCGATGGTCGGGATGGGTGCGACGGTACTGGACGGCGCACACGTCGGCGAGGAGAGCCTCGTCGCCGCCGGGAGCGTCGTCACCGAAGACATGGACGTTCCACCGGCGGTGCTCGTCGCCGGCACGCCCGCCGAGGTCCACAAAGAGGTCCCAAACTCGCCGTGGACCCACGCCGGCGAACACTACGTCGAACTGGCCAAGCGCCACGACCGATCGTCGGAGTGCATCGACTGACACCACGGCCGCCGTGGCGATCACGCTGACCGTGCGGTGACGGTGATGCCGAGGAGGATGACCGTCCCGCCGACGACGGTGACGGTACTGGGAGCCTCACCGAGCAGGACGAGCGCGAGCAGCGCGCTGCCGATCGGTTCACCTAGTAACGAAACGCTGACGACGCTTGATTCGAGGTGGGCGAGCGCCCAGTTCAACACCGTGTGGCCGAAGATCCCTGGGCCGACCGCCATGCCGACGAAGAGCAGCCACTCGCTGGCTGGGTAGTCGACGAGCGCCGCGCCGTCGGCGAGCGTGAGCGCGAACAGGACGACCGTGCAGACCGAGTAGACGACGATGACGTACGGAATGAGGGGGATCCGTTGGCGCAGCGAGCGCCCGGCGAGCACGTAGCCCGCCGCACAGACCGCGCCGACGAGCGCCAAGGCGTTGCCGTAGAGCGGGGCTGGGCCGGCGACTGCCCCGGTGATGGAGTCGCCGACCGACAGCACCGCGATGCCGACGAGCGCGAGCGCCATGCCGGCGAACGTTCGGCGGGTGACGTGCTCGGCGAGCAGCCACGACGCGCCGATGGCGACGAACAGGACCTGCGACTGAACGATGGTGACGGAGGCGGCGACGCTGGTGAATTCGAGGCTCTCGAACCACGACGCGAAGTGGATCGCCAGCGCGACCCCGCCCGCGCCCGCAACGAGCCAGTCTCGGCTCGTCAACCTCCCGAACGCCTCGCGGTGGCGCGTGACGGCGAGCGGCGCGAGCAGAAGGGTGGTGAACAGCACGCGATAGAGCGCCTTCACGATGCTCGGCGCGGAGCTATACCGAACGAGGATGGCGCTCGTGCTGACGGCGACGACGGCGACTGCGAGCGCCGCGAACGGCGGCGTCGCACGCTCGATGCGACCGAGGGCGTTGCTCACGCCGATTCGATGGCGAGGGAGCGCTTACCGGTTGTGATTCGGGTTACTCCGCGTCGGCCGGGGTGTCGAAGTCGTGGAAATGCTCGCCCTTCTCCTTGGTGAGGATGTTGAGCGCCGCGGCCGCGCCGTCGCCCGCCGAGATGACCGCCTGCCACTCCTCGGCGCGCACCATCGCGCCCGTGGCGTAGGCATCCTCGACGCTGGTCTCCATCGTCACGTCGACGTCGACGATGTCCTCATCAGTAAAGTCACAGCCCAGTTCGTTGGCGAGGTCGCGCTTCGCGCCCGTCGCCAGGATCAGGTAGTTCGCCTCGTGGTCGCCCTCGTCCGTGCTGACGGTGAACCCGTTGTTGTTCGCCTCGACGCCGGTGACTTCCGTTTCCTCGTGGCGTTCGACCCCGAAGGACTCGACCTGTTCGCGGGCGTCGTCCATGAACGCCGAGCCGTCCTCGCTCTCGATTCCCAAGTAATTGAACAAGTGAGCCTTGTGCATCCACGTCCCGTCGGTGTCGAACGTTTGCGTATCGAGACCGTTTTTCGCTGTGAATAGCGCCGCGCTAAGCCCTGCGGGACCGCCGCCGACGACTGCGACGTCTGTCTCTGTCATCGCCGCGGGCTACGACCGCGACCGGCATAAATCGTCGGTGAGGACATCATCCGTCTCAGCGAAGATTCCGATCCCGAGCGGCTCATCCGTACGGCTCCTCATTCCTCCTTGGGCTGATTTCGGAACGGGAAGCGGAGACCGCGACTCGATTTCAGTCGAGAACGTCCGACGGGGAGATTGCACCGTTGTCGAGCAGTTCGCCATCGAACGAGACCATCGTCGCATCCACGTCGTCAGCCAACGCCAGAAGAACGCAATCGAGCGTATAGAGGAGCGTGTCTCGCTGGCGCTCGTACGCCGATATTTGGTCGCTGATCTCGGGCGCATAGATCTCGACCTCGGTATAGATGTCGGACAGCACACCTTCGACTCGTTCCTGCTCAACGTGCTTTTTCTTCGTCAGCACGGAGCGAATCTCCATGAGATTCAGAATCGAGGTACAGAACTCGTCGTTGCGATTGAGGAGGCGTGTGGCCGCTTCGCCACGCTGTGGTTCGTCGGTGAGACTGGCGACGAAGACGTTGCTATCGATGAACAGCTTCATTCGCACTCGCGTTCGTCGCGCACCGCTTCGACGGAGTCGATATCCACGTCCGAGAACCGACCGGCAAGCCGGTCGCCGAGCCGCGAGGATTCGTCGCCATCTTCGTCCGACGAACCGTCGTCTGCGGTCGGTGGCATCGCATAGCTTCCCATAGCTGGCCGTTGTCGCCGTGCCTGTAAACCGTTTTCTACGGCTCGACAGCCAGCGAAGGGAGTGACGATTCGTTATCGACTCTCGCGCTGTTCGACCTTGTTCAGTTCGATGAGTAATCGAAACATCGCCTTCACGAGGTTGTCGTCGACGTCGAAGCGCTGTGCGTTCTCGCCGGCCCGGTCCATCACGCGCTGTTCTTGGGATTCGTCGGTCGTCGGCAGCCCCTGCTCGCGTTTGACCTCGGCGATGGCGTCGGCGACGTAGGTGCGCTGGGCGATGTGCTCGACGATCTCGCGGTCGATAGTTTGGATCTCCTCGCGCAGCTCGTCGAGGCTCATTCCGTCCGTGCGCCGTCGGTCCGGCTCGTCGTCAGCCATGTATCCCCATCGTACTCGTTCCACGCTTCTTGTACCTTCGTTAGTTCCTCGTGCTCGCCGACCGCGACGTAGCTCGGCCCGGTGCCCGACAGCGAGACACCCGAGACGTATTCGAGCGCCACTATCGCCGGTTCGGTGGGGAAGTCGAGCGCCGCACAGAACGCCAGCCCGTTGATCGTCATCGCGCGCTCGTACTCGTCGGCGAGCGCCTTTTCGAGGGCGACATCCACGACGGGTGCGACGCGCTCACAGCGTGCGGCGTCGGCGTCGGCGCTGAACGCACGCTCGTCGGGCGTCCACACCAGCACGTCCCAGTCGACCGTTCCGCGCGCGAGCAGCTCGTCGGTCGTGTTGTCGGTGACGGTGACGCCGCCGAGCATGCTCGCGCTCGCGTCGTCGAACGCGCCCGTCACCGTGACGCCCACGTCGCGGGCGGCGCGCACGCCGAGCCTGGCGGCATCCGCACGCGAGAGCGCACCGTCCTTGCCGACGGCCACGCCGAGCGCGTCGCAGGTCGCTAGTACTACTGCGTTGGCTGCGGCACTCGAACTCTTCAGGCCGGCGGCCATCGGCACCTCGCTCTCGGTTTCGACCCAGCCGCCCTGGCCGTCGCCGTATTCATCGACGACGAGTTCGACACACCGCTCGACGAGGCGTGTATCAGCATCGGGCGCACCGGCGATCGTGCCGGTCACGTCGCCACCGCCCGAGAGCTCCACTCGTGCAGTCGTCTCACGGTCGATGGCGAACGCACTCCCCCTACCGGTGGCGAGTGCGTTCACGATCGTGCCCGCCGCCGGCGCGCTCGCGCGTCCATCCATGTAGCGGCGTCGCGCGCCGGCGACCTTACCGGTAGCGGTCCGTGCGGAACACGCCGTTTTTGACTCGCACGGCAGTAGTCACCGCATGAGCTACCACAGCGAACACTCGCCCGACACGCTCTCGGTCGATCTCACGGAGGCGGGCATCGCCGTCGAATACACCGACGGCCGCGAGGCGTTCTATCACGGTATCCCGGCGAAAGCCGAGGAAAGCCACACGACCGCACCGGGAAAGGAGGTTCACGTTCTCGTCACCGACCCGACCGAGACCGAGGGCGTGCTCGTCTACGTCAACGACCGGACGACCGTCGACGAGATCATCGACCAAACCGGCGTCGGGCGCGTGCTGGTCGAGGAGAACGAGGAGACGACCCTCTTTCCGGGCGTGAGCGTGCGCGCCGAGGGCCATCGCGTCACCGTGACGGCCGACCCGGAGACGGCTCGCGGGCGCGTGTTCGTCTTCGAGGAAGACGAGATGGGAGAACGCAGCGTCGAGATCGTCGCCGGAGAGTGAGCCTCAGATACCGGGAATGCCGAGCGCGTCGGGCGTGATGAGCCCCAGCGTCGCGAGCAGGTAAGTGACGACGAGGACGACCAGCCACGCGACGAAGCCGATGCCGGCAGCGGTGATCCACCCACCCGGGTAGCGCCAGTTGATGACGCCGATCCAGATGAGCAGCGCGAGCAGCGCGCCGATGATGGGGATGAATCCGACGAAGAAACTTACGATCCCCCACGCGAGCGCGCCCAGCAGGGCGGTGATGGCCGCGTTGACGTAACTCACGTCCCGGTCGGCGACGAGGCGCACGCCGGCGTAGATGCCGATCGTTCCGAGGATCAGGCTGACGAGGAAGATGACGAGACTGTCGAGGATCGCCATTATTTGGCCCTCCAGTCCATCTTGATGGTCACCGACTCGCGGCTCCCCCGGAGGATCGACGAGCGCTCGCGCACGCCGAGTTCGAAGCCCACCGAGTCGCGCGGATGCAGCGTGATGGTCTTGTTGTCGATGTCGATGTGGAACTCCTCGTCGGATTCGAGGTCGTCGGCGATCGCCCGCAGGCGCTCGGCGGCCTCGGTACGGTCGAGTTTTTGCTCGCTGATGTTCTTTTCTGCCATACTGTTGATACGGGCGGTTTTCAATTAAGGGTTGTGCCTGACGGCGCGGCGTTTGCCACCGAGATCGACGATTCCGACCTTACTTCCCGACGAATTCGGGATCGTAGTCGTCTTCGGCGAAGGCCCGTGCGCCTTCCTCGTGGTCGTCGGTTTCGAGCAGCGTCGAAAACACCCGGCGGTCGTACTTGCGCCCCTCGCGGAGGTCGGTCTCGACGCTCACGTTGCCCGAATCCTTGATCGCCCGAATCGCCAGCGGCGGCTTCCCGGCGAGCGTCTCGACGAACTCCCGAACCGCTTCCTCGAACTCCTCGTCATCGTGAACGTGATTGATGACTCCTTCCTCGGCGGCGCGCTCGGCGCTGACGTGCTCGCCGGTCATGGCGAGTTCCTTCGCAAATGCAGGGCCGGCCAGCCGCGAGACGTACTGGACGCCGCCGGCACCCGGAAGCAGTCCCAGCTCGACCTCCGGGAAGCCGAGCCGACTCGATGCGCTGGCGATACGGAAATCACAGGCCAGCGCGAGTTCGAGACCGCCACCCAGACAGTAGCCCTCGATCTTCGCCACCACGGGCGCGGGGAACTCGATGACCGAATCGCGCATCCCGTGGGCGTCGAAGGCCGCCGGCGACACGCCCGAAAAACCGGTGATGTCGGCACCGGCACAAAAGGCCTTCTCGCCTGCTCCCTCGATGACCACCACGCGAACGGCGACGCCGTCTTCTTCCGCGTCGCGCTCGGCGAGTCGTTCGAGACCCGTCTCGATGTCCGCGCGCATCTGCCCGTTCATCGCGTTCAGCGCGTCCGGCCGGTTCAGCGTCAGCGTGCCGATCCCTTCCTCGGCGTCGAACTCTACCGTGACCGCATCGAGTTCCTCGTGCATAATCGATCATCGAGGGTCGCCGTCAAGATACTGCCGGTCGAGTGCATCCCGAGTCGGTGCGACTCACTCGTAGTGATGGCGCTCGATGCGCTCGTCGAACAGTCGCGTCAGCAGTTGTGTCATCGGTCCCGTGCCGACCGCCACGCCGTCGGCGCGCGCGATGGGCCGTAGCTCCCACGTCGGGTTGGTGAGAAACGCCTCGTCGGCGGCGCGCACGTCCGCCGGTGCGTACGCGCCCGTCTCGACCGGGAACGACTCCTCGCGCGCGAGGTCGAGGACCACGTCACGGGTCACGCCGGCGGCCGCTCCCTCCGCGCGCGGCGTCTTGAGGACGCCGTCGGCGACGAAGAAGACGCTGCTCGCCGCACCGCCGACGAGATGGCCGTCCTCATCGCGGACGAGCGCCTCGTCGGCGTGGTAAGCGTCGGTGCTAGCGCGTTCGAGTTCGCGCCGCGCGAGCACGCCGTCGAGGCGCGCATGGGTCAGCCCCGAAGCGGGTATCGCGTGCCCGGCGATCGCCCGCGTCTTCACGATCTGGACGAGCGCCGGCTCGTCCCACGTCCGTGTCCCGTCGAGACCGCCGCGCGGGCGCTCCTCGATGGTGACGAGAACCGTCGGCTCGCAGTTGGAAGGCGGTGTCAGCCCGCCGTCCGTGCCGCGTGTGATCGAGACGTCGAGGCGCGCGTCGTCCGGGCCGTTGGCGGCGAGCGTCTCGCGGACGCGCTCGCGGAGGTCCTCGGGCACCGCATCGGTCAAGCCCAGTCCCTCGGCCACTCGGCGGAGCCGTTTTTCGTTCGCCTCCCACTCGAAGACGGTGCCACCGTAGGCCCGCAGCCCGACGCGAACGGCGTCGCCGTAGCGAAAGCCCCGGTCGTGGACGCTCACGCTCGCCTCGCTCGCGGGGACGAGCACGCCGTTCAGGTGGTACTCCAAGAGCTACTGCCGGCGGGCCTTCGCGCGCTCGCTCCAGCGCTCGACGCGGCTCTCCGAGACGTCGATGTCGGCCGCGAGTTCCCCAGGGTCGGCGTCGGCGAGGTCGTCGACGCTCTCGATGCCGGCCTCGCCGAGGCGCTCGGCGTAGGAGGGGCCGATGCCCTTGAGCACGTCGACGTCGTGATCGGCGGTGTCGCCGGTTGGGTCCGCGTCGGTGGGACCAGCCGCTTCGGCGTCCTCGGTCGCCGAGATTGACTCGTTGGTCTCCTCGGTGATGGAGCCGGTCGAGCCGGTCGCGTCACTACCTGCCGCGGCCGCGTCCTCGGCCGTGTCGTCGCCCGTCGCGTCGCCATCGGTCGCTTCGTCGTCGCCCTCGTGATCGAGGTCGAGGTCGTCTTCGTCGTCCGTCGGTCCGACCGCTTCACCGGGTTCGGCGGCCCCTTCGGAACTCCCGTCCTCGGTCATCGAACCGGTCGAGCCGGCGGCGTCACCGCCGGCGGCCGCCGCCTCGTCCGCCCGAGCGTCGTCCTCGGTGTCGGGATCGGCGTTCGCGTCGTTGCCCGACGCCGGTCCTGTGACTTCGCCGGGTTCGGCACCGCCCTCGGCGCTCTCGTCGAGCATGGATTCGGTCGAGGCGCTCGCGTCGCCCCCGGCGGCCGCCGGTTCCTCGCTTCCGGTTCCCTTGACGGCGTCCTCGGAGTCGGTCGACGGCGCGGTCGTCTCCGAATCGGATGGGTCGGAACGCCCGCTTCGTCGGCTGTCCGATCGGCCGTCGTCGAGTCCGAGCAGCGATTTGATGGTATCGAGCAGCGTCATGGCCGGCCCTACCATCCCTGGGGTTAAATATACTGTCGGACGGTCGTTCGAAAAGGCGCGGACGACGCTCGGATGGACGGTTCGGCGATGCGTCGGCCGTCAGTTCGAACCGTTGTCCGACAGTATCCGTGCCCGAAGCGCCTCGTTCATCACGTCCACGGGGGCCGCACGGCCCGTCCAGCGCTCGAAGGCCGCCACGCCCTGATAGAGCAGCATCCATCCCCCGTCGATCGCCGTGGCCCCCGCCGAGGCAGCCTCCCGGAGCAGTCGGGTCTCGATCGGCGAATAGACCGCATCGAGCACCGCGAGATCCGAATGAAGCGCCTCCGGTGGGACGGGCGTTTCGTCACTGTCCATCCCGACGCTCGTGGCGTTGACGAGGACATCGGCATCGGCGAGGAGGTTTTCCAGTTCGTCGAGACCGTGGCCCGTTGCGCCGTCGATTTCGCCCGCGAGATCGGTCGCGCGCTCGGTCGTGCGGTTGGCGATCTCGACGGTCGTTCCCTCGTCGGCGAGCGCGAAGGCCGCCGCCCGGCCCGCCCCGCCCGCGCCGACGACGACCGCCCGGCCCGACGGCGAGACGCGGTGGTGGGCGAGCGCGCGCGTCACGCCCACGGCGTCGGTGTTGTGGCCGGTTATCTCGTTCCCGCCGAAATCGAGCGTGTTGACCGCGCCGATTCGCTCGGTGAGGTCGTCCGGCTCACAGAACTCGAGGGCGTCGCGTTTGAACGGAATCGTGACGTTCAGACCTCGAATTCCGAGCGCGCGTGCGCCCTCGATGGCCGGGGCGAGGTCCTCGCCATCGGGTTCGAAGGTCACGTACTTCGCGTCCATCCCCAACTCCTCGTAGGCCGCCCCGTGCAGCGGCGGCGACAGCGAGTGAGAAACGGGTGAGCCGACGAGTCCGAACACCTGCATGCGTGCCCATCACGATCCGGCGCGATAAGCGGGCCGGTCCGTGCGACCGGCGGCCGACAGCAAAAGAGATAGGTACGTCCCTCGCCGCCTTCGAGCATGTTCGACCGTCTTCGCCATCCGCTCGTCGCCGTCGCGATGGCACTACTTCTCACGATACCGTTCGTCGCCACGTTCGTCACCCACGGCCTCCATCTGAGTCCGGAGCCACCCGGCGCGAACATCACGCCGGGGATGGCGGTGCTCGTCGGCGGACTCGCCATCCTCGGCGCATCCTTTCTGCTGGCGTGGGGGGCCGAAACCGCAGAAAAGGACGTTCCGACCGCCTTCGCTATCGCGGTGCTCGCGGTGCTCGCGGTCGCGCCCGAGTACGCCGTCGACGCCTACTACGCGTGGCAGGCCGGCCTCGGCGGATCGGGCAGCCACGCCGGGCTCGCGGTCGCCAACATGACCGGCGCGAACCGCATCCTCATCGGTCTCGGCTGGGCCGGCATCGCCGTCTTCACCGTCTATCGGGCGAAATACGTCGGCGACGAGGCGGTCGATCACCGCTCGGGCTTCCTCGCGGACGTGGTGACGCTCGACCACGGCATCGCCACCGAGATCGCCTTCCTGCTCGCGGCGACGGCCTTCGCCTTTCTCGTTCCGCTCGGGGGCACCATCGGCATCCTCGATACGGTCGTGCTCGTCGGTCTCTACGTCCTGTACATCGCCATCATCGTCCGTGGCGACGTCGAGGAGACGGACGAACATGTCGGCGTGCCGGCGTACTTCCAGGAATTCCCCAAGAAGCGCCGCATCGCGGTCGTGCTCCTGCTCTTCGCCTACTCGGGCCTGCTCATCTTCGAGGCCGTCCACCCGTTCGCCACGGGCCTAGAGCGACTCGGTGTCCAGTACGGCATCCCCGAGTTCTTCATGGTGCAGTGGCTCGCGCCGCTGGCCTCCGAGAGCCCCGAACTCGTCGTCGTGGCCTACCTCGTCAACAAGGCGCGCTCGACGGCCGGGTTCAACGCGCTCATCTCCTCGAAACTCAACCAGTGGACCCTGCTCATCGGGACCCTCGCGGTCGTGTTCTCCATCTCCGCCGGCCACATCGGCGGCCTACCGCTCGACGAAAAACAGACCGTCGAGATCTGGATCACGGCGGCTCAGAGCTTCTTCGCGCTCGGCATCCTGGCGAATTTCGAGATGTCCGTCCGCGAGGCGATCGCCCTGTTCGTCCTGTTCATCTCGCAGGTGCTCGCCGAGTTCTACGTCATCCAGACGATGAGCGAGCAGGCGGCCAACCAGGTCTCTATCACCATCCTCTACGCCTACACCGCCCTCTACGTCGTTCTCGGCGTCGCGCTGTTCGTCCGCCACCGCGAGAGCCTGCGTGAACTGCTCGGGCGCACCGCGACGAACGCCCGCGAGGCTGTCGGCGGCTCCGCCCAGCCCGAGCGTGCCGACTGATGACCGGAACCCTCGGAATCGTCGTCAGCCGCGCCGACGCCGCCTCGGTGACCATCGGTGAACAACTCCGCGAGTGCATCGACTGGGAGCGAATCACCGACGACTCCCGACCCGACGGCGCTGGCGGCGGCACGGTCTATCGCGCGCCGGGCATCGAACTTCGGGAGTTCGACGAGTTGCATCTCGATCTCACGAACGTCGCCAAAGCGTTCACCGACCCGCGGCTGGTGGCCTTCGTCTCGAAACACGCCGGCGACACCGGTCGCCTCCTCACCGCCCACCACACCGGCAACTTCGGGCCGGCGGAGGCCGGCGGGGAGGATGGTGAGTTCGCCACAGCCTGTCCGAACGCCCACTCCGAGGTACTCGCCTCGCTCGCCGAGTACGCTCCGGCGAACTACGAAGTGGGCATGGAGTGTACGCATCACGGCCCGACCGCGGTGGGCGTACCGTCGATGTTCGTCGAGTTGGGAAGTAGCGAGTCCGAATGGAGCGACCCGGCGGGAGCGCGCGCGGTCGCCCGTGCCGTCATCGATCTGCGTGACGTCGCGCCACGGCGCGAGCGCCAGCTCGTGGGTTTCGGCGGCGGCCACTACGTGCCGCGATTCGAGCGCATAGTAGGAAAAACCGACTGGGCCGTGGGCCACATCGGCGCGGACTGGGCGCTCGACGCGATGGGCAGCGTGGACGAAGACGTGCTGCGACGGGCCTTCGAGCGGAGCGGCGCGAACCGTGCGCTCGTCGAGGGCGAACGACCCGAACTCGAACGCACCGTCGAGCGTCTCGGCTACGAACTCGTGGGCGAGACGTGGCTCCGCGAGACCACCGGCGTCCCGCTCGATGTCGTCGCCGAGGCGGAAGAACGGCTCACGACTATCGAACAGGGGCTTCGCTTCGGCGCGCCCGCCACGGAGGGAGGAATCGAAGACGCCGAGCGCTGGCGGCTGCCGGGCGACCTGCTCGCCGAAGCCGAGGGTATCGACGCCGCGGCGGTGCGCGAGACAGTCGAGCACCGCGCGCTCGCGTTCGAGACCGAGCAGTCGGGAACCCGCATCGGCGGGCGCGCGCTGGTCAACGAAGCCGGGCGAGAGGCGATTCTCGACGCGCTCGTCGCACTCCTCGGCGAGAAATATCACGACGTCGAGCGGGAGGACGGGAGAGTGGTGGTCCACGAAACGGCCTTCTCGCCGGAGAGGGCACACGAGATGGGCGTCCCCGAAGGGCCGGCGTTCGGCCGGCTGGCCGACGGCGAGTCCGTGACCGTCGACGGGCGGGCTATCGACCCCGAGATCGTCCACGTCGAGTGCGAGCGTCGCTTTTCCTTCGATGGGTGTGTCGAGCGGAAGGGGAAAGATAAATAGGCGGCGTACGCCACTCGCACACAAATGGATTCCATCATCGAGGACGCCATCGACGAGGCCGAAGACGACCGCGCCGACGGCGAGACGCCGGCCGGTGAGCGCGAGGCGGGGACGATGACCGACGAGGAGCTCGCGGGCGTCGTCGAGGACCTCAGAACACAGATCACGGTCGTCGGCTGTGGCGGGGCCGGCTCGAACACCGTCACCCGGATGGCCAAGGAGGGCATCCACGGCGCGAAACTCGTCGCAGCCAACACGGACGCCCAGCACCTCGTCGAGCAGGTGCAAGCCGACACGAAGATCCTGATGGGCCGCGAGAAGACGGGGGGCCGTGGTGCCGGCTCGGTGCCCAAGATCGGCGAGGAGGCCGCCCGCGAGACGCTCGACGACATCAACGAGACCATCGACGGCTCGGACATGGTGTTCGTCACCGCGGGCCTCGGCGGCGGCACGGGAACGGGCGCGGCACCGGTCGTCGCTCAGGCCGCCCAAGAGGCCGGCGCGCTCACCATCGCTATCGCCACCATTCCGTTTACTGCGGAGGGCGAGCGCCGGCGCGCGAACGCCGACGCGGGTCTCGAACGGCTCAGAGCAGTGTCCGATACCGTCATCGTCGTGCCGAACGACCGCCTGCTCGAATACGCGCCGAACCTCCCGCTGCAGGACGCCTTCACCATCTGTGACAGAGTCTTGATGCGCTCGGTCAAGGGCATGACCGAGCTCATCACCAAACCCGGGCTGGTCAACGTCGACTTCGCCGACGTTCGTACTGTGATGGAAAACGGCGGCGTCGCCATGATCGGGCTCGGCGAATCTGACTCTGAGAACAAGGCCACCGACTCCATCCGCTCGGCGCTGCGCTCGCCCCTTCTCGATGTCGAGTTCAAGGGCGCAAGCTCCGCGCTCGTCAACGTCGTCGGCGGTCCCGACATGAGTATCGAGGAGGCCGAGGGCGTCGTCGAGGAAATTTATGATCGGATCGACCCCGACGCGCGCATCATCTGGGGCGCGTCGGTCGACGAGAGCTTCTCGGGCAAGATGGAGACGATGATCGTCGTCACCGGTGTTGACTCGCCCCAGATCTACGGGCGCTCGGACCTCGCTGGCGAGACCGGTGGACAGGTCGATTCGGACATCGACTACGTCGAATAGCGGAGTCGGGCAAACAACACATAGAAATCCCTGCGGTAGGTAGTGCGGATATGGAGATCAAATACGACCTGTCGAGCTACACGCGCGTGCTGAAGCTCGCCAGCACGCCCTCGTGGGAGGAGTTCTCGCGCATCGCGCTCATCGCGGGCGCGGGCATCCTCCTCATCGGCGTCGTCGGCTTTCTCATCTTCTCGCTGATGAGCTTCCTCCCCGGAGGGGTCTGAGATGGGGATGTACGCCGTCAAGACCACCGCGAGCCAGGAGCGCACCGTCGCGGACATGATCATGGAGCGCGAGGCCGAGGACATCCACGCGGCGCTCGCACCGGATTCGCTCACGAGCTACGTCATGGTCGAGGCCGACGACCACGCTATCCTCGAACGAGTGCTCGACGAGATCCCTCACGCCAGAAATCTCGTGCCCGGAAAGTCCTCGATCGCGGAGGTCGAGCACTTCCTCTCGCCGAAACCCGACGTCGAGGGGATCGCCGAAAGCGACATCGTCGAACTCGTCGCCGGCCCGTTCAAAGGCGAGAAGGCACAGGTCCAGCGCATCGACGAGGGCAAGGATCAAGTCACCGTCGAACTCTACGAGGCGACGGTACCGATTCCCGTCACCGTTCGCGGCGACCAGATCCGCGTGTTGGATAGCGAGGAGCGATAGCTTCGGACCACGCGAACGGCGCAATGCGCCGTGAGCGGACAGTGAGAGACGCTGAAAGCGTTCCTCAAGCAGTCAGCGCGGCTTCGCCGCGCTGAGAGCGCTCTTCGGACACCGAACGGCGACGCCGTGAGAACTCCGAGGAGTACCCGTCGCGTTCCAAACCGGAAATCGCTATACGCTGGCGGCCGTCCTCTCGAATCAAGTGACGTCCCACGAGCCGTTTCGCGTCGACTTGCACGTCAAAGTCCTCGACGAGCACGTGGTGAACCGGGCCAAGCGGTACGGGCTCGACGCGCTGGTGTACGCCCCTCACTTCACCCCTCTGCCAGACATCCGGTCGCGGGCGCGCGAATTCACCGACGACGATCTGCTGGTGGTGCCGGGCCGCGAACTGTTCACGGGGTCGTGGCGCAACCGGCGACACGTCCTCGCGCTCGGACTCAGTGACCCCGTGCCGGATTTCATCACGCTCGAAGGGGCGATGGCCGAACTCCGTCGGCAAGAAGCGGTCGTGCTGGCTCCTCACCCCGAGTTCCTGAACGTGAGTCTCGATAGGAAACTCATCGCCCGCTTTCGGGACGCCATCGACGCCGTCGAGACGTACAACCCGAAGCTGTGGGCCTATCACGACCGTCGCGCGCGTTCGATCGCCTCCAGACTCCGGCTCCCGACGTTCGGGTCGTCGTACGCCCACCGCCGGCGGACCGTGGGCGAGGTCTGGACGGCCATCGAGGAGCGAATCGACGACGAGCGCGGCCTGCTCGCGGCGCTCCGCGAGGGAGTGTCCCGTCGCGTCGAGCATCGCACGGGGGCGATTCACCGGCTGCGCCGCGCCGCGGAGTTCGCCCATCTCGGTTACGAAAACAGCGTGACGAAGTTCGATAGACTCGTGCTCTCGGGGATGGAGCCGACACATCCAGAACGCGAGACTTACGCGAAGCGATTCGCGGACGTGCGCGTATACTGATTCGATTCGCCAGAGCGCGTTCAGCGCCGTAGGAGGGCGAGCGCGCTGGCGAGCACGGCGACGAGCGCGAGGGCGACCCCGAAGCCCGGTCCGTCGTCGGAACTCGTGGTCGTCGTGTTCGCGGCCGTTTCGGTCGCGGTTGCGGTCGGGGTCGGTGTGGGCGTCGGCGTCTCGACGTCGCCCGCCGGGGCGAAGACGCTCGCGTTGTCGACGCCCTGCACCTCGGCGACGACGCGATTGCGTTTGACGTTGACGAAGTTCACGCCGGATGGCTTGCTCCAGTTGCCCTCGAAGCGCCACATTCGGAGGCTGCTCTCGGTCACGTTCGCCTCGGTGACGTTCCGCTCGTCGTAGCCGACGCCGAGTCGGAGCGAGCTGTTCCCACCCGTGCCGGCCGCGCCGATGCGCTGACCGACCGTCGAGCGGTTTTCGAGACCGCCCGGGGACGGGCCGACGCCCGTGAGCGCGACGTCGCTCGCTCTGAACGAGGCGTTGTCGGTCGAGCGCGTCGTGAACCGCGTTCCGAGGACGTCCGTCGTGTTCCCCACCGCATAGAGGCTCCAGCGGCCGTTCTCGACGGCGGTGACGTTTTCGAGCCGGGTGTCGCTCGCCGCGCGCAGGAGCACGCCGTGGCGGCGGTTCGCGCTCGCGTTCACGTTCTCGACGGTGCCGTTCTGTGCGTCGCGGTAGTAGACACCGGCCGTCCAGCCGGTCGTCGTGACGTTTTTGACCGTGACGTTCGAGAGGCTCGTCAGCGAGTTGTTCACCTTCACGCCGACGCTCTCGTTGGCGTTCGCACCCTCGATGGTGTGGCCGCCGCCGTCGAAGACGACGTCGCTCGAGAGGATCTGGACGCACGTCGAGCCGGAACTGTTCTCGATGTCCGACGTGAGCACGTACTGGCCGTCGTCGGCAATGGTCCGACAGGAATCGATGGGCGTCGGCGCGCTCTGTGCGCTCGCGGTGCCCGCGACGCCCGCCACGGCCAGCGCGAGCACGACCACACAGACGCCGACGGTTCTGCCTGCAGTCATCGTGTTCGTCCCGAACCGTCCGCGAGTGATACCTGTTCTGCTCTCAGGTCAGCCCGCTCGCACGCAATCCGTTCGCCACCAATCGCCGGGGAAGGTCGTAGGCGAGCGCGGCGGCGACCGCGAGTTCGAGCGTCGTGATGAGCACCATCAGCCCGCCGGCGTACCGGCTCCGCGCCGAGACCCCCACCGGAACGTCGAACTCGGCGCGGTCGAACGGGTAAAAGAGGGCGATGCCGCGTTTCGAGCCCAGCAGATCGAGCACGTAGTGGGTGGCGACGCCGATCCAGACGAACCGAAGGTTGTCGAAATAAAAGGGGTAGACGAAAAACAGGGCGAGGACCGGGAGGTTGTGCAGTGTCTTGCGATGGGTGCCGAAGGCAGTGTCGACGTCGGGAAGGAGCGCGCCGAGTGTCACAGGGACGGCGATGGCGACGACGGTCCAGAGCGTCGTCACGTCGAGTGCGGGGGCGGCGAGACAGCCCAGTCCCACGCTCAAGACGAGTGCGTTGAGTACGTGCCCGCGCTTGTTCATCCTCGATTCCTTCGAGACGTGTGGTCCCTAAGTCGTTTCCTGCTCGCGGTCGTCGAGCGCCTCGCACATCACCGCGAGCGCGCGCCGGGCGATTTTCTCCTTGATTTCCTTCCGCGTGCCGTCGAAGACGTGGTGTTCGACCCTGCTCGTCGAGTCACCGGTCGTCCACGGCGCTGCGTGGGCAACGCCAATGAAAACTGTTCCCACTGGCTTCTCGTCGGTACCGCCGTCGGGGCCCGCGATTCCCGTGGTGGCGAGCCCCCACGTCGTGTCGGCCGTATCGCGCGCGCCGCGGGCCATCTCGCGGGCGACCGGTTCGCTCACCGCGCCGTGGGCGTCGAGCGATTCGCGGCTGACCGCGAGCAGCGCGCGTTTCGCCCGTGAAGAGTAGGTCACGAGCGAGCGGTCGAAGTAGTCGCTCGACCCCGGCACATCCGTGAGCAGCGACCCCACCAACCCCCCGGTACAGGACTCGGCGACCGCGATGGTGGCGTCGGCGTCCCGCAGGGCGTCGCCGAGTCGTTCCTCGATTGGATCGGGCGATGACATACCCGAGTGCTCGCCCGCCGTGGGCAAAAACCCACGTTCGGAGGCGAAAGACGGAGTACGAACCCGCGTCTGGCTGACGTATGGACTACCAGACGCCGCAGTTCTTCCGACTGATGCAGTACGCAGCGGCCAGCGATAGTGATGTGGTCGAGATGGTCAGCGGCGGTCCGGACTGGAACTCGCCGCCCGCAATCGGCGAGGCCTTCCACGAGTACGCCGATCTCGATGGCAACGACTACCAATATCCGCCGAGTGCGGGTCTCGCCGATCTGCGCGAGGAAATCGCGGCCCGGCGTGGAGTCGATAGTGATGCGGTCGTCGTCACCAACGGGGCGGGCGAGGCGAACTACCTCGCGCTCGCGGGCGCGCTCGACCGCGACGCAGGTAAGGAAGTGTTGCTTACCGACCCCGTCTATCCGTACTATCCCGGCAAGACGCAACTGCTGGGTGGCATCCCCCGGTACGTGCCGGTCGATGCGGACGGCTCACTCGACCCCGCCGCCGTCCGCGAGCGCGCGAGCGACGAAACCGCAGCCATCGTCGTGAACACGCCGAACAATCCCACGGGAGCGGTCTACTCCGAGGAGACGATGGCCGAACTTGTCAATATTGCCGAAGCGCACGACGCGATTCTCGTGAGCGACGAGGTGTACGATCACTTCGACTATACTGGTGACTTTGCCAGCGCGCTCGCGGTCGATTCTTCCCATCGCGTAGTGACGAACTCGTTTTCGAAGTCGATGGCCATCACGGGCTTTCGCGTCGGCTATGCAATCTTCCCGGAGGCGCTGGCCGAGGGCGCGCACACCCGCCACATGCTCGTGAACGTCGCCGGGAGTCGGCCCGCCCAGCACGCCGTCCTCCGCGCGCTTCGTGCGACCGGTCCCGACTACTACGAGCGAAATCGTGACCGCCTCGCCCGCCGCATCGATACCTTCACCGACGCGCTCGACGCCGCTGGAGCCGACTACACCGCCCCCGACGGCGGGTTCTACGTGATGGCGCGCTTTCCCGACTTTCCGGGCACGATGGACAACGCCGAGCGACTCGTCGACGAGGCTGGCGTCGCCGGGATGCCCGGCGAGACTTTCGGCGAGGCGCGCGCCGACTGGTTCCGCTTCGCGCTCGTCACGCCGGAAGTCGAGCAAGCGGGCCGCCGGCTGACCGAATTCTTCGGTTGACGGTCTGGTCGCGTTGCGGTTCGTGGCTGGCGCGCGGGAGCGCGCCTTCAGCGCGCGACTCGCGCGAGGTCTGCACGAGTGTAGCGAGCGAGGAGCGCAGTCGGCTGGGGAAGATGTGGCTGTCGCGATGCAGGGCGGCCTCTCGTTCGCTCCACGACTCGTGGATCGTACCCACGCTCACGAAACACGCTTTCAGTCCGGATCTCGACGGCGAACGCTCGGCGGTCGCCAGCAATAGCAAGTAAATCTATACGACGCGGCGGACGAGACCGTACAGCGAGTTGCGCACGCCGGCAGGGAGGAAGCGGGCGTACTCGGCGGCCCCCGCGACCGGACCCACGGGATAGCGTGCCGGCGGATCGGGCGAGACCGCCGCATCGAGGATTGCCTCGGCGACTGCTCCGGGACTCACAGTACCAACACCACCCTCGACCACGGTACGATAGTCCTCGAAGTAGTCGTAGAAGACTTCGTAGGCCCCCGAGCGCTCGACACCGTCGAGTTCCGCGCGGGCGCGCTCGTCGAAAGAGGTATCGACCGGGCCGGGCGCGACCACCGAGACGTCGATGCCGTAGTCGGTGACCTCCGCACGCAGTGCTTCGGACATGGCTTCGAGGGCGGCCTTCGAACCGGCGTAGACGCCTCGGCCCGGCGTGGCGAACCGGGCGGTGGTGCTCGATACGTTGATGATGCGCCCGTCACCCCGGTCGCGCATGTGCGGGAGGACAGCCCGCGCGAGTCGGTGTGGGCCGATGGTGTTCGCCTCGAACTGCTCGCGGACCCGTTCTGTTGGTACGTCCTCGATCGGCCCGAACTGGCCGTAGCCGGCGTTGTTCACGAGACAGTCGATTCTCCCGGTCTCATCGATGACCTGCTCGACCACGTTCTCGACTTGCTCGTCGTCGGTCACGTCGAGCGCGGCGGTCTCACAGCCAGCGGTTCCGAGGTCCGAGATGGCCGATGCCTCGCGTGCGGTCGCGTAGACGGTCCATTCGGCATCGAGGAAGGCTTCGGCGGTTGCACGACCGATGCCCGACGAGCAGCCGGTGATGAGTGCGGTTTTCGCCATTCTATCCCATTCTCTCGGGCCGGGTAGTTAACTTCCGCCGTTCGCTCGCCGGTTCATCCCGCGAGTTCGCGCTTCACTGCGTCGGCGTGGCCGTCTGCCAGCCGCGTCGGCTCGGGGAGCTTGTAGCCGTCGCACAGTTGTTCGACGAGGTTTGCGGCCGTCTCGCAGCCCACGCGATGGCCCGGACTCACGTAGACCGGGTTGATTTTCCGACTATCCGAGTCGTACTGGCGCGTCTGGAGTGCGTAGCCGATGATTTCGTCGGTTCCCTCGATGTCTTCGTCGGCGTCGATGGCGACCCGTGTACCTTCCGTGAGTCCATCGAGCGGTTCGCGAGGCGTGCCACAGAGCAGTCCCTTGGCGACGCCGATACTGGGGAGGTCGAAGACGACGCCGAGGTGGGTGGCCAGACCCGCCTCGCGGTAGTGGATGCGGCCGCTGCCGTCGAAGATCGCGAGGTCGGGGTCGGTGTCGAGATTTTCGAGCGCGGCGACGATGGCTCCGGCCTCCCGAAAGGAGAGCAGTCCCGGGATGTAGGGAAAATCGCAGTCGACGGCCGCGCTCGCACGCTCGATGACTTCCCCGTCGCGCAAGGCGACGACCGCGCCTACGGCCCTGTCGTCGAGGAAAGCCTGATCGACGCCGACCACGACAGGTGAATCGCCAGCCGTGAGGGTGTTCGCCGTCGAGACGGTCGCGGCGTCGAACGTGAAGTCGTCGGTGAAGATCGCGGCGGTCGCGACATCGCGCTGGAGGGTTTCCATCTCCTCGCGCGAACTATCGGGGTTAGGAACGAATTTCGGGTTGGCGAGATCCATCAGAACGGTCCCCGACCGCGGCCGGGACCGCCCATGCCGCCACCACCGCGCCCGCCGCCGAACTGGAGCTGGCCCGGCATGCGTTTTTGACCCTTGACGCGCTGGCCGTAGGCGAGACCGACGAGCAGGCCGACGAGGTGGGCGACGTTGGCGACGCCGGCGATGCCCGGGCCGCCGAGCGCGCCCGAAACCGAGATAACGACGTAGCCGGCGGTGAGCAGCCATATCGGGACCGGAATGAAGAAGTAGAGATAGACTCTGAGGTCGGGTTTGATGACGGTGAGTACGCCCATGACGGCGAGTGCTGCCCCGCTCGCGCCGAGTGCGCCCGTGATTCCCCCTTGGAGCATCTCGATGCCGATCTGGGCGAGCCCGGCGAGCGCGCCGCTGCCGAGAAAGAGGACGGTGAAATCGCGCGATCCGACGTAGTTCTCGACGATGCGCCCGAAGAAGTAGATGACGATGGCGTTGACCAGCAGGTGGAAGAAGCCGCCGTGAGCGAAGATCGACGTGAACCACGTCCAGACGTAGAGCGGATGTTGGGGCGAAATCACGAACACCGCGTTCCAGAGTCCACTACCGGGCGGTGCGCCAAAGAGCGGAAAGACCATGAACTGCAGCGCGAACGTGATGAACATCAGCCCGAGGAAGACGAACGTCATGTTGCCGCGGAAGTAGCCAAGCGGGCCGCCAGTACCGGTGAGTCCCGAGAACCGACTCGACGACCCGCCCCGGTTGTTCACGCTGTCGTCGAACCCGCTGTCGAAGACGCCCGAGGGGTCGTTCCAGTCGTCGAGACCGGGACAGTCGTGGCTCTCGGGCAGGCGGTGTTCGCCACAGTAGGTCCCGCCGCAGTGCCGGCAGTGATACGGCATGTTCTCGTTCTTGCCGCACGCGTCGCACGTCGCCATTGGTGACGTATGGTACCGGTGAGTCAAGTCGGTTGGGGTCTGGCGACTGCGGCCGCGGCCCACGGTTGCGGTCGCGGAGCGATTGTGGGCGGCGCTCGCGGCTCGCGGTGCGGGCCTCGGCGGATGAAGGGCGAGCGACCGTCGGGAGCGAGGGCTTCGGCGGTGCTGTGCGGAAGCGGTGCATCGGTGTCCGCGCGAGTGGAACGAGCGCGGTTCACCGTGAGCGACCGGAGGGAGCGAGCGGGAGTTTTTAGCGTAGCTTTTTGCAAGCGGGGGTGCGCGACCGAACAACGCGAGGGAGCGCACCCCCGCAGTAAAAAGGTCCGTGTTAGAAGTCGCGGCGCATGGCGATCTCGAACCACGGACAGAAGTCGAGCTGGCGGTACCAGCGCGGGTGTTCGTGGAGGCGCTCGTAGGGCACCCAGAGGACCCCGGCAACTTCGCTGTCGTCGGGGTCGAGCGTCGTGTCCGAGAGGGTCGCTTTGAGAACCGTACAGACCTCCCATTCGATGCCCTCGTCGTAGTAGTAGCGCTTGTACTCGAAACGGTCGGTCGCCCGGAGATCGTCGTACTGATCGGGCGAGATGCCGAGTTCCTCGTCGAGGCGCTTGCGCGTGGCGTCGAGTTGGTCCTCGCCCTCGCGGGGGTGGGAGGCGACGGTGCCGTCCCAGCCGGTGTCCCAGAGGCGTTTCTCGGGGCTGCGCTGGGCGAGCAGGAGGTTGCCCGCCTCGTCGAACAACATCGCGGTGAACGCGCGGTGGCGAACGCCGTCACCGGTGTGGGCGTCGAGGCGCTGGACGATCCCCTCCGGCTCGTCGTTCTCGTCGACCGCGACGAGCTGCTGGTCGGCGTCCGGGTGCGTTTCGGTGGTGTCGTCGGTGGCGTCCCGTGTGCTCATAGTGGCGTCTCGCGGAGTGCGTTCATATCGCCTTCGACTGCGGCCTACCGCTCGCCGATGGCCGGCGGGTCGGGATCGTAGCCGTCGCCGACGCGCAGCGAGAGCGCGCCCGACTGGGCGACGTCCGGTGTGGGGACGCCACCCGAGGACGACTAGCCCAGCCGTTCGTCGAGAATCAATCGTGTTTTCGTCGAGACGATGTCGTCGAGTTCGCGCGCCTGCGTGATGAGACCGTTGACCGCGCCCGTATCGGCCGCATCGACGATCAAAACGACGTCGTCCTCGCCGCTGACCTGCCAGACGAAATCGACCTCGGGCCACTCGGCCATCCGTTCGGAGACCGCCGAGGTGTCGACGTCGACGGCGACGCTCACCTCGATCATCGCCTTGATGTTCCCCGTGCGGGTGGTCACGGTGAAGCGCTCGATGGTGTCCTCCTCGACGAGGCGCTCGACACGGTTTCTGACCGTGCCCTCGGAGGTACCGACCTGTGCGGCGATTTCGGTGTACGGCGTTCGTGAGTCCCGTCGGAGCACGTCGAGGATCCGGCGGTCGAGGTCGTCCATCGTCCACGCTACCGGCCGTCGCTACTTCACGATTACGAATATCGTAACGTTGTTTCGAACACAACGATTATTAGGGGTGCGTCTGTACGCATATCGTAATGACAGAGGCCTACGTCGCCATCGAGGGTGGCGCGGTGTTGACCGGGCGCTCGCGCGCACCGGGCACCGCTCGCGGCGAACTGGTGTTCACGACGGCGTACACGGGCTACGAGGAGAGCCTCACCGACCCCTCCTACGCCCAGCAGATCCTGACCTTTTCGTACCCACTCATCGGGAACTACGGGGTTCGTGACGAGCGCTTCGAGTCCGAGACCGTCCAGCCGACCGCGGTGCTCGCCCGCGAACTCACCGACGACGTGGCAACGTGGCTCGAAAGCGAGGGAGTGCCCGCACTCGACCGCCTCGACACACGGGACGTGGTGACCGAACTCCGCGAGGAGGGCGCGATGAAGTGTGGCATCGCCGCCGGACCCGACGCCAGCCCGGCGGCCGCACGCGAGCAGCTCGAACAGTGCAAGGGAATGAGCGAACACACCGACATCGGTGCCGAGGTCAGCGTCGGCGAGCCGATCCGTCACGAGGGCGGCGACTGCGAGATCGCGCTGATCGACTGTGGTGCGAAGGGCTCGATCGTCTCCTCGCTGCTCGACCGCGGCGCGAGCGTCACTGTCCTGCCCTACGACACGACGCCAGACGACGTGCGCGCGCTTGACCCCGACTTGCTCTTCCTCTCGAACGGCCCGGGCGATCCAGCGAACTTCGATGCCGCCCAAGAACTCGTCGACACGTTCGTCGGCGACCTCCCGATCGCGGGCATCTGTCTCGGCCAGCAGGTCGTCGCACGGGCGCTCGGCGGCAGCACCGAGAAGATGGCCTTCGGCCACCGCGGCGTGAACCAGCCCGTCCGCGATCTCGACAGCGACAGAGTCGTGATGACCACGCAGAACCACGGCTACGCCGTCACCGAACCGGGCGACCTCGACGTGACACAGATCAACGTCAACGACGACACGCCCGAAGGTCTCGAAAGCGACGAGTTGGGCGTGCTCACCCGACAGTACCACCCTGAAGCCAATCCCGGTCCGCACGACTCGCTCGACTTCTTCGACGAGGTGCTCGAACTGGCCGACTCCCAGCGCGTCGTCGCAACGGCGGACTAACTTCTCACCCTGATCTCCGTGCCGGCGACGAGGTCGCCGAGGCGCTGGTCGCGGTCGGTCGCCAGCACGACGACGAACCCGAGCAGATAGAACGCCACGAAATCGACCGGACGCAGGAGATTTCTCAGCAGACACGCCCGAAGCGAGGGCGGCAACCCATTCCTGTCGGTGACGACCAGCCCTTCGAGATGCTTGCCGAGCGTCTTTCCATAGTGTGCTTCGAGGAGCACGTAGTACGCGAGCGGCGTGACGATGATCCCGGCGAGCACGCCTGAAAGGAAGCCATCGAGCAGGAGTTGGGCCATCGCACCGAGCACGAGGAGATCGACCACGCTCGCGGCCGCCCGCGCACCTGCCGAGCCGAGTTCGACGGGGACGGTGTCGCTCGTTCGCACGGCGCTCTCGGCCGATTCGGCCGGATTCTCTTCGATCTTCCCCGGCGCGCGGAGCCAGCGTGGCGTGTACGTTCGTCCGAGCGCGAGGCCCGCGTCGCTCGCGCGTTCGACTATTCCGGGGAGATGGGCCGCACCGGTCACGAGCACCGACGAGTCGTATCCCTCCTCGCCGGCGATGGTCTCGATGCGCTCGGTCATGTGTTCGTTTCGTGTATCGAGCGTTCGGGTAGCGAACACCGCGAAGGCGAGGAACGCCACGAGCGCGAACCATCCGACGGTCGAGTCCGCGAGAAATGCCATCGTGACCACGACGGCGACCGCGGGGATACGAGCGACGGTCGCGATGGTCGTGTTCATGCTGAAGGCCAGCGGTACGGCGGTGGCGGCGGGTAGCGCGGTGAGTATGAGCGCAAACCATCCGATAAAGGGGTCGACGACGGCCCCAATGCTTCCCAGAGCGACGAGAACGAGCGTGCCGGCGACCGCTGCGAAACTTCTGTCTCGCGTGGCCGCTGCCCTGACCGCGCCACCGGCGACGAGGAGCGCAACGGTCGTCGCTGTGGTCTCGAACGGTGCGACCGCGAGAAAAGCGAGTCCAACGAGCCAATTGAGGGCGATCGCCAGTAGGCCCGCCTCGGCCATGAGTGCCCACGGATGCCGGTCGATTTCGTGTGTCGGCCGTTCGATCCGCTCGGCGATCACGTGCTCGGTCGAATCGAAGCGTCGGTTGAACAGGAGATAATACGGCGACCGAACGAGGTCGAGAACGACGCCACCGAGCACGACGATCGGGACGGCGACTATTGCACGCAACACCGCGCGCCGTGCAAGCGCATGTTCGGGCCACTCGATGAAGATCGCGTCCGCATCCTCCGTCGCGACGAATTCCGAGAGTTCGTCTTCGACCTTCGCACGGCGGTCGAAGTGGATAGCGCCGAACAGACTGAGACGGCTCATTCACCGGCAGTTCTCCGGTGACCGACAAATACGTTCCGTCACCGAATCCGTTGATTCAACCCCAGACTATTCCCTTCAGTTGCCCCACTCGCGCTCGGTCGTCGGCCGCTCGCTGACCGCCGCGACCGCCGAATCCTCCTCGCGCGCTGCGAGTGCGGCGAGTGCCGCCTCGGCGCTCGCGGTCGTCGAGAAGTAGGTGATATCCTCCTCGACGCAGGTTTCGAGCGCCGCGCGGTCGCGCGAGATCACGAGGTCCACCTCGCCCTCGCGGATGGCCGCTTGCAAGTCGTCGAACTCCCCCAGCTCGAAGCGCTCGGCGAAGCCATCGTGGAGTTCCCGTCCCTGCTGGCTCTCGGGTTCGGGAAATTCCCCATCCGTAAGGTCCACGACCGCCGTTCCTTCGGCGGGAATCGGCTTACTCGTCGCGGTCTGGGTCTTGTCGTAGGCCTTTCCGAAGCTACCGGCCGTGCCCATCACCTCGCCGGTGCTCTTCATCTCCGGACCGAGCCGCGGGTCGCTGCCCGGTAGGCGGTCGAACGGCAGCACGACTTCCTTGACGCTCGTCTGTTCCGGCACCTGCTCGGTCACATCGAGGTCCGCCAACGACGTGCCGGCCATCACCTGTGCGGCGAGCTTTGCGATGGGTACTCCGGTGGCTTTCGAGACGAACGGCACGGTTCTCGAAGAGCGCGGGTTCGCCTCCAGAACGAACACCTCCCCGTCCTTGACGGCGAGTTGAACGTTGAGCAAGCCCACCGTATCGAGCGCTTGTGCGATGTCCTCGACGACCTCGCGCACGCGTCCCAGCACCTCGCTGTCGAGCGATTCGGGCGGGATCATGCAGGCCGAATCGCCCGAGTGGACGCCGGCCGATTCGACGTGTTCCATGATGCCGCCGACGAGCACGTCGTCGGCATCGGCCACCGCGTCGACATCGAGTTCGACAGCCCCTTCGAGAAACTCGTCGATGAGGATGGGCTGGTCGGGGCTGACGTGAATGGCCTCCTCGACGTACTGGCGGAGTTCGTCGTCGTCGTGAACGACGTCCATCGCGCGCCCGCCAAGGACGTAACTCGGGCGTACTAATACTGGGTAACCGATCTCGTGAGCGAGGTCGAGCGCTTCGGCCTCGCTTTCGGCCGCCCCACCGGCCGGCTGGGCGATGCTCAGTTCGTCCATGAGGTGGTTGAAGCGGTCTCTGTTCTCGGCGAGGTCCATCGCCTCGACGGAGGTTCCGAGGACCTCGCAGTCGAGGTCGCGCCGGTCGAGTTCGGCCTGCAGCCCGCGCCCGATATCCACAGACGTTTGGCCGCCGAACTGGACCATCACGCCGTCGGCCCCGGTGGTCTCGATGACGTCGGCGACCTCCTCGGGGGTGATGGGTTCGAAGAACAGCCCATCGGAGGTGTCGTAGTCCGTCGACACGGTCTCGGGATTGTTGTTGACGACGTGGGCGTCGATACCCTGCTCGCGGAGCGCGCGCACGGCGTGCACGGTACAGTAGTCGAATTCAACACCCTGACCGATGCGGATGGGGCCGCCGCCGACGATCACGACGCTCTCGACGTCGCGGTCGACGCGCACCTCGTCGGTCGCGAGCGGCGAGTCGCCGCCGAATTCCGGTTCGCGCGCGGAGTAGTAGTACGGCGTCGAGGCGGCGAACTCGCCGGCGCAGGTGTCGACCTGTTTGAAATCGCGTGCGGGCGCGTCCGCGGCCACTTCGTCGAAGGCCGCATCGTCGACCTCGATCGCGCCGCTGCCGTCGGCGCGCGTCATCGCGTCGTCGCCGGCGGCCATCGCCGCGACCTCCTGATCGGTGAAGCCGACCGCGGCGGCCGCCTCAAATTCGCCGTCGGCCGCTTTCCCTGCTGCTTCGGCGATGTTCGCGTAGCGCTCGACGTACCACGACTCGATGCCGGTGAGTTCGGCGACGTCTTCAACCGAGTAGCCACGGTCGAACGCCTCGAACATCGCGTATGGACGATCGGGCGTCGGCCGTTCCAGGAACTCCGTTTCGAGCGTCGCGTCGTCCATTTCCGCCCAGTCGACGTCCGGTTCGTACTCCGTCGAGCGCAACGCCTTCAACAGGGATTCCTCGAAAGTCCGTCCGATGGCCATCGCCTCTCCTGTACTTTTCATCGCGGTACCGAGCTCGAACTCGACGTCGCGGAATTTTTCATTGGGCCATCTCGGGACTTTGGTCACGACGTAGTCGATCGCCGGCTCGAACGCCGCCGTGGTTTCGCCGGTGATTTCGTTCTCGATCTCGTGGAGGCGCTTGCCGAGCGCGACCTTTGCCGTGATGCGCGCGATGGGATACCCGGTGGCTTTGGAGGCGAGCGCCGACGAACGTGACACTCTGGGGTTCACTTCGACGACTCTGTATTCGCCGCCCGGCGTGCCATCGTCGCGCCATGCGAACTGGATGTTACAGCCGCCCTGAATCCCGAGGTCGCGGATCACGTCGAGCGCCGCGGTCCGCATCTCCTGGTGGCCGTCGTCCGGGATGACCTGCGAGGGCGTCACGACCGTGGATTCGCCGGTGTGAATCCCCATCGGATCGAGGTTCTCCATGTTGCAGATGATAATGCACGAGTCGTCGGCGTCGCGCATCACTTCGTATTCGAGTTCGACCCAGCCCGCGATGGACTCGGTGATCAGGACTTCGCTGTTTCTCGACAGGCGCAACCCCTTCCGCACGCGCTCGTACAACTCCTCGCGCTCCTCGACGACGCCCGATCCGCTGCCGCCGAGGGTGTAGGTGGTCCGCGAGATGACCGGCAGGCCGCCCACGGACTCGACCGCGGCATCGACCCGCTCGCGCAGGGCGTCCCGGTCCATGTCAGTCACCGATTCGCCCTCGTCAAGCGCGATGGTCGTCGAGGCGGGCACCGGCTGGCCAATCGCCTCCATGCGCTGGCGGAAGAGGTCACGGTCCTCGGTCGCGTAGATGGTGTCCAATGGGGTTCCCATGATGTCGACATCGTACTCTTCGAGGACACCCTCCTCGGCGAGTTCGGCGGTCACGTTGAGTCCAGTCTGGCCGCCGAGTCCCGCGATGACGCCGTCGGGCCGTTCTTTGTCGATAATCTCGCCGATGGCTTCGGTGGTGATCGGTTCGATGTAGACCGCGTCGGCCATCTCCGGGTCGGTCATGATCGTCGCCGGGTTCGAGTTGACGAGGACGACTCGGACCCCCTCCTCGGCGAGCGCGCGACAGGCCTGCGCGCCCGAGTAATCGAACTCCGCCGCCTGTCCGATCTGGATTGGGCCACTACCGATCAACAGTATCGTTTCGTCCTCGTCGCTCATTACCCACGCCAATTCGCACATCGTAATAAGCCCGGCGATAGTCTGCGAGATGCGTAGTTGAGTTTCGATTTTCGAAAGCCGGCCGATCGCTGGACTGTGTACTGTCGGCGTATGAGGTCGACCGGGACGCGACCACTCGCTGATCGTGTGGAACGTTCGAGTGCGAGGAATGGCGGGCGAAACGCAGCGGCCGTGATTCGAGACGGCTCGTCCACTCGTCTGCAGAACACGGGTGGGGTTCGATCACTCGTCGGACCATCACTATCCGTCCGAACCCCGAGACGGCTTTGTTGCCTCGGTACGTGGACGATCGCTCTCAGAGCGAGTTCTTGATCTTCTCGAAAAAGCCTTCCTCGACCTCGATTTCCTCGCCGCCGGCCTCGGCGAACGCTTCGAGCGCCTCGCGCTGCTCGTCGTTCATCTCCTCTGGGGTGACGACTTGCGTCCGGACGAACAGGTCGCCGGTGCCGCGACGGCGTAAGCGGGGCATGCCCTTGCCTTCGAGGCGGAACGTTTCGCCGCTCTGTGTGCCCGCTGGCACGTCCATCTCCACCGTGCCGTCGAGGGTGGGCACCTCGATGGTCGCGCCGAAGGTCGCCTGCGGGAAGGAGATGGCCGCGCGGTGGGCGAGGTCGTCGCCCTCGCGATCGAAGTCGGGATGTTTGCGGACGCTGATCTCGATGAGCAAATCACCGTTCGGGCCGCCGTTCTCGCCGGGTGCGCCTTCCCGCTCCATCCGGAGGGTCTGACCGTCGCGGATGCCGGGTGGCACCTCGACCGAGAGGCTGGCCTCGGTGCGGACCTGACCGTCGCCGCCGCAGGTCGAACAGTCCTCCGAATAGAGCGTGCCGTCGCCGCCACAGCGCCGGCAAGTCTGGGTCTGCTGGACCCGTCCGAGCGAGGTCTGCTGGACCTGTGTCGTCTGGCCGCGCCCATCACACTGCGGGCAGGTCTCGGCGTCAGCGCTGTCGGGATGGCCCGCCCCATCGCAGTCGGGACAGGTTTCCGGGCGGGCGACGGTGAACTGTTTTTCGGCCCCCTTTGCGGCCTCCTCCAGTTCGATGGTGAGGTCGGTTCGGAGGTCCGATCCCTGTCGCCGACCGCTCTGCCCGCCGCCGCGACCGCCACCCCCGTTGAAGAACTGCTCGAAGATGTCGCCGAGACCGCCACCGCCCATGCCGCCACCCATTCCTCCAAAGGGGTCGCCGCCGGCACCACCCATGCCGCCCATTCCCCCCATACCCCCCCGGCCGCCCGCACCGCCACCGTCGAACCCGCCGCGCTTTTCGGCCTGTTCGAAGCGCTCGTGGCCCATCTGGTCGTAGGCTTGGCGCTTCTGGTCGTCCGAGAGCACCTCTTTGGCCTTCTTGGCCTGTTTGAACTTCTCATCGGCGTTCGGGTCGTCGGAGACGTCGGGATGGTACTCGGCGGCCTTCTTCCGGTAGGCCTGTTTGATCTCCTCGTCGCTCGCGTCCCGCGAGACGCCGAGCACCGAGTAGAAGTCCTCGCTCATTGCCGTCCATATTGGCTTCGGACACTTCAACAGAACGGGTTCGTGGTTTCGAGCCATCCTGTCGAAGTAGCGAAATGGTTATGCCATGTTGTATCCCATACGTTGGTGAATGACCACCATCTGTGAGGCGTCGATCGCGGCCGCGACGTTCGCGCTCGGCGAGACGCTCGAAGCGGTGCCGGAGGCGACGTTCGACGTCGAGCGCGTCGTCGCCCACGACGCCGAGCGGGTCATGCCGTTCGTCTGGGCGAGCGCACCCGATCGCGACGAACTCGAGGCTGCCTTCGAGGTCGACCCGAGCGTCGAAAACGTCGAGTGTCTCTCGGACCTCGACGGCGAGTGGCTCTACCGGATGGACTGGATCTCACACGTTCAGTTCGTCGTCCACGCACTCGTCGAGGAGGAGGCTACCGTCTTGAACGCCGAAAGCGAGAACGGCCACTGGAACCTCAGACTGCTCTTTCCCGACCGTGATTCGCTCTCGCGCGCCTACGAGTTCTGTCGCGAACACGATATCGACATCGACGTCCAGGCCATCTACTCGATGGAGAACGAGCGCCACGCCCGCTTCGGGCTTACCGAGGGGCAGGCTGAGGCGCTGGAGGCGGCCTTCGAACACGGCTACTACGAGGTGCCCCGCGATTTCTCGGTCGCCGACCTCGCCGAGGAGCTCGACATCTCCCATCAGGCGCTCTCGGAGCGCTTCCGGCGCGCACACGGCAACCTCATCGCCAACACGCTCATCGTCGACGAGGAGAGCGAAGAGACCGAATCGCCGGCGACGCCGAAACTGTAAGGGACCCGAACCGCCTACGACTCCTTGTTCCGTGCGCGCTCGATCTGCATCTCCGCACGCCGGAACAGCCCGCGCAGCGTCGTGACCTCCCGTCCGGTGGGGTGAGCCCGCCCGAGCACGCGCCGGAGCATGCGCTCGGTCTTCGCGCGCTTTTCGGCTGGCCGGTCGATGGCCACGAGAAACGACGCAAACTGCTCGTACAGTCCTTCGAGCGCGCGCTCGTCGGCGCGGTCGTGGCGCACGGGTTGGTGGGTCTCCCCAAGGGTGAGGTCCCGAAGTTCGTAGAGGGCGACCGTGGCCGCCTGCCCGAGATTGAGAACTGGATAATCGGGGTTGGCCGGAATCGAACACACCTCGTCGATACGGGCGAACTCCTCGTTCGAGAGTCCAGTACCCTCACGGCCGAAGACGAGCGCGACGTCGCTCTCGACGCCGGCGAGGTGCTCGCTGAGTTCGGCAGGTGTTCTAAACGGGTATCTGACGTGTCTCCCCTCGTCGCGGCCCGTCATGGCGGTGAAACCCACCGTATAGAACTCCGAGACCAGTTCCTCGAAGGTGAGCACGTCGTGGTTCGGGAGAACGTCCTCGCGGGCGTGGCCGGCGAAGCCGTAGGCCTCGCCGTCGGGGTCCAGTTCTGGGGGATCGACCAGTTTCAACTCACTGAACCCGAAGTTCTTCATCGCCCGCGCGATGGTGCCCACGTTGCCCGGCGTGTGTGCATCGACGACGGCGACGGCGACCTCCATCAGATGTCGAGGTTGTCGAGATCCACGCTCTGAGCCTCCTGTTCGGCCTCGGCGGGCGACTCCGTGCCCGACACCGACGGCACTCCCGCTTGGTCGGTGTCGACGTGTTCGACTCTCTCGTATCCATCGGGCGCGCGCCCACCGTCGGCGAACCACTCGTGGAAGGCGTCCTGGAGTTCGGGGTCGCCCCGGTAGTCGGCTCCGCCCCGCTCGCGGAACCAGTAGAGGAAGTCGGGTTCGTGTGCTTCACAGAGGACGACTTCGCTCAGGGGTTCACCGTAGACTGCCGCCGCGTCGTTACAGTCGTCCAAGTTGCTGTCGCCGTGAACGAGCCAGCAGGCGTGACATGGCGAGTCGATGAGTTGGCGGAGCCTGACGACGCGCTCTCTGGTCGTCGGGTCCATCTCGTCGATCGGTTTGACGTCGCCGTCGTCGGTGAACACCGCCGACTCGTCGAAGCGCCAGCCGCGAAGCGCGATATTGACCTTGCCCATAACAGAGAGAGGGTGCCGGTCCCTGAAAGTCGCGTCGCTCGAACGCGCCGCTTTTGGCGCTGTGCACCAATTTCGGGGCATGCAGACCGTCGAGGCCGCCGGTCTCCCCATCGGCGACGAGTACCCATCGCGCATCATGGGCGTGCTCAACGTCAGCGACGAGTCGCCCTACGAGCCGAGCGTGTTCGCCGATGCCACCGACGCCGCCGCCTACGTCGACGACCTCATCGCCGAGGACGCGGACATCGTCGATATCGGTCTCGAATCGGCGAACAAGCGCTTCGCGGTGCTCTCGGCCGACGAGGAACGCGAGCGACTCGACACGGCCATCGAGACCGTCGAACGAGTCGAAGGCGAGGCGGTCTTTTCGATCGAGACCAGATACCACGAGGTCGCGGCGGCGGCCCTCGACGCGAACTTCGACATGGTGAACGACGTCTGTGGCTTCGCCGACCCCGAACTGCCGCAAGTCTGCGAGGCGCGCGACGCGGCGGTCGTGAAGATGGCCAGCCCGCCGGATCTCGAACGACCCGGCGCGCTCGCGGACGTTGACGAGATCTACGACGCGCTCGCCGAAGATCTCACCGACAAGACGATCATCGACCCCGCCTTCGGGGGTTGGAGCGAGGACAAGACCCTCGAAGACGACCGCGAGACGTTCCGGCGGCTTTCCGAGTTCCGCGCGATCGGCCACCCGATGTTGGTCTCCATCAACCGGAAGAACTTCTTGGGTGATGTCGTCGGCCGCGAAACGGACGACCGACTGCCCGCGAGCCTCGCCGCGACGGCGCTGGCCGTCGAGCGTGGCGCGGACGTGATTCGCACCCACGACGTGGCCGCAACCCGCGATGCAGCCCTGATCGGCGATGCACTCGGCGACAGAGCCGCACTGCGATGAACTTCGCCACGTGGGAACCGATCTACGAGGCGATTCTCGCCGACTTCGGTTTCGACCGCACGAGCGACGAGCGCGCCCGTGACCACCTCGCCGACCTCACCCGCCCGTTCGACCTCGATAGGCTCGACGTGACGGGCGAGACGGTCGTGATCGCCGGGGCCGGCCCGTCTCTCGGAACCGATCTCGACGGGCTCGACACAGCGGACAGCAGCGTGTTCGCCGCCTCGACCGCCGTCGACCGTCTCCAGGAGACTGGCATCGCCGTCGACTGCATGGTGACCGATTTGGACAAAAATCCCGAAACTGTACGAAGACTCACCGACTCGGGCACGCCAGTCGCGGTCCACGCCCACGGCGACAACGGGCCGCTGGTCGAGGAGGTGGTGCCAACCCTCGAGATCGAGCACGTGCTCGCCACGACCCAGGCAGCGCCCGCCGATCCGGTGATGAACCTCGGCGGATTCACCGACGGAGATCGTGCGGCCTTTCTGGCCGATCACTGCGGGGCGAGTAGTTTAGAGTTCGTCGGCTGGGATTTCGAGGACGATTCGGTAGGTGCGATGAAACGACGAAAACTCGTGTGGGCCGAACGACTGCTCTACTGGCTCGAACGCCGACGTGACGAGCGGTTTTCCGTTCTCGATGGACGGCGCGACGGAATCGACACGAGCGCGCTGCCGGTCGATTAGGGTTCGAGGACGACCTTTCCGCTCGACTGGCGATTCTCGATGTACTCGTGGGCGTCGGCAGCCTCGGCCAGCGGGAACGTCTCGCCGACGATCACTTCGAGCTCGCCGCTCGTGAGCAGTTCGGTCAGATGCGGGACGGCATCGAGCACGCGCTCGGGGTCGCGCTGCATCGACTGGCCGAGATGGTAGCCCTGGATTGTGAAATTGTTGAACAGCAGCGTGCTCGTGTCGGGATAGCCAGGTTCGCCGCTCGCCGCTCCATAGGAGACCATCCGACCGAAGTGGGTGAGGCAGTCGAGGCTCTCGGTGGTGGTTTCGCCGCCGATCCCGTCGAGAACGAGGTCGACACCCTCGCCGTCGGTCTGCTCGTTGACTTCCTCGGCGAAGTCGGTCTCGGTGTAGTCGATGGGATGGTCGAGACCGAGGCGCTCGGCGAGAGCGAGTTTCTCCTCGGTACTCGCGGTGCCGAAGACCTCCGCGCCGGCCTCGTTGGCGAGTTGGGTCGCGGCCGTGCCGACGCCGCCCGCGGCGGCGTGGACCAGCACGCGCTCGCCTTCCTCCAGTTCACCCCACTCGAATAGCGTGTTGTGGGCAGTCAGGAATTGGACGGGAAAGCCCGCCGCCTCCGGGAAGCTCATCGACTCGGGGACGTCGAACAGTCCGGCAGCGTTTGCGGTGGCGTACTCGGCGTAGCCCTCGTCGGTCATGGCGACCACGCGCTCGCCGACCTCGCGGTCGACGCCCTCCCCGACCGCGTCGACGGTGCCCGCGACCTCCATGCCCGGTACGTAGGGCGGTTCCGGCCCGCCGACGTAGTGGCCGCGGCGCTGCATGATGTCCGCGAAGTTCACTCCGACGGCCTCGACGGCGATGCGCACCTCGCCGTCGCTTGGCTCCGGTCTGTCGCGCTCGGTACTCTCGATGACGCCGCTGTCGCCGAACTCAGTGATTTCGATCGCCTGCATCACCGATGGTTCTCGCGCCGGGCGGATAAACCATCCGTCCGTTGTTCAATCGTCGGTATCGGAGCCCTCGGAAGAGCGTCGAGCGGCGTCATCGGATGCCGATTCCGCTGTCTCATCGACGCTCTCGGTGCTCGATTCGTCCGCCGTCTCGACCGGTTCGGGTTCGGGGACGGCGATATCGCTGGCCGGGTGGAGCGGGTTGCCCGCCGTTGCCTGCGCGGTGAGCGGTTCGCCACGGACGAGTTCGGGCAGCAGGATGCGCGCGAAGTGGACGAACAGCACGAGCAAGAGCGGTCCGAGGAAGAGTCCGTACCAGCCGAACAGTAACGGACCGACGATGTAGGCGATCATCACCGACCCGGTATGCAGGTCCCGACCGGAGACGTAGGGTCGGAGCACGAGGTCGGGGATCGTATCGACGATGACCAGCGAGACGGCGGCGAAGACGAGCGGGAACCAGAGCAGTGCGGGGCTGACGAGCACGGCCTCGACGCCGAGCAACAGCGCGACCGGGACGTAGACGATCTTCATCCCGATCACGGGCACGAGGCTGCCGACGCCGGTGAGCAGACCCAGCAATGTAGGCGAGGGCACGGCGACGCCGGCCGGGCTGATCGCGTTGAGAGCGTTGTACGAGACCGCCGCGAGGATCGCCGTCGAGAAGGCGTTCAGGATGTTGCCGAAGTAGATGGTCTTCAGGTTGCGGTCGACCGCGTCGAGGTAGGCGTAGACGGGCGTGCCCTCGCCGGCGAGCTGGCGGCGAAACCACGCCGCGAGCTTGTGATCGTCGCGCAGGAGGTAGAACGCAAGCGCGAGCACGACGAACAGGTGGATGAGCGCGTTGCCGAACGCGCCGAGATACGCGAACAGCGGCGTCGTGGCCTCAGTAATCGCGTCGACCACGCCGCCGCTCAGGAACTGCTGTGGGTCCGCGATGGCCGAATCGATGATCGCCTGTGGTTCGGTGCCGACGCCGGCATCGCCGACGTACGGTTCGAGCGCGTCGAGCACCGGCTGGAGATTTGCACTCTCGGCGACGTCGGCGAGTTGAAAGACGCCGACGTAGAGGGTGTAGCCGATGAGCAGGATGATCGGCAGCGCGACCGTCGACAGCGAGACCGCTGCCGCGAGGCTCGACGTCGGCACGCGGTCGGCGAGCCGGCGGTGGATCGGGCGCGTGATGTAGTAGACGAACAGTCCGAGGACGAACGTCCCGACGTACCGCCAGACGATGAACGCGAGCGCGAGACCGAACACGACCGCCATGCCCCATATCGGGATGCGCGAGCGGTCGTAGTCGCCGAGGAGGCTAGCCATGACGCGAACAGCAGCGGAACGGATAAAAAGTCGTTGTGCGAGCGTGTTCAGATGTCGGAGCCGCCCGTGCCGCTCGGGCCGGAACCACCCGGGCCGTCGTCGGGACCGGATGAGCCGAACTCGTCGGATGAGCCGTGACCGGCGCTCTCGTCGGTGAGGTCGCCGGCGCTGTCGCGCGCACTGCCCATCCAGTCGTCGATATTGTCGGCGACGTAGTCCTTGCTCCCCCAGCCGAGACCGATGCCGATGGCGAGGGCGAGGGCGACCGCGAGCGCGCCGAAGAAGGCCGTCACGAACGAGGTGAACAGCGTCGTGAGCACGGTTGCGTCGAAGCCCATCGTGTCGAGCGCGATGGTGATGGCGAGGTAGTAGACGAACAGCTTCACCCCGAGCCCGACGAGGCTCGTCAGCCGACTCCGGTCGGTGCTGGCGACGATGTCCTCGATGAACTCCGCGGCGAGCGCGCCGACGATCAGGACTGCGACGCCGCCGATGAGCGCCGGGACGAACCCGGCGAAGTCGTTCAACAGCCGCGAGAGCGCGGGAATCTGGAGGATGCCCGCCGCGGTGAGGAGCGTGAGGAAGTAGATGTAGTACTCGACGAGCGCGCCGACGATGCCGCCGATGCCGCCGGCCGTCCTCGTGACTCGTTCGAGCGGCGTGTCGTGGAAGTAGCTCCCGAGGTTGAACCCACCGACGACGTCCGCGACGATGTCGCCGACGGCCCGGCCGACGACGAACCCGATGACGAGAACGACGACCGCCGAGAGGACGACCGGCAAGAACGTGCCGATGTCAGAGAGCAACTGTGAGAGGATCGCGATGCCGAGGATGTCCGATGCCGCGAGTGCGGCGTAGAAATAGACGATGTACTTGACGAGTTTTCCGAGCGCGCCGGCGATGCCGCCATCACCGCTCCTGTCGCTTTCGAGTGGCGTCCCCTGTGTGTACTTCGAGAGGCCGATGCCCTCGACGACGCGGGTGACGACGGCACCGAGCACCCGGCCGAGCACCCACCCGATGAGCAGGACGACGATGCCGCTGAGAAGCACCGGCAGGAACGCGATGATGCCCGCGACGGTCTCCTGGAGGAACTGTGGGACCTGTATCTGTAGTGCTGTACTTCCGATCGTGTGTGCATGAATCATGGTTCTTACGGGTCGTTTACACGGTAGCGTCTCGCATCCGCGAACGACCGCAACATCATATTCGCTCGCAATGGTAATAAACCATTCCTTTACCTTGCAAGTAGCACACAGATATTATTGGGAAATAATTCACGTAGTGAATACGATCCGAAGTGCACGGTCCGGGCGGAGAACGGACTCGCCTACACTCGACGGCCGGTCGTCGGGCGGAGGGTTAATCTCCGGCGCGCGTGAAGCGGACGCATGCCACACGACTGTGGATTTCTCGCCGACCACCTCGCCGACGAGCAGGTATCGTTGGACGCCGACGACCGTGACGGCCACGCCGGCGACTGGGGAACCCCTGAGGACGAGCGCGTGCGCCCCGAGGCAGTCTGTTGGCCGGAATCCACCGCGGAGGTGAGCGCGGTGCTCGCCGCGGCCAACGAACGGGGAGTGCCGGTGACGCCCTACGCGGCGGGCACGGGGCTGGAGGGCAACGCGCTGCCCGCTTTCGAAGGTATCAGCATGGACTGCACGCGGATGGACGAGGTGATCGAGATTCGACCGGACGACTTCCAGATCGACGTCGAACCGGGCGTCATGGGGTCGGCGGTGAACGACGCGGTCGCCGAGCACGACCTCTTCTTGCCGCCGCTACCCCAGTCGGGCGACATCTCGACCGTGGGTGGAATGGTCGCCAACGACGCAAGCGGCGCGAAAACCGTGAAGTACGGCGAGGTGGACGACTGGGTGCTCGGTCTCGAAGCGGTGCTCGCTGACGGCACAGTCATCGAAACGGGTGGCCGGGCGGTCAAAACGTCGAGCGGCTACAACCTGACGGATCTCATCGTGGGCAGCGAGGGCACCCTTGCAGTCGTCACGCGCGTGACCGTCGAACTCGCCCGCCGGCCGAAACAAATTCGTGGGGGCCGGGCGACCTTCCCCGACCTCGATGCGGCGGCCGAGGCGATAGCGGCGGCGATGCAGACCGGCGTCGACGTGGCCACCATCGAACTCATCGACCCGCTGAGCACGAAAATCGCCAACGCTTACTCCGGAACCGATCTCCCGAACGTTCCCACAGTCTTCCTCGAATTCCACGCTAACCACCACGTCGAGGACGAAATCGAGACCTGCCGCGCAGTCTTCGAAGATCACGGAGCCGAGCGCTTCGCGATGGCTGCCGGCGACGAGATGGAGGAGTTGTGGGAAGCCAGACGAAATCTTGCGAACGCCATGCTCGCCTACGACCCGCCACGCCGGCCGGCCAAACCCGGCGACGTTACTGTGCCCATCAGCCACTTCCCCGAAATCGTCCGCTACGCAAAAGCGCGCGGCGACGAATACAGCTTGGACGTGACGACGTTCGGCCACGCCGGCGACGGTAACGTCCACTACAACGTGTTGGTCGACCCCAACGACGAGGAGGAACTCGCGGCCGGCCGAGAGATTTCGGACGACGTCGTCCGGCGAGCCATCGAACTCGGTGGCACGGCGACCGGCGAGCACGGCGTCGGCCAGGGAAAGCGTGAGTACATGGTCGAAGAGCACGGTGAGAACGGTGTAGAGACGATGCGTGCCATCAAGCGCGCACTCGACCCGAAGGATACTCTGAACCCCGGCAAGATCTTTCCCGAAACCGCCGACGGCGAGCGCCTGCGGGTCGATTGAATCTCAATCAGTAGTCATCGTAGCGGTCGAAACGTTTGCGATGGCCGCATCGTACCAGGAGGGACGCTCGACGGTGGTGTTTCCGAGGTTCGTGTAGTGCACGTGCCGGCGAACGGCGACGGGAGTGCCGTCGAGCGATGCCGTGTAGTCGAGTCGGTACTCGTGGACGAACCCGCGCGAATCGACGAACGCGACGAGCGAGAGATCCCGTGGATCCCTCCACTGGACCTCGAAGGCGGCTGGATTAGTCACGCCCGTCGACTCGACGCGGTGGAGCGTCGTTCCGTTTCGCGTCTCGGTTCCGGTCACACGGGTCTCGACCGAGCCGAGGTAAGAGTACAGTTGTTGGCGCTTCGTCGGATCGATCACGAGTGCCTCGCGGGGTGGTACCGACTCGCCCTCGACGTCCCGCGGAGAGTTGTACGACGTGCTATCGTTCGCCGTGTCGGCTACGAGGACGCGCTCGCCGTTCGACCAGATCACCCTGGCGAACGCACCGCCGTCGAAGAGCAGTCCGGAGGCGTTCTGCCGGACGAAGTACCGGCTGTCGTTGGCCGCGAGTCGGGCGTCGGTCGAACCCCGGTTGTAAGCGGTTCCGTTCGCGTATTCGACAATGAAGTCCTCGTGCAGGGTGTAGGATGTGTCATCGAGAGCGGCCGCGTGGGCCTCGCCGAGCGCGAACGCGTCGGTCACACCCCCTTCGGTGAGGCCCGGTGCGAGCTGTGGCACGGGCGTTGGGGTCGGCCGGTCGGTGGGCACGTCCGCCGGCGTCACCGTCCGAGCCGGGGTCTCGTCGTCACCGGGCGCAAACCCGTTACAGCCGGCGAGAACGACCGCCGCGCAGAGTACGACGAGAATCGCCTTCCGCATTGATCACGATGGTACGACGGCCGACAAATACTTTCTGTCGAGTCAGTCGTGAACCAGCACGTCGAGCACGTCCGGGCCAGCCCTGTCGAGTGCATCCTCGACAGCGGGCGCGATGTCGTCGGGCGATTCGACTAACTCCCCGCGCGCGCCGTGGCTTGCGGCGTTCGTCGGGATGTCGACCGGTGGGTCGAACTCCATGTCCTGCCAGTTGTACTCGTCTTCCTCGCCACCCATGACGTCGAGGGTGTTGTCCTTCAGGATGCGATAATTTCTGTTGTCGGGGATCACGACCGTGAGATCGAGGTCGTACCGGGCGGCGGTGTAGAGCGAATGGGGATAGTAGAGATACGAGCCGTCGCCGACGAATCCCACGACGTCCCGTGGCTCCTCGTGCTGGCTCTCGGCGAGCGCCGCACCCACCGATGCCGGGAGTCCGTAGCCCAATCCGCCGCCCTTGTTCGAGATATACTGTTCGGGCTGGAGCGGCCAGCGCGTCAACATCGCGTATTTCGACGTGATGCCCTCGTCGACGATGTAGGCGTCCGGGGCGCTCTCCCGGAGAGCGTCGACGAGTTCGGCCTTCGAGGCGCGCTTGTCGTCCTCGTCGCCGTGACCCATCGCAGCCAGTTGCCCTTCGATCATCTCCTTCACCGAGCGCACGGCTTCGAGCCGTTCGTCCCGCTGTTCGTCGCCGAGGCGCTCGCGCAGTCGGGTGGCGAGATCGCCCATCACGTCGCCGGGGTCGCCGACGACGGCCGCGTCGGCGGGCTGGTTCTTCCCGATCTCGTGGACCGCGTCGCTCAGATGGATACAGGTCGTATCGCTGGCGACGAGTTCGCCCTCGTGGCGCGTCAGCGTCGTGTTCGTCGAGCAGCCCGCGAAGATCACGGTGTCGGCGCTCAACAGCGTTCGCGCGAGGTCCTCGTCGGGTGGAATCGGCGAGACCCACTGCTCGTGGTCCATCGGGAAGTCGACCTCCGAGAGGAGGATCTCGCCGTGGACGCGCGCGCCGCTCGCCTCGGCCAGGTCGACCGCCGCCGCGACCGCGTCTGCCCGTGCCACGTGGTCGCCGACGACCAGCACCGGCGCATCGGCCTCGACCAACAGGTCGGTCGCGCGCTCGATGCTCGCGGCGTCGCCGCCTCCTCCCGTCTGAATCGGCCCGAGCCGCTCGGGGCTGGCATCGGTTTCGGCGAGCATCGTGTCTAGTGGCAATCCCAAGAAGACGGGTCCCGTGGGTGGCGTGAGCGCCGTCCGCACCGCCCGGCGGACCATCGTCGGCACCGCCTCGACGTCGAGAACCTCGTGACTACTCTTGCAGAACTGCCGGGTCATCCTGAGCAGGTTGCCCGAGAGGATCGGTTCCTCGTGGCGGAAATCAAGACTGTGGTTGCCGGCCGTCACCAGCAGCGGCGCGCCGGCGACCTTCGCGGCGTAGAGATTCCCCAATCCGTGAGCCAGCCCCGGCGCGAGATGGAGGTTCGCAACGCCGAGCGGAGTGATTTCGTCGTCGCGGTGGGAGTGGTATCTGCGGGTTTGGGCGTAGCCACCGGCCATCCCGACCGCGATGTCCTCGTGGAGGCCGAGGACGTACTCGATGTCGCTGTCGGCGATGGCGTGGACCACCGGGAGTTCGGTCGTTCCGGGGTTGCCGAAGACGTGCGTGACGCCGTAGTCGGCGAGCGCATCGACGAACAGCTCCGCGCCGGTGTAGTCTGTCATCGTCGTTCCATCGTGGCCCGCCGTGAAATACCTCACTCCGATGGGTCGATGGGTTTTCCCCCGAGCGGCTCTTTCTATTGCTATGGCAACCGAAACCGAACGTGCGACGCTCGCCGGCGGCTGTTTCTGGTGTATCGAGGCCCCGATGGAGGAACTCGACGGCGTGCAGGACGTGACCTCGGGCTACGCGGGCGGCCACACGGAGAACCCGACCTACCGCGAGGTCTGCTCGGGCACTACCGGCCACGCGGAGGTCATCCAGGTCGAATACGACCCGGAGCGCATCGCCTACGAGGACCTCCTGGACGTCTTTTTCACCGTCCACGATCCGACCCAACTGAATCGGCAGGGTCCAGACGTCGGCAGCCAGTACCGTTCGGCGATCTTCACCCACAGCGACGATCAACAGGAAAAGGCCGAAACCTACGTCGACGCGCTCGACGCGGAGGGTGGCTACGAGGATGACGTCGTGACCGAGGTTGAACCGCTCGACACGTTCTACGAAGCGAGCGAGGAACACCAGAACTACTACGAGAAGAACCCCGACGACGCCTACTGCACCTTCCACGCCCAACCGAAAATCGAAAAGGTGCGCGAGAAGTTCGCCGAGAAACTCGCGGCCTGACACCGGACCCGAACCCTCTTCGCGGGTGTTTTCAGCGGTGACGTGGTGAAAGTCTCCAATGGAGACCGACCATCGCGTCGTCGTCGGCGACTCCCGGCGACTCGACCGGGTCGACGACGACAGCGTCGAACTCGTCGTCACCTCGCCGCCGTATCCGATGATCGAGATGTGGGACGACCTGTTCGCCGACCTCGATGACGCGGTCGCGGACCATCTCGACGCGGGCGAGGGACGGGAAGCGTTCGAGTCGATGCACGACCAGCTCGATGCGGTCTGGGACGAACTCGGCCGCGTCCTCGTCGACGGCGGCATCGCCTGCATCAACGTCGGCGATGCGACCCGGACCGTCGGTGACAGCTTTCGCGTCTGGGGGAATCACTCCCGCATCGTCGATGCTTTCGAGCAGCGTGGGTTCGAGCCGCTCCCCGAGATCCTCTGGCGCAAACCGGCCAACTCGGGCACGAAGTTCATGGGCAGCGGCATGCTCCCGCCGAACGCCTACGTCACGCTCGAACACGAGTATATACTGGTTTTTCGTAACGGGGAGAAACGGGAGTTCGAGCCACACGCCGAACGCCGCTACGAGTCGGCGTATTTCTGGGAGGAGCGCAACCGATGGTTCTCGGACCTCTGGACGGACGTCGGGGGCGAACTCCAGGCGCTCGACGGTGCGGACCTGCGGGAGCGCTCGGGAGCCTACCCACTCGCGATCCCCTACCGACTCGTCAACATGTTCAGCGCCTATGGTGACACGGTTCTCGACCCCTTCTGGGGTACGGGGACGACGACTCTCGCCGCGATGGCCGCCGCTCGCGACTCCATCGGCTACGAACGCGACGCGGCGTTCACACGCGCCTTCGACGACCGCGTCGCCGACGTTCCTTCGATCTCCCGAACCGTCGGTCACCAGCGACTCGCCGACCATCGCGCGTTCGTCGCCGAGCGTGGCGCGAAGCGCTTCGCGTACGAGGCCGACCGATACGGGTTTCCCGTCACCACGAAACAGGAGCGATCGATGCGACTCTACACCGTCGAGACCGTCGCCGAGACGGCGAACGGCTACCGCGCCGTCCACGAACCGCTCGAAGCCGACTAAGCTCTGCGGACTCGTCAGTTCGGGGCCAGCGCCGCGGTCGTCGCTTCGATCTCGTCGAGCGTCGCGTCGCGCGGGAACGACACCGAAATCCCGTCGACGCCGTCGATGGCGGCGAATTTTTCGAAGCGCCCGCGAGCTTGCTCGGGGGTGCCGGCGATCGCGATGGCGTCGAGGAGGTCGTCGTCGATGGCGTCCATCGCCGCCTCGCGCTCGCCGGCCTGCCAGTGTTCGTAGATCGCTTCGGCGGTTTCCTCGTGGCCACTGCGCGCGAGACTGTCGCGGTAGAACGTACCCATTCCGCCCACGTAGAAGGCGAGATGCTGGCGGACGGACTCGCGGGCACGCTCACCATCGTCGAGGGCTGCACAGGTCAGCGAGAGCGTCACGCGCACGTCATCGGGGTCGCGGTCGGCGAGGTCCGCGCCTCGGGAGAGGTCGTCGAGGCGGTCGCGGATCCCCTCACGAGTGAGCATGAGCGCATGCCAGCCGTCGGCGAAACGCCCGGCGAGTTCCACGCTTTTCGGTCCCATGCCGGCCGCGTCCACGTTCGGTGGGGTTTCGGGTGGGTCACATCGCAGCCGAAAGCCCGAGAGATCGAAGTAGTCGCCGTCGTAGTCGACCTCCTCGCCGGCGAGCACTTGCTTCACTATCTCGACGGTCTCGCGCGTTCGGCGGAGCGGGTTGCCGTACTTGACGCCGTGCCAGTTCTCGATGACGATCGGTCCCGACGGACCGAGACCCAGCCGAAAACGTCCGTCCGAGACCTCCTGAAGGGTGGCGGCGGTCTGGCCGATCAAAACTGGGGAACGCGAGTAGATGGGCAGAATCGAGGTGCCGATGCCGACCTCGTCCGTTCGATGGGCAATCGAGGTGAGCACCGTCACCGCGTCGCGACCCCACGTCTCGGGCAGCCATACGCGATTGTAGCCTAGTTCCTCGGCGCGCTCGGCCTGCGCACAGAGCGCGTCGATGCTCGGCTGTGCGCCCACGGGCAAGAACACGTCGCGGTCGGCTGCGGGACTCATTCGGGCGATTCCATGATGTCGGGCACGCCGCGTGCGGTGATGGTCTCGCCCGTGAGATACGACGCGGCGGGCGAGGCCAGAAACTGGGTCACGTCGGCGATCTCCTCGCTCGTGCCGATCTTTCTGTCGACTTCCTCTCGATCGATGTCATCGGCGGTGACGCCCATCTGGCTCGCCACGCCCGGTGTGGCGACGAATCCCGGTGCGATGCAGTTGACCCGCACCCCGTCGTCGGCCCACTCGTAGGCAAGCGTCGAGGTGAGGTTCACCACACCCGCTTTGGCGGCGGCGTAGTGGCTCATGTACGGTGCGCCCTCCTGGCCGGCGACGCTGGCGAAGTTCACGATGGTTCCCCCGCCGGCCTCGCGCATCACCTCGCCGGCGGCCTGCGTGCAGTGGTAGGTACCATGTAAATTGATGTCAACGATGGTCTTCCAGCCGTTCTCGGAGATGCCTTCGAAGTTCGCCATGAAACTCGCGCCCGCGTTGTTCACGAGCGTGTCGAGATCGCCGAACTCCTCGACTGTTGCCTCGACCAGTGCCTCGACCGACTCGCGCTCGCGCACGTCGCACTCGACGGCGAGCGCCGAGCCGCCGGCGTCCTCGATTCCGTCCGCCACGGGGTCGACGTTGTCCTGTTCGCGCGAGCAGACCACGACCTCGGCCCCGTCGTCGGCGAATCGTTCCGCGATTTCCCGCCCGATGCCGCTCGATGCGCCCGTGACGAGCGCGGTGTCGCCGTCGACGCTGAACTGCTCGGTCGTCATCGCGCCCTCCGCGTGGTGGATTCCATCACACCGCCGTTACCGATGGCACGCTAATAAATCCCGCCGCTACCATCAATGACAATAGATATTTATTTATTTACCACCGGTAATAATCCCGGATCGCAAAGACTCATGATATCAACAAATCTTCGGCTGCCTGTTGGAGATGAACCCACAACAATTACGTGATTCAGACTTGATAGATTCGTATGGTTGAATGGCTTAGCTACAGTTTAGAATTCATATTGGCCATCATAAGCGGGTTGTTCGTCGGAATAGTTCTTCATTGGTACACGAACCGAGACCAACAGACCGCAGAAACTCAAGAAAATATCAAGAACTGGTATGTTGACACCATTGAATACGCTCAGCGCGTCCAACGGATGAAGAAGAATTGGAAGGAGCGAAGCATCCCACAACACTCTGAGACACAAAGAAAGATAAAAGCCATAGCCGAGGATCTGTCCTCTCACCGTGCCCGGGGAGAGCATCTAAATGTTGACGACTCTACACTCACGCTAGTTGAAGAGACAGCAAAGAAATGCAGAGAAGTAACCCGGGCAAATACTGAACTGCACGCAGTCGGCATCAGTTCAGAAATCAAGGCCGCAAACAAATCTGCTGAAGAACTTGAACAGAGCACGAAGAAAAAGTTGTAGACAACATATGAATGATTCACAGTACGAGGCAATCTTCTGGGACATCGGCGGCGTCATCCTCGACCTCGAATCGGTCCGGGCGGGTCACCGGTCATTCGTCGGAGCGCTCGCCGAGGAACACGATCTCGACATGGAGAAAGCGCTCGCAACGTGGCGCGAGGAGTTGGGAACTCACTTCACGACCCGCGATGGCACCGAATTCCGCAGCGCGCGGGTCGGCTACCAGCGGGCGGTCGCCGCGATGGTCGGCCGCGAACTCCCCGAGGAGGAGTGGCTGCCGGTCTTCGAGCGCGCGACCCACGAGAACCTCGAACCCGTGAGCGAAACGGTCGTGGCCATCCGCCGACTCGATGGCCACGTGCATCAGGGCGTCGTCAGCGACATCGACACGTGGGAGGGTGAGCGCCTGTTGGAGCAGTTCGGCGTGCGCGAGCATCTCAACGCCGTGACGACCTCCGAGGAGGTCGGCCGAACGAAACCCGACCCGGCGATGTTCGAGACGGCGCTCGACAAGGCAGGTATCGACCCCGCACGGGCGCTGATGGTCGGCGACCGCTACGAAAACGACATGGAGGGCGCGGCGCGGATGGGCATCGACACCGCTGCCTTCGGCGGGAGCGCGAGCGAGGCCGATCCCGACGACCCGACCGTCACGTACCGTATCGAGGACCCGTTCGAAATCTGCGATCTCGTTGGCGTCGAACGCGACGGGTGAAGTTACTTGTGCCGACCGGGCGCACGGGTTCCCATGAGCGAGGAGCCATCGGAACCCTATGGAGAGAACCGCCAGCAGAACGTCTACGCGTCGGGAATGCTCGCCGACGACTCGCCCGAGCACCCGGTTCGTTATGAGGAACTCGAACGCCAAGCGATGGCCGCGATGAGCGACGAGGCGGCGGCCTACGTCGCCGGCGGGGCCGGAACTGAGGACACCATCAGCGAGAACCGCCGCGCGTTCGCCGATTGGCGCATCGTTCCGCGTATGCTCCGTGACGTCGCCGAACGGGACCTCCAAGTGTCCCTCTTCGACACCGAGTTCGAACTCCCCGTTCTTCTCGCGCCGCTCGGCGTGCTTTCGGTCGTCCACGAGGAGGGTGAACTCGCCGTCGCACGCGCCGCCGCGGAACTCGATATTCCGATGGTGCTCAGTTCGGCCTCGTCGCACACGATGGAGGCAGTCGCCGAGGAGTTGGGCGACACTGCGAAGTGGTTTCAGCTCTACTGGTCGGCCGACCCCGATATTGCGAGCAGTTTCGTCGACCGCGCCGAGGACGCCGGCTACGACGCAATCGTCGTCACGCTCGATACGCCCCTCTTGGGATGGCGCGAGCGCGACATCGAACAGGGCTATCTGCCCTTCCTCGACGGTGAGGGCGTGGCGAACTACTTCTCCGACCCGGCCTTCCGCGAGCGCCTCGACGCCCCGCCCGAAGAGAACGAGGGCTCGGCCGTCATGGAGTTCGTCGACGTGTTCGGCGACCCGTCCTTGACGTGGGAAGACCTCGCGGACCTGCGCGGGGAGACCGATCTCCCGCTGATAGTCAAGGGTGTGCTCCACCCGGACGACGCCGAGTGGGCCGTCGAGTGCGGCGCGGATGGCGTCATCGTCTCGAACCACGGCGGCCGGCAGGTGGACGGAGCAATCGGCGCGCTCACCGCGCTCCCGGGCATCGTCGACACCGTCGAGGACACGCCCGTGCTCTTCGACAGCGGAATTCGCGGTGGTGCGGACGCGGTGAAAGCCATCGCGCTCGGGGCCGACGCCGTCCTGCTGGGACGGCCCTACGCTTACGGGCTGGCGCTCGACGGCGAGGCAGGCGTCAAAAGCGTCCTCGAAAACTTCCGTGCCGACCTCGATCTGACACTCGCGCTCGCCGGCCACACGAACTTCGACGACCTCGATAGAACCGTCCTCCTCGACCGCCGACCGGCGAGCGTGAACGATCCCTGATTACTCGCCGAAGGCCGCAGCCCCCGTCTCGCGCAGTTCGTCGAGGTCACCATCCGTGTAGCCCGCCTCGCGGAGTACCTGCGCTGTGTGTTCACCGTGTGCCGGCACGCCCGAAGCGGGGTCGGCGTGGTTCGAGGAACGGGCCGGAAAGCCGATGCGCGCCGGCTCCAAATTCCGTTCAACCAACCCTCGGGAATCGGTCTGTGGGTGATCGAGCGCCTCCGGAAGGGTGCGAACGGGTTCGACGGTCGCGTCGCTGTTTTCGAATACCTGCTCCCACTCCTCGCGGGTCCTCGCGGCGAATATCTCGATCAACTCCTCGCGTAGCGCCGCGCGGGTCGCGTCGTCCGTGATCGTGTGCATATCGACGAGGTCCTCGCGCCCGACGGTCTCACAGAACGCTCGCCAGAATGGCGGTTCGAGCGCCGCGATGGTGACGTACTCGCCGTCGGCGGTCTCGTAGACGCCGTACCACGGCAAGTCGCCAGTCAGGGCCGTCTCTCCGGGGCGTGGCGTCTCATTGCCGAGCGCGTCGGGCGCGAGTGCCTGCGAAAAGGAGATCAACACGTCGGTCATCGCCACGTCGAGGTACTCCCCGCCGGTGTTGCCGAGTTCGCGCGAGCAGAGCGCGCCCACGAGCGAGAAGGCCGCGAAGAGACCGCCGGCCATGTCGCCGACCGGAACGCCCGGTATCTGGGGTTTCGAACCCTCGTCAGCACGGGTCATGTCGAGCAGCCCCGAGAAGGCGGCGTAGTTCAGGTCGTGGCCCGCGCGGGTGCGGTACGGTCCCGTCCCGCCGTAGCCCGACAGCGAGCAGTAGACGATGTCAGGGGTGTGCTCGCAGAGCGAATCGTAATCGACGCCGAGGCGCTCGGTGACGCCCGGTCTGAACCCCTCGATGAGCGCGTCGGCGTCGCGTGCGAGGTCGAAGAACGCTTCGCGCCCCGCCGCGGATTTCAGATCGAGCGCGACGCTTCGCTTGCCGCGGTTGACCGCCTCGAACAGCGTTCCGTCGCTCTCGTCGCTCTCGAAACTCATCCAGCGGGTCGGGTCCCCAGTGGATGTGTCCTCGATTTTGACGATCTCCGCACCGGCGTCGGCGAGCAGTTGGGTGGCGTACGGGCCGGGCAGGTAGCGTGTGAGGTCGAGCACGCGAACGCCGTCGAGTTGCATACCCCATCCTCCGGCGGTCGAGCCATAACGCTTCGCGTCGGCCTCAGATTTCGTCACGGAGGTCGGCGAACAGCGCTTCCTCGCGGTCGGCAATCGCTCCGGCCTGCTCGCCCGCCCGCTCGAAAACGTCCTCGGACGGTGTCTCGCTCCCTTCCCGAAGCGTCTCGCCAAGCGCGCTCCAATCGTCGGCGATTCCTCGCGTTCGCTCAGTGTACTCATCGTCGAGGAAGCCGAGTTGGGCGAGAAAGTCGGCGTAGAGCCGCCGAAACGCACCACCACCAGTACCGCGCCGCTCGACGTTCTGGTAGGCGAAGCGTGCGGTCCACGAGGCGTCCTCCAACTCGCCCCAATTGGGCAGTTCGCGGGCGAACCGGCGAATCCCCGCGACGCCCTGCGTGCCCCACGCACCGCGCTCGTCGTCGCCGAGCATGCCGTCGGCCGCCCGCCCGATCGCCTGCCGCGCCGCGCTCTCGACCGTCGCGTCCGGGGCTGGCTGCTCGCCGTCGACGGCGAGCCAACGGTTCGACAGCGGCCCGACGAACCCGTGTTCGGACCCCCACGCCCGCCGGAGGCGCTCGGTCGGGAGTCGCTGGATGGCGTCGAACTCGCTGTCCGAAAGCACTACTTCCTCGCCGTCGCTGCCGACGCAGACGAGCGTATGCGGCCCGAAGTGGGTGTCCGTCCCGTAGTAGTCGAGGTAGTAGAGGTCGGCGAACAGCATGACCGGAGTTCCGTCGGCGAGTCGCGTCTCGACAGCCTCCCACGCCGTTCCCCACCCCTCGCCATCGCCCTCCGCGAACGGGATGGCGAGCGTCTCGAAGAAGATCGATTCGAGCCACGAAGTCCGGCCCATGATGGTGCGGCTGGCGGGTCCCGCCTCGTGGTAGCCGAAGCCGATGCCCGCCCCGAGACCGAAACAGAGCGGTTCGTCGAAACCCCAGCCGTAGTGTGCGGAGAGGTTGCGCAGCGAGGCCGACCCACAGTGTGCGCCCGGCCGGTGTGGGTAGTCGGTGACCGTCATGGCGACTCCTCGCCCGTGTGCGCCATAGCCGTGTCGGCTCCCTCGGGCTACGCGGACAGTTCCGCGACCGCCGCCTCGATGTCCTCGCGCGGCACGGGCGAAATCCAATCCTCGCCGAGCCACCGATGAGTTACGCGCCGGTCGCCGTCGAGGACGAAGACGGCACGGCGGGCGGTTTTCGTCTCGCCCATCCCCTCGCGCGTCATGAGCAAATCGTAGGCCTCGGCGGCAGTTCCCTCGACGTCGCTGAACAGCCGAAACGGGCTGTCGAGATATCTGAGAAAGGCGTTCTGGGCGTAGGGACCGTCACGGCTCACGCCCACTACTGGGACGTCGAAGTCGGCCCACCCCGCACGGTCGTAGCGCTTCCACCAGTTCTCGGCGATGGCGCTGAACGAGAACCCGTAGAAGACGACCACGCAGCCGCCGTCGAGTACGTCCGAGAGTCGGGTGGGGCGGAAGGTCTCGCCGTCACAGAGCAGCGCCTCGAAATCGGGCGCGTGCTCGCCCTCGTTCGGTGGCATACCTCATGCTGGATTGACGGACACAAAACCCCGTCGGCGAGGGTTTTTGCCCGTGGCCGCCCGGGTTCAGGTATGGGACTCACCCTCTATCGGCTCGAAGGCTGCCCCCACTGTGAGTACGTCGTCGACCGCCTCGACGAACTGGACCTCGATTTCGAGAGCATCTGGGTCGAGGGACTGCACTCCAAACGTGACGAGGTAAAACGTGTCTCGGGCCAGCGAGACGTCCCAGTTCTCATCGACGACGAGCGCGGCATCACGATGAGCGAGTCCGAACGCATCGTCGAGCATCTCGACCGTTCGTACGTACCCGCCTGAGGCGCTTCCGACGCCTCGTTTATCGTCTTGCCGAACGAAGGAGCGGTATGGCAGACGAGACCCTGTTCGAAAGTGAGCGCCGACGAAGCCGCGCGGACATCGCCGCCGTCCTCCGGTCGCTGGCGACGGCGCTCGAAAGCGACGGCCCGGTGACGCTCGAAGACGGGGCGCGCTCGATAGCGATCGACCCGCCGAACTCCCCGACGTTCGAGATCGAAGTCGAGCGCGAGGGCGACGAGTTGAGCCTCGAACTGGAACTCGAATGGGACGAGAGTGAGGAGTCGCCGACCGTCGAGAGTACGGTGGCCGACGAACCGCCGGTCGAGGTGCGGAGTCTCGGACGGTTCGAGATCTTCCGGGACAGGGCGAGCGAGTGGCGCTGGCGACTCGTCCACCGGAACGGCAACATCATCGCCACCAGCGGCGAGGGCTACACCACGAAACAGAACGCGCTGAAGGGGATGCGGAGCGTAATGAAGAACGCACCCGAAGCAGAGGTCGTCTCGAAGTAGCGGGATAGTACGAATCAGTCGAGGTCGTGTGGGTCGAGTCCGGGATCCTCGACTGCCGGCGCGCCGATGGCGAGGACGATGCCCTGGTCGTCGCCGGTGTATCGGTGGCCGTGACCGGTCTCGGGTCCGGCGGCGTAGAACGTTCCGGGGCCGATTTCGTGATATTCCTCCTCGCCGGAGGGACCGATCTTGACCGAGAACTCGCCTTCGAGGACGTAGTAGAGTTCCTCCTGTTCTGCGTGGGCGTGGTACTGGATCTCCTCGCCGGGGTCGAAATACCAGAGCTTGACGTTCATCTCGTCGGTGCCGAGCGCCTCGTCTATCGAGCGGATGTCGAGGTCCGGCGGGATCTCCTCGACGTCCGAGAGGTCCGTCACGCGCACGTCGTCCGTCTGAACGATTCCGTGGTCCATGACGGCGAAACGAGGGGCCGGCGCAAAAGTCTATGCCCGGTTCGACGCGGGCGAAGAGGTCGACTCGACCGCCCGCACCAGTCGCGGGAGCGCGTCGGTCACGTCCATCCGGAAGTCGTAGGCGGCGCGCTCGGAAAGCGGCGTGTGCTCCAGATTCACGATGATGGTCGTCGCACCGGTGTCGGCGGCGGTGTGGGGCAGCGAGGCGACCGGTTCGACGGCGAGCGAGGAGCCAGCGACGAGAAACACATCACTCTTCTCGGCGAGCGCGTGCGAGCGCAGCAGCGCGTGGTCGGGGAGTTGCTCGCCGAAGAGGACGACGTCGGGTTTGAGAAGCCCATTGCACTCACAGCGCGGCGGGCAGTCGCCGTTCCGGACACGCTCACGGACCGGCTCTGCCGAAATGCGCCGCCCGCAGTCGCGACAGACGACGCGCTCGCCCGAGCCGTGAATCTCGACGATATCCTCGGAGCCGGCGGCGTGATGCAACCCGTCGATGTTCTGGGTGACGAGCGCGTCGAGTTTACCCATCGATTCGAGGGTTGCGAGCGCCTCGTGGGCGGCGTTCGGTTCGGGGTCCGCCGCGTGGAGACAGTCTCGAAGGTCGAGACGGTCGCGCCAGAACTCTCCCGGGGCGCGCTCGAAGCGCGCGATGTGGAAATCCGATGGGACGTGGGTCTCCCAGAGACCGTCCTCGCCACGGAAATCGGGGATGCCCGAGGCGGTGCTGACGCCCGCGCCGGTCAGCGCCACCACGCTGTCGGCGTCGCGGATGGCGTCGGCAGCGAGTCGAATCTCCTCGTGTTCGTCCATGCCAACCGATAGCAACGCGCGTGCAAAACTCCTCGGCCTACTCCCCGAACCGCGGAACCGCCTCGATTTCTTCGGGATTTACGTCCTCGAAGGCGTCACGCGCGATGGTTCGCTTGTGGACCTCGTCGGCCCCGTCGACGATGCGGAAGGCACGCACCGCGTCGTAGAAGTCGGCCAGAGGCAGATCTCGACTGATACCGGCCCCGCCACAGCACTGGATGGCGAGGTCGATGGTCTCCTGGGCGACGTTCGCGGCGAAGACCTTGCTCATCGAGACTTCGACTCTGGCCTCCCCGCCGGCGTCGAGTTTTGCGGCGGCGTCCCTGACCATCGTCCGCGCGGCGTGCAGGCGGGTTTCGGCCTCCGCGATGGCGAAGCGCTGGGCCTGTTTGTCGGCGAGCGACGAGCCGAACGCTTCTCGTTCACTCATGTAGGCTTTCGCCACGTCGAGCGCGCGGTCGGCCATCCCTGAAAAGCGCATGCAGTGAGTGAGTCTGGCGGGACCGAGGCGCTGCTGGGCGACGGTGAAGCCCTCGTTTTCCTCCCCCAAGAGGTTCTCCTCGGGCACGCGAACCCCATCGAACCGGATTTCGGCGTGGCTCTCGGGCATGAGATCCTGACCGAGATGGGGGATGTCGCGGACGATCTCGACGCCCGCCGCGTCGGTTGGCACCAAAATTATCGAACAGCCGGCGTAGGGGTGGGCCTCCTCGTCGGTGCGGGCCATCACGAGCAGGACGTCGGCCGCGCTGCCCTGCGTGGTCCACCACTTGTGACCGTCGATGACCCATTCGTCCCCTTCCTTTTCAGCGGTCGTCCGCAGCATCTTTGGGTCCGACCCCCCGCCGGGAGCGGGTTCGGTCATCGCAAAGCCGGAGTTGATGTCGCCAGCCACCAACGGGTCGAGCCACTCTGTCTTTTGGGAGTCGGTACCGACGAGTTCGAGCGTGTGCATGTTCCCTTCGTCGGGGGCATCGACGCGCATCGCGGGTGCGCCCAGCAGGCTCCGGCCTGCCTCCTCGAACAGCGGCAACACGTCCCGGAGCGCGATGCCCATTCCCCCGTGCTCTTCGGAAATCTGGGGCGCATAGACGTCGTACTCGCGGGCCTGCTCGCGCAGGTCGTCGATGGTATCGTGAGCGATGCTACCGGCCGCGTGGGCGCGCTCCTCGGGCAACACGATCTCCTCCATGAACGCGTGGGCACGCTCTCGCAGTTCCCGCGCGGTCGCCGAGTCGTTGTACTCCATGCACATCCTTCTCGACACTACATTGTAAAACGATAGGGCCGATGGCGTCGCTCGACCGCGCGGGCGCGAAACGCGCCCCATCGCCGCCACGCCACCGGCATCGGGTGCTCGTGGCCACAGAAGCCGAAATCACCGCCGAAACTATCGTCTTATTTGGAACTATCCAGCAGTTATTCGTACCCGGGCATACAACCGATCTACCAATGGTAACGCAATCATCGCGGACCGTTCGGGAGCACCGATGAGCGACGAGTATTTCGCGCGCATCGTCGACGAGGAGTCGCTCGCGGACTACTTCGAGCGGGAGGTCGGTCCGGTCGCGGAGTACGAGATGCACCACCATCAGGAAGGTCACTCGAACGAGACGCTGTTCGTCGAGTGGGGCGACCGTGACCTCGTGGTTCGCCGCCCGCCACCGGGCGAGGTGGCCGACACCGCCCACGACGTGCTCCGGGAGTATCGCGTGATGGACGCCTTGCAGGATACCGATGTGAGGGTTCCGCCCACCGTACTGGCCTGTGAAGACCACTCGGTTTTAGGGTGTGATTTCTACGTGATGGAGCGCGTCGCAGGCGACGTCCTGCGCGAGAGCGAACCCGAGCGCTTCGCCGCGTCCGAACACCGACAGCGCATCGGTGAGGAACTCGTCGACGGTCTCTGTGAGATCCATGCGGTCGAGTACGAGGACGTGGGACTCGGCGAGTTCGGCCACCCGGAAGGATTCACCGCACGGCAGGTCGAGCGCTGGTCGGAGCAACTGACGTGGGCGTTCGACGTCACGACCGAGGAACGCGAAGTGCCCGAACTCTACGACGTGATGGAGTGGCTGACCGAGAACGTACCCGACGCGCCGGCGCACACGCTCGTGCAGGGCGATTACAAGCTCGACAACGTGATGTACGGGCCGGGAACGCCGCCCGAAATCGTCGCTGTCTTCGACTGGGAACTGAGTACCCTCGGCAACCCGCTCGTGGACCTCGGCTGGATGCTCTCGTACTGGTGGGACGCGGGCGATCCCGAGCCACCCCAGGCCACCGACTCCCTCAACGCGACGTTCATGACCGGTGAGGGCTATCCCACTCGACAGGATCTGGTCGCACGCTACGAAGAGCGGACGGGAATCGAGTACGAAAACGACCGTTTCTATCGTGCACTCGCCGTGTACAAACTCGCGGGGCTGGGCGAGATGTTCTTCCGGCGCTACCTCGAAGGGAACGCCGACGACCCGCTCTACCCGAAGATGGAGTCAGGGGTTCCCGAACTCGCCGACCGCGCGGTGCGCATCATCGAAGGCGAGGAGCCGCTCTAAGGACGGCAGTTGTGGTGGGAGAAAGCATATCATGATTGACTGCCATCACAGCGCACGGCCATGATGGACGTTCAACTCACCCTCGACGAACTGCTGGCCCGCGCGGTGGACCTCTTTCCCGACCGCGAAATCGTCACCAAGCAATCCGATGGGGAGATCCATCGCTACACGTACCACGACGCCTACGAGCGGACCTGTCAGTTGGCGCACGCGCTCGACGAACTGGGACTGGAATCGGGCGACCGGGTGGCGACGGTGGCGCTCAACCACTATCGCCACCTCGAACTGTACTTCGCGCCGCCGTGTTCCGGGCGGTCGATCCACATGTGCAACATGCGCCTGCCCGACGAGCACTTCCAGTACATCGTCAACGACGCCGCAGACCGCGTCGTGTTCGTCGACCCGGCGTTTCTCGAAAAAGTTGAGGACAATGCCGAAGCCTTCGAAACCGTCGAGCAGTATGTCGTTCTCGCAGACGACGTACCCGACACCTCGCTCTCGCCGGCTACGTCCTACGAGGCGTTCATCGATGGCCATCCAACGGAGTACGACTGGCCCGATATCGAGGAGGACGACGAGTGCGGGATGTGTTACACCTCCGGGACCACCGGCAAACCGAAGGGCGTCACCTACTCCCATCGCGGGGTCTACCTCCACAGTCTGATGTCCGGCCACACCGACACGAACGGCATCAGTCAGCGCGACACCGTTCTTCCAGTCGTTCCGATGTTCCACGCCAACGGCTGGGGGGTTCCCTACGCCGCGACGTTCGTCGGCGCGAAGCAGGTCCTTCCCGGCGTGCACACCGACCCCGGTTCCGTCGCCGAACTCATCGACGACGAGGGCGTGACGATGTCGGCCGCCGTCCCGACCATCTGGCTGGAGATGGCGGAATATCTCGATGAGAACCCCGACGTGGACATTTCCAATATCGACAGATTGACTGTGGGCGGATCCGCGCCGCCCGAATCGCTGATCCGCCGCTACGACGAGGACTACGACGCACCCATCATCCAGGGCTGGGGCATGACCGAGACCAGCCCCCTCGGAACGATGAGCACGCTCCGCAAGGAATTGACCGAGCGCGACCCCGAGGAACGGTACGCCTACCGCGCGACGGCCGGGCTGCCCGTCCCCGGCTTCCGGACGCGCATCGTCGACGAGGATGGTGAGGAAGTACCCGCCGACGGCGAGACGATGGGCGAGTTGCAGGTGCGCGCGCCGTGGGTCGCCGATTCCTATCACAACCGCCCGGCAGCGAACCGCACGTCGTTCACCGAGGACGGGTGGTTGCGAACGGGGGACATCGCCACCTGCGATGGACAGGGCTACGTCGATATCGTCGACCGGACGAAGGACGTCATCAAGTCGGGCGGCGAGTGGATATCGAGTGTGGAACTCGAAAACGAACTGATGGCCCACGACGCCGTCGCGGAGGCAACAGTAGTAGGTGTTGCCCACGAGAAATACCAGGAGCGACCGCTGGCGTTCGTCGTCTTCGGTACAGGTGAGGCGAGCGCCGACGAACTCCGCGAGCATCTCGGCGAGCGCTTTCCCGACTGGTGGCTTCCAGATGCTTTCGAGTTCGTCGACGGAATCCCGCGCACCTCGACCGGGAAGTTCGACAAGATGGCGCTGCGCGAACGAGCCGAGGACGTGGTGCTCGACGCCGAACCGTGAGACGAGCGTGATCACCCGAAACGATAAGTCGCGCTGACACGGGCTATGCGTATGCATCCCACACTCGGCGAGACGCTCGAACTCACTGCCAAGAAGTATCCCGACCGCGACGCGCTCGTCTATCCACGACGCGGTCAGCGGTTGACCTACGCCGAGTTCGACGCGCAGGTGAATCGGCTGGCGAACGCACTCGCCGGACTCGGTGTGGAGAAGGGTGACCGCGTTTCGACTGTGCTCTACAACGGCACCGAAATCGTGCTCACGGTCTTCGCGTGTGCGAGACTCGGCGCGGCGTTCAATCCCCTGAACTTCCGGCTCCCGGCGGGCGAGATCGAGTTTATCGTCGACGATGCTGGGTCGGAAGTCGTGCTCTTCGAGGAAGCAACCCGCGAGGCCGTCGAGACCGCTCGAAACGACCTCGACGTTCCGGAGTACGTCTTCATCGACGAGGACACCCCCGAATACGCCCGCGATTTCTGGGGGTTGGTGGAGTCGGGGAGCGGAGAGCGGCCCGCCGTCGAAGTCGACGAGAACGACATCTACACGCTGATGTACACCTCGGGGACGACGGGCCGGCCGAAGGGTGTCGTCCACGAGCACCGCGATATGGTCGAGCACTCGCTCATCTGTCTCGCCGAGAGCGACCTCTCGAAAACGGATGTGGGTCTCTCATGTCTGCCGCTGTATCACTGTGCGGAACTCCACGTGAACCTCTTTCCGCGGGTGCAGATCGGCGCGACGACCGTCATCCATCACGAGTTCGACCCCGAGGGAGTGCTCGAAGCCATCGAGGAACACGACGTCACGCAGTTGTTCGCCGCGCCGACGGCGTGGAACGCGCTGGCGAAAACACAGGAACAGCTCGGAATGGACGTGTCGTCGCTACGGATGGGGTTCTACGGGGCGGCCCCGATGCCGAAGCAGGTACTCGATTCGTGTATGGAACAGCTCTGTGAGGACTACCTGCAGGCCTACGGCATGACGGAAATCGGTCCCTGCGGAGCGTTTCAACATCCTGACGAGCAGCTCTCCAAACAGGGGTCGGCGGGCGTGCCGGCGCTCAACCACGACCTCCGTATCGTCGAACCCGAAAGCGACCCCGACGACGAGGTGACGCAGGGCGACATCGGGGAAATCCTCTTTGCGGGCCCGTGTACGATGCGCGAATACTGGAATCAGCCTGACGCCACGACCGAATCACTCCGGGAGGCGGATGGGAAAACCTGGTACTACACCGGGGACCTCGGCTACCGCGATTCCGATGAATTCCTGTACGTCGTCGATCGGACCGACGACATGATAATCTCGGGTGGTGAGAACGTCTACCCCACCGAGGTCGAGAACGTCCTCTTTTCGCACTCTGACGTCGAGGAGGCCGCGGTCGTCGGCGAGCCAGACGACGAGTGGGGCGAGCGCGTGGTCGCCTACGTCGTCGGCGATGTTTCCGAATCGGACCTCGACACCCACTGTCTCGAAAGCGACGACCTCGCGGACTTCAAGCGCCCGCGGGCGTACTACCCAGTCGAATCGCTGCCGAAGACGCCGAGCGGCAAGGTCAAGAAGTTCGAACTCCGCGACGAGGAGTCGGCCGAGCGCGCGGAAGGATAACGAATTCGTCGAAACGGCCACCGAAGCGCCACGCCCCGGTGGAGTTAAACCCGCGCCGGGCGCGATTCGGGTATGGAGGCAGACGACATCGAACGAGTGGCGGTGCTCGGCGCGGGCAACATGGGCCACGGCATCACCGAAGTCGTCGCGCTCGCGGGCTACGACGTGACGATGCGCGACGTCAAAGACGAGTTCGTCGAGTCGGGCTACGAGAACATCGAGTGGAGCCTCGATAAACTCGCCGAGGGCGGGCACGTCGACGATGCCGACGACGTGCTCGCGCACATCGACATCACGACCGACCTCGACGAAGCGGTCGGCGATGTCGACCTTGTCATCGAGGCCGCGCCCGAGCGGATGGACCTCAAGAAGGAGATCTATTCGGACCTCGACGACCTCGCGCCCGACGACGCCATCCTCGCCTCGAACACCTCCTCGCTGTCGATCACCGAGATCGCGAGCGCTACCGACAGGGAAGAACAGGTGGTCGGGACGCACTACTTCAATCCACCGGTCAAGATGGACCTCGTGGAGGTTATCTACGGCGAACGAACCGCGGACGACACCGCCGAAGCGGCCTACGGGTTCGTCGAGTCCGTCGGCAAGACGCCCATCTACGTCAGGAAGGACGTCAACGGGTTCGTCGTCAACAGCGTCCTCTGGCCGTTCATGGTCGAACCCGCGTGGATGGTTTCAGCGGGCGAGGCCACGGTTCGGGAGGTCGACGCCGCGATGGTCCACCGGCGGGGCTACCCGATGGGACCGTTCGAACTCGGCGATCTGACGGGTATCGACATCGGCCACTCGGTGCGCGAGGAGGCCGGTATCGAGAACCCGCCGCTCATCGAGGAGAAGGTCGAGGCCGGCGAACTGGGCCGAAAAACGGGGAAAGGCTACTACGACTACGAGGAGGGCGACGGTGCGGACTACGAGGAGGGCGACGGCGAGGAGTTCGACACCCTCCGCGTGGAGGCGTGTATGGTCAACGAGGCCGCGAAACTCGTCGGCGAGGACGTGGCGACCGCCGAAGCCATCGACACCGGCATGCGCCTCGGCACCGGTTTTCCCGAAGGAACCTGCCGGCGAGGGGACGAGATCGGTCTCGATACCGTACTCGAAAAGCTCGAATCCCTTCGGGAGGAAACCGGCGAGGAGCGGTTCGAACCCGCCGACTACCTCGTCGAACTGGTCGAGGCGGGCCACACCGGTGTCGAGAGCGGGGCCGGCTTCCACGAGTACGGGGACGGCGAACCGGTCGAGAGCCGATGACGGAGCTTTCGACCGCCGAGCGGAGCCGACTCGAAGCGATCGTCGACGAACACGGACTGTTCGCGTGGCTCGGTCTCGAAATCGAAGCCATCGAGCACGGGCGGGTCGTGCTCCGCGTACCCTACGACGAGAAGTTCACCAACCTCGTGCCGGGCGGCGAGGCGAACGTGCATGGGGGTGTCGCGGCCACGCTCGTCGACTCGGCGAGCGGCTTCGCGCTCCGGTCGACGTTCGAGGACCCCAAGGGTGCGGCGCTCACGACCACCGACCTGAACGTCTCCTATCTCCGTCCCGCGACCGACGATCTGACTGTCGAAGCAGAAGTCGTCCGCGCGGGCGAGTCGATGGGTGTCACCGACGCGACCGTATCGAGCGTCGCGCCGGACGGCGAGGAAAAACCTGTGGCGGTCGGCCGCACCAGCTATCGGCTCTTCCGGGAGGGACAATGAGCACCTTCGAATCGGTCGAGGCGGGCGAGACCTCGACCACGGCACGACGGACGGTAACCGAAGCCGACGTGACGAACTTCGCCGGCGTGAGCGGCGATTTCAACCATCACCATACCGACGAGGTGCGGATGGAAGGTACCGAATATGGCGAGCGCATCGTTCACGGTGCGTTCGTGTTCTCGGCGATGACGGGACTGCTCTGGCAATCTCGAACCCCGGACGAGCGCGACGCCGTCATCGCGTTCTACGGCGTGGACGAACTCAGGTTCACCGCGCCGACCTTCATTGGCGACACCATCCACGTCGAAACCGAGGTGCTCGAAACGGTCGAACGCGACCACCCGCGGGCGAACGGAACGGTCAGATACGGTGCGGAAGTGGTGAATCAGGACGGCGAGACGGTTCTCTCCTGTGAGCTGCTCTCGCTGGTGCGCTGATACTGTCGGACGGAACTCCATGCGTCATTGCCGCGGTTGGTCCGATTCTCGGTCTATTTTTGTGACGATGGCTGCTGAAACAGTTCCATCCGACAGTGTAGCCGGCAGTAGATTCTTTGGCGACCCCGCGAAAGAGCGACCATGAGCAAACGGGTTCTGGTGCCGTTCGACGACTCCGAGCAGGCACGCGAAGCGCTCGAATACGCACTCGTCGAACATTCGGAGGACGACCTCACGGTCATCCACGCCATCGACCCCGCCGACTGGGGCTACGGCGCGCCCGGCAACACCCTCGGCGAGCGCTGGCAGCAGGAAGCGCGCGAGAAGAGCGAGGAGGTCCAGTCGAGCGCACGGGCGATGGCCGAGGAGTCCGGCGTCGAGATAACGACCGCGGCCGAGAGCGGTGTGCCGAGCGACGTCGTCACCCAGTACGCCGACGACAACGATATCGACCACATCGTCATCGGCAGCCACGGCCGCTCGGGCACCAGACGCCTCCTGCTCGGCAGCGTCGCCGAGGAGGTCGCGCGCAAAGTCTCGATCCCGGTGACGATTATCGGGTAGTCACTCCCTAGTTCGTGGCCCCTCGTTCAGGCTTTCGAGCAGTTCGGGGTCAGTACCAAATTTGAGGACGTTCGTCACGACGGAGTTGCGGATGTTCGAGACCACGCTGCCGTGTTCCTTGTAGAACTCGTGGATCCAGCGCGATTCGGCCTCGCGCGTGGGAAACATCATCACCGTCTTCCACTGGTACTCCCCATCGGAGAGGAAATAGAACAGGGTGTTTGGCGAGTCGCGGATGTACTCCATCGCCGCGCGCCACTCCGCGGCGAAGTGTTCGGCGTTGAACTTGAACTCGAACAGTCCGAAGATGAAGAAGTCCTCGTTGGGGATGACCGCTTCGCGGAAGACACCCTCCTCGCGCATCCGTCGAATCGACTCGCTCACGGTGACGTGCGAGACGTCGATGTCGTACTTCTCGGCGAGGATGTCGGTGAGCTGGCGCGAGGAGACCTGCGGATCGCCAGCGAGTTCGCGCAAGATCACCACGTCACGCTCGGTGAACTCCCATTCGGGTGCGTCGCTCATGGCTCACTCCTCTGCGAGGAAGTTCCTAAGCTCCTCGATGTACCGCTCGGTGCGGTCGGCCATCACCCAGTGGTAGGCCTCGTCGAGCGCGACCACCTCGCCACCGGTCTCCTCGGCGAGGCGCTCGGCGTACTCGATTGGCTGGAACGCATCCTCGGCACCCCACAGACAGCATACGTCGGCCGCAATCGCCCCGTAATCGAGTTCGGTCGTGTGATTCGTGTTGGTCGCCACTGCACACCGAGAGAGCGATGTTCGCCCCTCTTCGGTGAGCCACGGCGCGGTCAGCCCCTCGACGAACTCCTCGTCGGGGTCACCGTAAGCCCCGAGTCTGAACGCCGAGCTCACCTGCTCTTCGAGGTCGTCGATAGGCGTCTCCGTGATTTCGGGCAGCGCGAAATCCATGATGAAATCGACGGGCCACGAATCGTAACAGACCGCGTTCGAGCAGACGAGCTTTTCGACCCTATCGGGGTTGTGGGCAGCGTAGCGAAGTGCCACTCCACCGCCGATGTCGTGGCTCACGAGCGAGACGCGCTCGATGCCCAACTGCGAGAGGAGGTCGTCGAGCATCGCCTCCTGTGCCCGAATGGACCTATCGAACCCGTCGTGCATGGTGGAGTTGCCAAAGCCCACGAGGTCGGGCGCGATGATTCGACGGTCCTCGGCGATCGGCGGGACGACGTCGCGCCAGAGGAACGACCACGTTGGAATCCCGTGCAGGAAGACGACCGGGGGTTCGTCCTCGGCCTCGCCGTCGTCGCGGTAGGCCACCGATAGCTCGTGGCCGTCGACGGTGACGGTCGTTTCCTCCTGTTCGGCGGCCCATTCCTCGTGGTTCATAGCAACCGGTCGGCGATGATGTTCTTCTGGATCTCGCTCGTGCCCTCGTAGATCTTCGTGATGCGCGCGTCGCGGTAGTACCGTTCTGCGGGATGGTCGGTGACGTAGCCCGCACCCCCGAAGACCTGGATGGCTTCGTCGGCGACGTCGACGGCGTGCTCGCTCGCAAAGAGTTTCGCCATGCTCGCCAGCCGCACCGCGTCGTCCGCATCGTCTTCGACCGCGCTCGCCGCTCGATAGGCCAGCGAGCGGGCGGCGTCGGTATTGGTCGCCATCTCGGCGAGTTTGTGCCGGATAGCCTGGAACTCGCTGATGGGCTGGTCGAACTGCTCGCGCTCGCCGGCGTACTCGCGGGCGGCGTCGAGCGCACCCTGTGCGGCCCCCACCGCTTGGGCGGCGACGCTCGCTCGCCCGGCGGCGAAGAAGTTCATCAACTGGTAGAACCCTTCGTCGACCTCGCCGACGACGTTTTCCTCGGGTACTCTGACGTCGTCGATGCGTAATTCCGCGAGATCGGAGGCACGAATCCCGAGCTTGTTGTCGATTTTCTCGGCCGTGAATCCATCCGTGTCGGTCGGCACGAGAAACGCCGTGATGCCCCGATGGCCAGCGCCGGGGTCGGTCTTGGCCATCACGATGGCGATGTCGGCCACGGTTCCATTGGTGATCCACATCTTGTTGCCATCGAGGACGTACTCGTCACCGTCCCGCTCCGCGCGGGTCTCGATACCCGCCACGTTCGAGCCGTGGGCGGGTTCGGAGATGGCGCTCGCCGAGACCGCCTCGCCCGCGGCGATTTCCGGCAGCCACTCCTCTTTCATCCACTCGTCGCCGTAGGCGATGAGCATGTTGCTGCCGAAGCCCGCCGAGCCGACCGCGCTGCCGATGCCGGGGTCGGCACGCCAGAGTTCCTCGGTCACGAGCGACGACGCGAGCGCGTCCATGCCCGCCCCTCCATAGGCCTCAGGGATGTTCGGCGCGACGAAGTCGTACTCGGCGGCCTCGCGCCTGAGTGTTTCGGGGTACTCGCCCGACTCGTCGTGCTCGCGCGCGACGGGTTTGATTTCGTCCTCGGCGAACTCGCGGACGGCCTTGCGGATGGCCTCGTGTTCTCCCGATAGCTGGAACGCCATAGGTGGCCATCGGTTTCCAGCGAAAAGTATCTTCCTGCCGATGGTGAACGACGGAAAGTGAAGTCGGCCCACGGGCGACTTCGAGATACGTGACATGTTCACACGGAACAACTATCACGGTGGCGCGTGACGGGACATGGGCTATGCGAGCAGCAGTCCTCGAAGAACACGGCGAACCGCTCGACATCCAGGACGTGGACGCACCCGATCCCGATCCGACGGGTGCGGTGGTCGAAATGGAAGCCTGTGGCATCTGTCGGAGCGACTGGCACGGCTGGCAGGGCGACTGGGACTGGCTCGGCATCCAGCCCCAGCAGGGCCAGATCCTCGGTCACGAGCCGGCGGGCACAGTTGTAGCGGTCGGCGACGAGGTCGAACATCTGAGCGAGGGCCAGCAGGTCACGGTCCCGTTCAACCTCGGCGACGGGACCTGCAAGCAGTGTCGCACCGGCCACGGCAACACCTGTGAGAACATCCGGCCGCTCGGCTTCGTCGAATCCGTGCCCGGCGCGTTCGCCGAACAGCTCCACGTCCCGGCCGCCGACCACAACACCGTTCCGCTACCGGACGGCGTCTCGTCGGTCGACATGGCCGGCTTGGGATGTCGGTTCATGACCTCGTTTCACGCGCTCGCCCACCGCGCCGACGTCAGCGGTGGCGACTGGGTGGCGATCCACGGCTGTGGCGGCGTCGGACTTTCCGCTGTGCACATCGCCAGCGCGCTCGGCGGCAACGTCATCGCCGTCGACTTGCAGGACGAAAAGTTGGAGAAAGCGAAAGAACTCGGCGCGAGCGCGACGGTCAACGCGAGCGACGTCGAGGACACGCCCGGCGAAGTGAAAGCCATCGCGGACGGCGGCGCGGCGGTCTCGATGGACGCACTCGGCATCGAGACCACCTGCCGAAACTCGGTGCTGAGCCTCGGGACTCGCGGCCAGCACATCCAGGTCGGTCTCTCGACGCAGGACGAACAGGGGATGGTCTCGCTACCGACGGACGCGATGGTGATGGGCGAGATCGAGTTCATCGGCTCGCTCGGGATGGCCCCCACCAACTACGACGAGATCTTCCGGATGGTCGCCGACGGCACACTCGACCCGAGCGCGGTGGTCTCCGAGACCGTCCCGCTCGACGACGTCTCGGAGAAACTGGCGGCGATGAACGACTTCGAGACGATGGGGATCCCGGTCATCGATAGCTTCTGAACCGACTGCAGAACCGTTTTATCCGCGTGTTCAGTTCGCTACTCTTCGAGAACGGCGTTGACCTGTCCGTCCTGTCCGGGTCGGGAGGTCACTCTGGCCGTGCCCTCGCTGGTCTCGATGAGTGCGCCCTTGGTGATGATGTTCCGGCGGACGTAGTTCGGGTTCGCGGGGTTCTCGGCGACGCCCTCGATCTCCGCACTCCGTGTCTCGCCGTCGACGGCGACGCTCGCGTGGTCGATCGAGATCGCACGGACCGTCCGCGTGTTGCCGCGCGTGTCGACGGTCTTCAACACCGTGTCGCCGACGCGGGTCTCGGTCGGTTCGCGGCCGAGCTGGTGTTTGCGTTTCTTGGTCGTTCGTCGGCGTCGCCCGCCGGTCCGCTTTTTGAGCGCGCGTCCCTGGTCTTTCATATCCAAACGCGGGCGAGCGCGCTACTTGAATCGCTCGATAGCCCATCGACGGATTTAGCACGCCGCCGCCCGCTCCTCCGTCGTGAGCCTTCGCAGCGCCGTCGCCGCCCCCTTTCAGGGTCGTGGCGAGGGTGAACTGGCCGAAAGCGAGTTCGTCGTCGCGCTCTCGCTCGATAGGGATTGGTTCTCGCCCGAGCAGGCGACCCGGCTGGCCGACGTCGCCGTCGGCGAGGGGTTCCTCGAACGCACCGAGAACACACTCACCCCCACGTTCGACCCTGCGGACGTGACGATTCCCGAGGGGTTCGTCCCCGACGAGGAACTCCTGCGCCGGCGCTCGGCGTTCGAACAGGTCCTCGACGCGCTCGTCGCCGACGGCGTCGACAAGCGCGAGGCAGTCGCCGACATCAACGAACTCCAGCAGTCTCTTGCCGTTACCATCGAGGCCGCCGCAGTCCTCTACGCCCGCCGGCGGGACGTCGACGTGAGCGAGGCCGCAGAGCGCGCGCTCGCCGAACTCGGCGACTAAAGGGACTAGAGGGACTCGATGAGGTTCGGGAGGTGCGCCGTGAGCGCGTTCCGTTCGACCGCCCCGTCGGCTTCGGCGATCGGCTCGTCGTCGGTGACCTGAATCGTCCGCAGACCGGCGGCGTGTGCGCCCGCGATGTCGATGTCCGGATGGTCGCCGACGTAGACGGTCTCCTCGGCCGCCGTCGAGAGTTCCTCGATGACCGCGCGAAACGCGCGCTCGTCGGGCTTGCCGGCGTCGAGCGTACCGGTGACCACGACCGCGTCGAACAGCTCCGTCCACCCGAGCGCGTCGAGTTTCGCCCGCTGGGCGCGCACCGGGCCGTCGGTGAGCAGTCCTATCCGATAGGATTCGCGGAGGTCCGTGACGAGCGCCTCGACCCCCTCGACCGGCACGAGTGCGTCGCTGATAGTATCGCGGTAGGCGTCGGCGAGCGCCGCGGGCGAGACGCCCTCGTCGTCGAGCAGGTCCGTGAAGATGGCTTCGCGCGTCTCGTTCGTGAGGTTTCGTCGATGGGCGTCGAGATACGTCTCGCGCGAGAGCCGGGGCGCACCGACCGCCGCCGTCGCCTCGTCGAGCAGCGTCTGGCGATCGCGCTCGGGAACGCAGAGCGTGTAATCGAGGTCGAACGCGACCGCCGAGACGGGCATGGTATCGATAAGCACTCCGCCGGTATGAGTGTGGCGAGACGAACCCGAACGCCCTTTGGCGACCGTCGACAGAGTGAGGCATGTTCTTCGAGCGCCTCGCCGAGCGTATCGACACCGCCGACAGCGTGCTCTCGGTGGGACTCGACCCCGACCCCGACCGACTGCCCGACCACCTCCGCGAACACGACCTGCCGCGCTGGGCGTTCAACCGCCGAATCATCGACGCGACCCACGAGCACGCCGCCTGCTACAAGCCGAACGCCGCCTTCTACGAGGATGCGGACGGCTGGCGCGCGCTCGAAGAGACCATCGCCTACGCCCACGGCAAGAACATACCTGTCCTGCTCGACGCCAAACGCGCCGACATCGGCAACACCGCGCGCCAGTACGCGACCCTCTTGGACACGGCGGACGCCATCACGGTGAACCCCTATCTCGGCCGCGACGCGCTCGAACCGTTCCTCTCGCGGGACGAGAAGGGGATTTTCGTCCTCTGTCGCACCTCCAACCCCGGAGGAGTCGATCTTCAGAACGCCGCGCTCGCCTCGGGAGAGACGGTCTACGAGCGCGTCGCCGACCTCGCCCGCGAGTGGAACGAGTACGGAAATATCGGGTTGGTCGTCGGGGCCACGGCTCCCGAAGAACTGGAGGAAGTGCGCGAGCGCGCCCCCGATCTCCCGTTTCTCGTGCCCGGCGTGGGCGCGCAGGGCGGCGACGCCGAGGCGGCCATCGAGCACGGACTCGCGAGTGGCGTCGGGCTGGTGAACTCCTCGCGGGGAATCATCTTCGCCGGTGAGGGCGAGTCGTTCGCCGGGGCGGCCGGCGAGGCGGCGAAGCGACTCAAGCGGCGATTGAACGAGTATCGGTGAGCTAAAACCGTACGTTCTCGCCCGTGTCCTCTCGGCCCGGATCCGTCGGCTCGTCGGGGCTGGAGCCGGAGCCGTCCGAACAGTCCAGACAGAGGCTGAACGAGTCGTCGTAGTGTTGCGAGCAGACCGTTCGGCCGCAACGCTCGCAGGTGCGGTCGGCCGGACGGCTCTCACAGATCTGACACAGTTCGGAGACGCTCATGGTGGCCGTTCGCCGTGCAGGGACTTCAAGGTGTGGCGAGGGGTTTAGGCTGCTCGACTCGTAACGACGACCGTGCCCCGGTCGCAGCTCGTCATCGCGCTCGCGTCGGTGTTCGCCGGGCTGACAGTCGTGCTCGCCGTGCTCGGATTCGTCCACAGTCCGGTGGCGCTCGCCGTCGCGCTTCCTTTCGGTGTCGTGACCTACGTGCTCTGGTATCACGCGAGCGGGCGGCTCCGCGAGCGCGTCAGGCGAGAAGCCCGCGCCGGACGGCGAACCACGACCGAGCGCGGCGGGTTCGGCGCGGGACCGCGCGAGGACTGGACCGGCCCGCGGGGCGGTGGCGGTTTTCGGGACACACGACAGCGCCGCGGTGCGCGACGGACGACCGGCCCATCGGCACGGGATGCCTACCGAACGCTCGGTCTCGACCCCGACGCCGACGAGTCCGCCATCAGACGGGCCTACCGCGAGAAGGTGAAGGAGGTCCATCCCGACACCGAAGACGGCTCCGAACGGCGGTTCAAGCGGGTGAACGAGGCCTACGAGCGCCTCTCGGAGTGAGTGTCGAGTCGGCGAAATCCGGCATCGTTGGAGTCGACGAACACTCGAAAACCGTGCGGTATGCCGGGGAGAGAAAGTTTTTGCGCACGGCACGCCACCACTCGGCATGGTCGCTGACCGGGCCGTCCTCGAACGGGCGCTCGCGGCGGGCGAGCGCGAGGGCGGCAGCGTCGAGTTCAAAGAACGGCTCACCGAAGACCTCCATCTCGCCGACGGTAGATTAGAGAGTCTCGCGGCCCAACTCCGCCACCGAGTGCTCTCGGGCGACGGCGAAGCCACCTACGTCGTCGGCGTCACCGATGATGGGGGGCTCGCGGGCATCTCTCCCGACGAGTTCTCCGAGTCGATGGACGTCCTTTCCTTGCTGTGCGAGGAGGCCGACGCCCACATCGAGGCGGTCGACACGTGGGGCATCGAGGAGGGCCTCGTCGGCGTCGCCACCATCGGGGAGGGCGCGATGTTGGAAGACGACGGCCACATCGTCGTCGGCACCGCCGGCCACGTCGACCACGGCAAGAGCACGCTCGTCGGGTCGCTCGTCACCGGCCAGCCCGACGACGGCAACGGCGGCACGCGGAGCTTTCTGGACGTCCAGCCCCACGAGATCGAGCGCGGTCTCTCGGCTGACCTTTCGTACGCCGTCTATGGCTTTCGGGACGGCGAACCGGTGCGCACGCACAACCCCAATCGAAAGGCCGACCGCGCGGAGGTCGTCGAGGAGGCCGACAGGCTGGTCTCGTTCGTCGATACGGTGGGCCACGAGCCGTGGCTGCGCACCACGATTCGCGGACTGGTCGGCCAGAAACTCGACTACGGACTCCTCACTGTGGCCGCCGACGACGGTCCCACCAAGACCACCCGCGAACATCTCGGCGTGCTGCTCGCCACTGACCTCCCGACGGTCGTCGCCATCACCAAGACCGACATGGTCGACGACGAGCGCGTCGCGGAGGTCGAAAGCGAGGTCGAGCGCCTCCTGCGGGACGTCGGCAAGACGCCGCTTCGCATCGACCGCCACGGCGTCGAGGCGGCCATCGACGAGATCGGCGACACCGTGGTGCCGATTTTGCGCACGAGCGCGGTCACGATGCGTGGGTTGGACGCCCTCGACGAACTGTTCGAGCGCCTGCCGAAGACCAGCACCGAGCAGGGCGAGTTCTCGATGTATGTCGACCGCAGCTACAAGGTCACCGGCGTCGGCGCGGTCGCCTCCGGTACTATTCGCTCCGGAACCGTCGAAGCGGGCGACGAACTCCTCCTCGGCCCGTTCCGCGATGGCACCTTCCACGAGGTCGAAGCGCGATCGATCGAGATGCACTACCACCGCGTCGACCGCGCGAAAGCCGGGCGCATCGTGGGCATCGCGCTGAAAGGCGTTCGGGAGGCCGATCTGGAGCGCGGGATGGTGCTCCTGCCGCGGGAGGCCAACCCCACACCAGTCAGGGAGTTCGACGCCGAGGTGATGGTGCTCAATCATCCCACCAGAATCGACGACGGCTACGAACCGGTCGTCCACCTCGAAACCGTGAGCGAGGCTGCCGCCTTCCACCCCGAGGGCGGCCAGTTGCTGCCGGGCGACACCGGAAAGACGAGAGTCCGATTCAAGTTCCGACCCTATCTCGTCGAGGAGGGTCAGCGGTTCGTCTTCCGCGAGGGCCGGTCCAAAGGTGTCGGCACCGTAACGAGCGTGACACCCACGGGATAGCTACCGAAACCAGTGAAATCGTCGTTGCGCCGACGTCACGAGCTTCCTGCTCATCGAAACCACTGAAACCGGCGTGTTGCAGAGCTGTTCTATTAGCAAGAACGCTCGTCGCTATCGTCGCGCTGTTCGTCGCTTACTCCCTGCGGCGTCCGATATCTCCCGAGGAGCCACTGAGTCCGTCGATTTCACCCATCTAGTTTATCGTGTCATATCTCCTGAGCCACATATGCGTCTCGTACAGGTACTGATTCCGGAGGGTCAGAAAGAAGGCGTCCTTGCGACGTTGGACACACAGGGAATCGACTACGCGGTGTTCGACGAAATCGGGCGGGGTGACTTCGAGGCGATGGTCCAGTTCCCCGTTCCGCCGAGCGGCGTCGAACCGATACTCGAGACACTGACGGATGCGGGAATAGAAGGCGACTCGTATACCATCGTCTTACCGACCGAAACCGTCGTCTCACAGCGTCTCTCCGCACTGGTCGAGCGGTTCCCCGGACTCCGCATCTCGCGCGAGGAACTGTACGCACGTGCGCAGGATCTCGCGCCAGCGAACTCCACCTTCTTCGCGTTTCTCCTCTTGAGCACGATCATCGCGACCACGGGACTGTTGCTCGACTCGGCCGCCACCATCATCGGCGCGATGGTCGTTGCACCGTTGATGGGACCAGCCATCTCGGCGAGTGTCGGGACGATTCTCGACGACCAACGGATGACTTCCCGCGGTGTTGCGCTTCAGGTGACCGGACTGCTCGCTGCCATCGCTACCGCCGCGGTCATGGGCTGGTTGCTGCAACAGACCATCCTCATCGCCCCCGATCTCGACATCCGGACGATTCCGCAGGTCGCCGAACGGACGAGTCCGAACTTCCTCTCGCTCTTTCTCGCCCTCGGGTCCGGTCTCGCGGGGGCTATCAGCATCATGCGAGGGGCTGGGTCGGCACTCGTGGGCGTAGCTATCGCCGTGGCACTCATCCCGCCGGCAGCGACGTCGGGTCTCGGTCTCGCTTTCGGACTTCCGGGCGTCGCCATCGCCGCCGCCGTGCTCGTTCTCGTGAACCTGCTCGCCATCAACCTCTCTGCGCTCATTCTGTTTTACCTGTCCGGGTTCAAGCCCCTCGACGCCGGCAAGTTCGAGGGCGTCAAAGCATCCGTGGTCTCCCGTATCGTCGTCATCGCCATCGGAATCGCGGTCCTCTCTATCGTCCTCGGTGCCGTCACCTGGACGACCTTCCAGACGCAATCGTTCGAACAGCAGACGAAGGAGGAACTCCACCAACAGTTCACCCAAGCGGACTTCGAAGACGTCGAGTTGGTCAAAACGACCGTCGATTACGAACCAGTCGACATACTCCTCGGCAACGAACCGGAAGTCAGCGTTCTGGTCGGAACCCCACGCGACCGAACAGTACCGTCTAACCTCGCACAACAACTCGATGATCGCCTCACTGGGCAGTTGGGCCGAGGGGTCGTGGTCCGCGTTGGCTTCATCGAAGAACAGGTCTCGGAAGGGGAGTCGACGAACCCGTACCGCGGTGGATTAGGTGAATCTCAGGGATCGTTGTAGAATCACGTGACCTGATACGGTCGTCGGATGGTTGCTGGGACCATCGGTGGCGGAGTGGTTCGAATGGGTAGATTCGATGTATGCATCGAGTTATACCCGGTGTCGGTGACCGATATACGCCCTGTCTCTCGTCAGGTGCTTCTGACGGTCGCCGGAAGAGAGATACACAACTTAGAACGCTATTCCCGATCCCTCAGCTTCGCCACGGCGGTGTCGCCAACTCCTCCATCGTTTTCAAAGTATGGTCGGGTACCGGGTCCGGCGTTGAGCCGTCGTCGAGCCACACACTTTTGAGACCGGCCGCCTGCGCGCCGGCGACATCGGAGGAAAGCGAGTTGCCGATGTGGACGGCTGATTCCGGTCGCCCGCCGAGCACGTCCAGCGCCCGGTAGAACGGTGCGGGGTCGGGCTTTGCGGGGGCGTCGTAGCCCGCGTGGATCACGGTCTCGAAAGCGTCGTCGAGACCGAGTGCGGCGAGCTTTTGCGATTGCATCTCCGGTGGGCCGTTCGTCACCACGCCCACCCGATGGTCGTCAGAGAGCGCCGCGACCGCCTCACGCGCACCGGGCAGCGCGCGGACGTTCCGGTGGTCGCGCTCGGCGGTGTAGGCATTTGCGAGCGCGCGACCGAGGTTCGGGTCGCGGCCCTGCCCGTCGGCGATGGCGGCGAAACACTCCGTGCGGAGGTCGTCGATGGAGTCGGTGGTTTCGGCGAACTCGGCGTAGCGGGCGTAGTAGTCCTCGATGGTGAAAAACGGTTCCACGCCGTGCCCTTCGAACGCGAGCGCGAGCAGTTCGTCGCCCGATCGGCGGTACTCACAGAGCGTGTCGTCGATGTCGAACAACACTGTCTCGACTGAATCTGTCATTAAGCGATGAAGGTGCTACGGGACCAAAAGTCAGACGACACGGTATCCGTCATCGACCCGCTCGGCGAGATCGAACAGCACTAACCAGCCGAGCAGTCGCCGGACGCGCTCGCGCCAGTGATCCTCCCAGTCTGGCCGCCGATGGCGCTCCCAGTTCGGTATGTGGCTCCGAAATCCTTCGAAGGCTTCCGTTTCGTCAAGCGGTTCGTCATCCGGGAGACCATCGAGCAGCGTGTCGGCCCCGAAGACACCCTCACGAAACGCCGTCGCGAGTTCCTCTCGATTGGGGTCGCGCCGCAGTCGCCGGTAGCCCGAATCGGTCTCCGCAGCGAGGCCGAGCGCCCGGAGGAACGTGATCCACTCACGGGCGTCGTCGCGCGCGGCGAGGTCCGTTCGGTCGAGCAGGCGCGCACAGCAGTCGTTTTCGCTCCCGGGAACCAGCGGCAGTGCGCGCTGGGCCTCGTCGAGAAATTCTATCCCTCGGGGTTCGGGAACGGCTTTGAGCTTCACAGGTCGAACGAGTCGGCGAGCAGTCCCTCGTTCGTCTCGCCGAGGACGTGCGTCGACCCGCCCACGACGTCGACGGTGAGCTGGGCCGGCGCGAAGAGTTCGCTGGGAAGGTCCGTGAGCGACCAGCCGACGCTTTCGAAGATCTGCTCGAAGGGCGTGCCGTACTCGTCGGTCGCGGTCGACGGTAGCTCGTCGAAACGATCGAACTCCTCGGCGACGGTCATGTGGACCCGTCCGCCGTAGGCGAGCGCGTCGTTCGTCCGGCCCAGCGCACTCGCCTCGCTCTCGCCCACCGGGGCGAGCGGTGCGCTCGCGCTCACAGAGCGGATGTCGAGCGGGTCGTAGCCCAGATCGGTCAGTCGCACGGCCGCGAGTTCGCCCGCCCGCGCGGCGACGGTGAGGCTGCCCGCGAGGCTCGCGGTCGGTGTCGTCGGCAGGAATAGTGAATTCGGCTCGATACCGGCCCGGTCGGCGATCTCGGCGGCGGCCGCTTCGGTGGGTGACTCGTCGGCCTCAACGGCCAGCACGCCGAAGTCGAACTCGTCGGCGTAGCCCACCCGCGAGAAGATCTCCATCTCGGCGGCCAGCGCCCGCGCAGGGCCGCCGCCCAGTCCCTCGAACTCCTCCCTTTGAATCTCCCAGTCGGCCGTCTGCGAGCAGAGCAGCGCGAGCGCCGGGCGGTCGGTCGTGAGTTCCACCTGGGGGATGGGGGCGTCGGCGACCGTATCCATCCGCGTCTGGACGGTCGCGAGCCCCGCGGTCTGGATTTCGGCCAGCAGCAGGCCCGCCTCGACGCCGCCCGGCACGCGATGCCCGAAATCGAGCACCGTGGCTCCGTTGTCGAGTTCCCGGACGTCGATCGCGAGTTCGTCGGTGAAGTCGATGGCCTCCTCGATCAGTTCGAGCGCCATCCGATTGAGACTGTCCATGGCTGTGATTCGTGCGGTCGGTAAACGGTCCGTCGGTTCGTCACTCGTGATTGCTGCTCGCTTCCCGGCCGAGTTCGTCCTCGACGGCGGTGACTTTCTCGTCCGCCGCATCGTCGCTCGCGCGCTTGTCGTCGATTTTCAGAACGGTGCTCACCCGGTCGCCGTCGACGGCCTCGTGGGCGGCCTGTGCAGCGCCAAAGAGTTCGCTCGGTTCGTCGGCCTCGATTACCGTGCCCATCGGGTTCGTCTCGTAGCGCACGTCGAACTCGTCGAGCGCGCCGACGGCTTTGGCGACCTCGCCGGCCATGCTCCCTTCCCGTACGGGCGCAACACTGAGCAGTGCAACGACGGTCATGGTGGATCGAGGGGAGCCACCCACCTAACGCTGTGGGCCGCCGACGAACACAAGCTACATTCGCCTCGGCCGGAAATTTGCGCCATGATCGGCATCGTCGGCGGCGGCATCGCGGGACTCGCCGCGGCCTATCGCCTTCAGCAGGAGGGCCACGAAGTCAGGATTTTCGAGGCCAGCGAGGACATCGGTGGTCTCGCCGCGACCTACGAAACAGCGGGCGATCGCATCGAGAAGTTCTATCACCACCTCTCGAAATCAGAGGAGACGATCGTCGAACTCGCCGAGGAGCTGGGTCTCGGCGACGCGCTCGAATGGCGCGTCGGCAAAAATGGCTACTACGTCGATGGCACCCTTCATCCGATGGACACGCCGTGGCAGATCCTCGCCTATCCGCATCTGAGTCTCTACGATACGTTCCGCCTCGGAATGTTGACCCTCGACATCGATGTGCGCGGCGGCGTGCCGAAGTTCGACAGCTACGAGGACCTTCGAGATTTCGAAGACGTCCCGATCAAGCAGTTCGTCCTTGACCACACCACGCGCGGCGTCTACGAGAAGTTCTTCGAACCCCTGCTCGAAGCGAAGTTCGGCTCGCGAAAAGACGACGTGAGCGCGGCGTGGCTGCTCGGACGCATCAAGTTCCGCGGCGAACGCGACCTCCTCCGGGGCGAGATTTTGGGCTACTTCGACGGCGGCTTTCATCGACTCATCGACGCGCTCGTCGCCGCGGTCGACCGCGAGAACATTCAAACCGGTGCGCGCGTCACGGACCTCGATACGACTGGTGGCGAGGTCGAATCACTCACGGTCACGACCGACGCGGGAACCGAAACCCACGCGGTCGACGAGGTCGTCGTCGCGGCGATGCCCAACGTGCTGGAGGACCTCACGGGCTATTCCTGTGAAATCGACTTCCAGGGCACGGTCTGCTCGGTGATCTCGCTCTCCGAGTCGCTGATGGACACCTACTGGCTCAACATCGCCGACGAGGCCCCTTTCGGCGCGCTCATCGAACACACGAGCTTCGTGCCCGCGACGCGCTACGGCGGCGAACACCTGCTCTACGCGGTGAGCTACGTTCAGGATCCCGAAGAAGAGGTATGGCGGATGAGCGACGAAGCCGTCGAGGCGACCTGGCTCGCGGGCATCGAGAGTTTCTTTCCCGACTTCGATCGCAGCAGCGTCAACTGGATCGAAACGGCCAGAAACCCCCGCACTGCGCCGGTCTACGAGCGCGGCTATCTCGACATGGTGATCCCCTACGATCTCGCTGACGATGTCGCCGACGGGGTCTACTACGCTGGAATGGCGAGTCGCGCCCAGTACCCCGAACGAAGCCTGAACGGCGGGATCCGCGCCGGCTTCGCCTGTGCCGACCGCATCGCTGAAAAAGACGAACTCGAACAGCGCCAAGCGGCCACGGCCGTCGGTGACGGCGGCCGGCGTGACTGAAGGCGGCTGCGGCAGCGGACGGCTGCGGTGGCGGTCGCGGTTTCCTGGCGTCTGCGATCGCTTCGCGACCGCAGGCTCAGGAGAGCCGTGCTCTCCTGGAGGATGAAGGGCGAAACCACGAACGCAGTGAGTGGTTGAGGGCTTCGGCGGTGCTGCTGTGTTGCGTTTATTCCTCGCGGGCGACCTCGTGACGACCGAAGCCGTAGCGCAGGCGGTTGGCGAGCCGGCGGGCGAAGCGGCCGTTCGAGCGGGATCCGAACCGTTCGGCGAGCGCGGTGTAGATGAGCGGGACGGGAATCTCTTGGGAGAGCGCTTCCTGGACGGTCCACGTCCCCGTCGAACCGCCCGCGACGTGGTCGGCGACGGTATCCAGGTCGGTGCCCTCCTCGGCGAAGGCCTCCTCGCAGAGTTCGAGCAGCCACGAGCGGATCACCGCTCCGTTGTTCCACGTGCGCGCGACCGATTCGAGGTCGAGATCGTATCGACCATTGTGAAGTAGTTCGAACCCCTCACCGTAGGCCGCCATCAGCGCGTACTCGACGCCGTTGTGGATCATCTTCACGTAGTGGCCCGACCCTGCGGGACCCATCCTGTCGTGGCCTGCTGGTCCAGTCGCTACGGCGTCGAACACCGGCGAGAGTTCCCCATAGGCCCACTCGGGCCCGCCGATCATCAGCGAGAAACCGACCTCCGCGCCCGCCGGTCCACCCGAGGTCCCGCAGTCGAGATACGCCGCCGGAGTCGATTCGGCCCGACGGACAGACGCCTCGAAGTGAGAGTTGCCGCCGTCGACCACGACATCGTCGCCGTCGAGGTGGGGTTCGAGATCGGCGAGCACGGCATCGATGGCGTCGCCGGCGGGCACCATCAGCCAGATCCGCTTGTGCTCGCCGAGTTTTTCGGCGAGCTCCGGCACGGAGTCGGCCGGTTCGGCACCGACCTCGGCGGCGGCCGCGACCGCTTGCTCGTCCGTGTCGAAGGCGACCACCTCGTGACCGGCATCGAGTGCGCGCCCGGCGACGATCCGCCCCATCCGTCCGAGTCCGACGACGCCCAGTTGCATACCCCTCCCTCCGCGGGCGCGCAGGTAGGGGTTGTGGTTCCGCTATCCGGGCGGTTCGTCGTCCGGCGCGAACGAGTCGTCGAATCCGAGTGCAGCGTCGCCCTCGACGGCCATGCGCTGCAGCCTGCGCCGTTCGGCGGAATCGAGTTCGTGGCTTCTCCGGGTGGTCGGCAACAGGTCCTCGACGGTCGTTCCGTGATGGCCCGCGACCCGTTCGACGAACTCGCCGTCCTGCATGCGCTGAAGGCCGTGCCAGAGCCCCAAGAACAGCAGCGACGGCGCGACACAGACGAACGCGCCGACCAGCACGCGAAAGAGTAAATTCATAACTATTGATAGCGTTTGACAAACATGTCGTTGACGGTTCCGGCGAGATGGTCGCGGCCTCGGTGAGGTCCAAGGAACGCGAACGTTTATCCGACCGACTCGCGTGCATGGGTTATGGACGCGATGGCAGCGGTAGTACGTCGCTGATCGACTCGTCGTTTCGACACCGTTACTTGACCGGCCGCAGGCATTCTCACCATGACAGAGCTATCCGAGAGCTACGACCCAACCACCCTCGAGGCCAAGTGGCGCGAGGAGTGGGCCGATTCCGAGCTGTACCGCTACGATGACGACGAAACCAGCGATAGTGACACGCAGTACGTCATCGACACGCCGCCGCCGTATCCCACGGGAGATTTCCACATCGGGAACGCGCTCGGCTGGTGTTACATGGACTTCGCCGCCCGGTATCACCGCCTGCGGGGCGAGAACGTCTCCTTCCCACAGGGCTGGGACTGCCACGGGCTCCCCACCGAGGTGAAGGTCGAGGAGAACCAAGGCATCCGGCGGACGGACGTCTCGCGTGAGGAGTTCCGGGAGCTCTGCATCGAGCACACCGAGGGCCAGATCGACGCGATGAAGGAGACGATGCAGCGTCTGGGCTTCTCTCAGGACTGGGAACAGGAGTTCCGGACGATGGACCCCGACTACTGGGCGAAGACCCAGCGTTCGTTCGTCGAGATGGCCGACAAGGGCTACGTCCACCGCGACGAGCACCCCGTCAACTGGTGTCCGCGCTGCGAGACGGCCATCGCCGACGCCGAAGTCGAGAACGTCGATAGCCAGGGGACGCTCGCGACCGTTCGATTTCCTGGTATCGAAAACGACGACATCGAAATCGCTACCACGCGACCGGAACTGCTCGCGGCCTGCGTCGGCATGGCGGTCGATCCCGACGACGAGCGCTACGCCGACCGCATCGGCGACAGTTTCGAGGTGCCACTCTTCGAGCAGGAGGTCGAACTGATCGCCGACGAGGCCGTCGACGGCGAGTTCGGAACGGGGGCGGTGATGATCTGCACCTTCGGCGACAAGCAGGACGTCGATTGGTGGGCCGAGTACGACCTCGATCTGCGACCTGTAGTGACCGAGGACGGCCGCCTCGACGAGAGCGTCCCGGAGTTCGGCGGACTCGACCTCGACGAGGCGAAGGCGGAGATCACCACTGCACTCCAGAAAGAGGGTTATCTCGAGGGTGAGGAGCCGATCGAGCAGTCGGTGGGGGCGTGCTGGCGGTGTGACACACCCATCGAGATCCTCTCGAAGGAGCAGTGGTTCGTCCGCGTCGACCAGGAGGAGATCCTCTCGAAGGCCCGCGAGATCGAGTGGATCCCCGAGCACATGTACGGCCGGCTGGAGGAGTGGACCGAGGGGATGGACTGGGACTGGGTGATCTCGCGCCAGCGCGTGTTCGCCACCCCGATCCCGGCGTGGTCGTGCGACGACTGCGGCCACTGGCACGTCGCCACCCCCGACGAGCTACCCGTGGAGCCGACCGAGGACGACCCCGCCATCGACTGTCCGGAGTGTGGCGCGAGCGAGTGGACCGGCGAGACCGACGTGATGGACACCTGGATGGACTCGTCGATCTCGGCGCTCCACGCGGCTGGCTGGCCCGACGAACCCTTCGAGCCGGTCCAGCTCCGCGAGCAGGGCCACGACATCATCCGGACGTGGGCGTTCTACACGATCCTCCGAACGGCGGCGCTCGAAGACGAGAAGCCGTGGGAGGAGGCGCTGATCAACGGGATGGTCCTGGGGACCGATGGCAACAAGATGAGCAAGTCGAAGGACAACTCGGTCGCGCCGATCGACGTCGTCGAGGAGCAGTCAGCCGATGCCTTCCGGCAGGCGATCGCACTCGGCGGCCAGCCCGGCTCGGACATCCAGTTCCAGCACAAGGAGGTGACGAGCGCCTCGCGGTTCCTCACGAAGCTCTGGAACATCACGCGCTTCGCGAGCGACCACCTCGACGATGCCGACGGAACGGAACCCGCATACACCGACACCGACCGCTGGATCCGCTCGAACTGTGCGCGCATCGCCGACGACGTGGCCGCCGACATGGACGAGCATCGGTTCGATCGAGCGCTCAGGACGGTTCGAGAGTTCGTCTGGCACGATCTCGCCGACGACTACCTCGAACTGATCAAGGGGCGGCTCTACGAGGGGAGTCCCGAAGAGCAAGCCGCGGCCCGGCAAACGCTCTCCACAGTTTTGTCGGCGTCGATCCGCATGCTCGCACCCTTCTCGCCGTTCCTCGCCGAGGAGACCTATCGCCACCTGCCCGGAACCTCGGGAAGCGTTCACGCGGCCGGGTGGCCCGAACTCGATGCCGAGGACGAGAGCCGGGAGGCTCGTGGCGAGCGCATCGCGGCGGTAGCGAGCGCGGTCCGGGCGTGGAAGTCGGAGGCCGGGATGGCGCTCAACGCCGACCTCGATCGCGTCGAGATCTATCCCGACGACGGTACTGAGGAGTTCGACACCGGCGACCTGCGCGCGACGGTCAACGCCCCGATCGAGATCGAAGCGGGCGAGCCAGACATCGAGATGGTCCCGGTGGACGTCGACCCGGACCACAGCACGATCGGGCCTGAGTTCCGCGAGCAGGCCGGTGCTGTCGTCGGCGCACTCGAAAGCGCCGACCCCGCCGACATCGCCGCACAGAAGCGCGGACAGGGTGAAATCGAACTCGACACCAACGGAGAGGTCGTCGTGCTCGGCGGTGACGCGGTCGAAATCCGTCACGAGCAGCGTGCGGCCGGCGAGACCGTCGAGGTGCTCGACGTCGATGGCGCGACGGTGCTCGTCTTCCCCTGAATTGGCTGCTGTCGAGGCGGCCAGCGGTCGGCGGTGCGGTTTCTGGTGGATGAAGGGCGAACGAGCGAACGCAGTGAGCGAGTGAGGGGTTCTACGGTGCTGTGCGGTGGCGGGAGGTCATTCTGTCCGTGCGAACGAAGTGAGCGCGGTTCGCCGCTCGCGCGGTTTGCGAGCGGGAGTTTTTGGACCAGATTTTTGCGAGTAGCGAGGGACCGGAGGTCCCTCGTACCGTGCGAACGGGCGGCTTCACCGCCCGTGAGCAGAGGGTTGAGCGCGCCGCAGGCGCGTGATGTCGTACGGAACGGCGAAGCCGTTCCGTGATGACGAAAATCGCCCCGCGATTTTCGAACCACCCCGAAGTAAAAAGGTGGGCGAAAAGGCTTAGTCGCCGCCCACGAAGTGATTCGATAGATCATGAAGGTCGAAATGCGAACCACGGATTTCCTCGATCGGGCGGTCGATCTCTATTCGGATGTCACCGGGGTCATCGCCCACGACGGCACCGAATACACCTACGGCGAGTTCGCAGAGCGCGTCAATCAGGTCTCGCATGCCCTCCGGGAGATGGGTGTCGAGCAGGGCGATCGGGTGGCGCTGCTCTCGCCGAACACGCACTACTTCCTCGAAACGCTGTACGGAACGAACCAGATCGGGGCCGTGTTCGTCCCGATGAACTACCTGCTGGTGCCCGACGACTTCGAGTACATCCTGAACGACTGCGACGCCGATATCGTCATCGCCGACTACGAGTACGCCGCAAACGTCGAGGCGGTCCGCGATTCCGTACCGGCCGAGTCGTTCGTCGGCTATCAGGCCGACGACATCGACGGGGACTGGGAGGATTACGAGGACTGGCTCGCCGCCCAGCCGACCGAGTCGCCCGAGCGGCCCGAGATTGCCGAAGAGGACGACGCCTCGATCAACTACACCTCGGGAACGACCGGCGACCCGAAGGGCGTCGTTCGCACACACCGGACCGAACACTGGCACGCGCTCGTGTTGAATCATCACAAGGAGATCCGCGACGACGACACCTACCTCTGGACGCTACCGATGTTCCACTGCAACGGCTGGGGTCACACCTACGCCATCACCGGGACGGGCGCGACCCACGTCTGCCAGCGCACGTTCGACGCCGAAGGAACCCTCGAACGGGTGCGCGAACACGACGTCTCCTACATGTGTGGCGCTCCAACAGTTCTAAACCGGCTCATCGCCCACTACGACGAGAATCCCGACGTCGTGACGACCGGCGAGCGCGACGTGCGCATCGCCACCGCCGGCAGCGCGCCCGCGACGGCCACCCTCTCCAGTATTGAAGACGACATCGGCTGGCGGATCATCCATCTCTACGGACTGACCGAGACCGCGCCGCTGATCACTTCCTCGAACTCGCCGCGCCGACTCGCCGAGCACGGGCGCGATCTGAAGGTGAAACAGGGCAGCGAGGTGCTCGCCACCGACGTTCGGGTCGTGGACGAGGACGGCACCGACGTCCCCCGCGACGGCTCGACGCTGGGCGAGATCGTCGTCAAGGGCAATCAGGTGATGGATCGGTATCTCAACAAGCCCGAGGCGACCGAGGAGGCGTTCAACGCCAGACTGCCGGGCTACTTCCACACCGGCGACCTCGCGACGATGGACGAGGACGGGATGGTGGCGATTCAAGATAGAGAAAAGGACATCATCATCTCCGGCGGCGAGAACGTCTCGTCGATCGCCGTCGAGGACGTCCTCTACGACCACCCAGACATCGCCAAGGCGGCCGTGATCCCCACTCCGAGCGACGAGTGGGGCGAGGCAGTGACGGCGCTCGTGGTGGCGAAACCCGACGCCGACCTCACGGGCGAGGCCGTCCGCGAGTTCGCCGGCGAGCATCTCGCGCGCTACAAAGTCCCGAAGACGGTCGAGTTCGTCGACGACCTTCCCGAGACGGCGACCGGCAAGGTCCAGAAGTACGAACTCCGCGAGGAGTACTGGGAGGAGGAAGAACGACTGGTCGGACAGGGCTGAATCGGGTAGTGCGAATCGGCGTTCGCGGTCTCTCAGACGAGCGACGTGAGGATCCGCGATTCGGCCTTGCGGAGGTGTTCGTCGACCGTGCTCGGTGCACAGCCGAGTTCGTCGGCGATGTCCTCGTGGGTCGCCCGCCGCGGGATTTCGTAGTAGCCGTGTTCGACGGCCATCTCGAACACCTCGAGCTGGCGGTCGGTCAGCAGCGAGAGCACGTTTCTGTCGTCCGGCGAGTACTCGCCGACCTGTTCGACGGAAATGTGCGTCTCCTCGGGTAGCTCTTCGAGCGCCTGCTGGAGCATCTCGTGAGTACCGACGATCGTGATGCGTAGCCCGCCCGCGACGAACGGCAGCGGCGGGACGATCATCAGGGCGTACTTCTGGGCGACCGACATCAGTCGGCCGGCGGGCTGGCCCGGCTCGACGTGGACGTAGAAGTGAAAGGTTCCGCCCTCGACGGCGATCGACGAACACGAGAGCAACTGGGGATGGCCGTCGAGGCGCTCGGTGAGTACCTCGGGGTCGCCGCGGAGGCGATAGAGCATCACGCCCGTGCCGTTGGCGAGCGCGTTGACGTGGACGAGCGCCTCGCGCGTCACGCCCGGTGTCTCCAGAATCACCTTGTCGACGGGGTGCATCGCCCCGTCGTCGGGTTTGATGGTGAACTCGAAGTACCTCATGGCGCTCGCCCCATCATCACGGTTGACGATACGGGTTCGGCCGATAGCCTTTTCGGATGGTGCAGATTCGGGGACGGCTTCCGAACCCTCACGCGAGCCACTCGTCGGGTTTCGTGTCGTAATCGACGTCCGTGGCGGCGATACTCTCGACGTCGCTCCACGGGAGGTCCTCGACGGTGAACTCGTTGCCGTCGTAGCGGATGAGTTTCCCGCGTTCGTCGGGGTCGGGTTCGCGCTCGCGGCGCTTTGCGACTTCGAGGTCGTGCTCGCCGAGTTCCTTCACGATCGTCTTGAGGTTCACCGGCCGCCCCCAGAGGGCGAACACCCTCTTTAGGGTCTGTCTCGCCTGCTCGACGTCGAGCATCACGCCATTGTAATGGTGGGCCAACAACAGTTCGTTGCGGTTGTTGTAGTTGCCGTCGTGCACAGTGATAGTCGGTTTGCCGAAGTTCGTGAACTGCAGGAGTAGTTTTTTCTTGACGTCCTCGTAGTCCGTCGAGGTCGCCCGGTAGTCGCCGGTGGCTTGGGTGTACTCGTAGGTGAAGTAGTCGTTGTCGTCGACGAACTCCTGTGTGAGGAACTCGTCCAAGAAAGTCACGTCGTTGTGACTCTCCCGAATCTCGAACAGGCGATCCCAGCCCGCGGCGTACTCGACGTCGGCGAGCGCCTCGTCGATGTCGCCATAGCGCGAACCGTCGAACAGATACCTCGAAATCCGTTCGAGTTCCTCCCGACTCGTGCGCCGGAGGAAGCCCCGATTCTGGGGTTTGGCGAGCGAGTAGTGGCGTTCGGCCATCCCTTCGTAGGTGAGCAGCTTCCACGGGTATCGCTCGACGTCGATCGCACCCTCTTTCGCCGCCGCGAGTCCCTCACTGTCGATTCGTGGGTCGTCGGCGTCGAGCGCTGCCAGCCGCTCGCTCGAAATCCGGTCGACCGTCGAATCGGGTGCGAGCGCCGCCGCTACCGTCTCGAAATCGACCACGTCGTGGAAGTTGCGCCACGTGATGCCCTCCACCCTGAGGAGTCGTTCGCAGACCTCGCGGCGATTCACCGAGTTTTCGATGTACTCCCAGAGTTCCTTGCCGAGTTTGTAGGGATTTAACCCTGGGGAGGCGAGCACGCGAGCCTGATGGTCGGCGTAGCTCAGAAACTCGTCAGTACCCGCAAAATTCTCCTCGCCCATCATCATCGACTCCCAGTAGGCCGCCCAGCCCTCGTTCATCACTTTCGTCATCCGCTGGGCGGCGAAGTAGTAGGCCTCCCGCCGGAGGAGTTCCAAAATCGTGCGCTGCCACTCCTCCATCTCGACGGCCTTCCCGCTCTCGTCGTCGTAGGCCATCCCGTGGCGGTAGAAGAAGGCGAGCAAGTCGGGTTCGGGTTCTTCGGGAATCGTCCCCGACACGTCCTCCTCGCGCTGCGATTCGAGCCATTCCTCGTCGAAGACCTCGCTCACCACGTCGGCCCCGAGGTCGAGGTCCGCGAGCCGATCGGCGATGTCGTCGAGTTCGATGTCCTCGCTTTTCTCGGCGCTCGCGCTCGCAAAGGCCCGATGACGGTCGATGTTGGTATCGAGACATTGGATGGTGTCGATCCAGCGCTCGACGGCCTCGCGCTCGATGTCCGGGTCGCGCATGAACTCTGAGATGGTGTCGGCGTGGCGGGCGAGCATTGCGGCGGCGTTCGGCGTCCCGCCGCCCGAGAACAGCCCGAACCACTGGTTGTGCGCGAAGAAGTCGGCGTGGGCCTCGACGTGAGTGATGACGGCCTTCTGATCCGCCAGGGAGTTCGACTCCTGGAGGAAGGCGTGGGCCGGGTCGTCGTTGTTGACGATTTCGAAGGCCTTGCCCCCCAGAAACTGGTTCTGTTTTTGCTGGCGGTCGTACTTCATCCCCCAGCGCCAATGTGGATAGCGAGTTTGAAAGCCATCGTAGGCGATGAGTTCGTTCATCTCGTCGTAATCGACGATCCAGTAGTTCACCCGGTAGGGTTCGAGTCCCAGTTTCCGGGCGAGGTTCGCGGCCTCGCTCACTGGCTCTTCGAGGCTGTCGGCCACTCGCCGTGCGGTGATGCGGTCACTCATTGTCGTCCTCGGTGTTCAGGATGGTCTCGATGGCACCTACGACGTCGCCCGGCCCGTTGACGTAGGCGACGGCGACGTTCTCCGTCTCGTGGAAGTGGCGTTCGATCTCCTCGGCGTGAGTCGCGTTGATGGCGTTGCCCGACGGCTGGGTCTCGACGTAGGCGTGGAGATTCGCGGGGATTCCCTCCATCAGCGGGATCACGTTCTCTTCGGTGTCATTGCTCGAATTCTCGGAGTCACCCGCGGCGAAGACGTACCTGTTCCAGTCGTTCCACGGGTACTCCTCGTCCAAGATTGCCGCCGCGAGGTCGTACGCGCTCGAAATCTTGGTCCCCCCGCCGGAGCGGATGCCGAAGAACTCCTCGCGCTCGACGCGCCACGCCTCGGCGTCGTGGGCGATATAGACGAACTCCGCGTGGTCGTACTTCCCAGTCAAGTACCAATCGAGCGGCGTGAACGTCCGCTCGACGAGTTCGCGCTTCTGTTCGCGCATCGACCCCGAGACGTCGCGGATGTTCACGACGACCACGTTTTTCTCGCGCTCCTCGACGATCTCGGGGTAGCGATAGCGCTCGTCCTCGCGACGGAAGGGCACGTGGTCGATGCCCTCCTTGCGGATGCGGGCGACGGTATCGGTCTCCTCGACGTTCGCCTCCATCGCCTCGATGGACGGCCAGTGCGTGCGCTCGCCGGGCGCGAGTTTCGCGTACTCGTCGTCGAGCCACGCCCGCGAGACCGGGAGGTGTTTGCCGCGTGCCCACTCGAAGACCGACTCGGGGCCCATTCCATCGACCCTGAGCGCCTCGCGGACGTACTCGCGGTCGAAGTCCATCGCCAGTTTGCGCTTGAGACCCTCCTTGAACATCCGCTCGAAATCGAGCGTGCTATTGGGGCCCGTCCGACTGACGTCGGTGTAATCGCCCTCGATCTCCTCGATTACTTGCTTGCCTTTGGGTTCGAGGTCGAGCCCCAGCCGCTTGTCGAGTTCCTGAGCGAATTCTTCGGGATTCATCTCGTAGTATTCGTGCTCGCCGCCCTCCTCGCCGGCCTCGCCCTCGTCGTCGCCGGGCTGGGGCTGACCCACCTGCTGGCCCGGTTCGGGTGTATCGCCGTCACCCTGCCCGACGCCACCCTGGTCGCGCTTGTCGTACTCGAAGCCCGGCAGGTCGACGATCTTGATGGGGACGCGCACCGAATCGGGGCGGCTGCCGCCGAGGTCCCCATATTGAATGAACTCCGCGAGGTCCTCGCGGCGCTCCTCGCCGACCTCGCGGTAGCGTTCGAGGTCCTCCCTCAGTCCCATCGGTAGCTCACCTGTCCCATGACGTGCCGGCTGGTCAGTTCGGCAGAAGCCTCGCTGTACTCGAACAGTTCGACCATCTTCGCGATAGTTTGTTCCTTGAGTCGCGCCGTCTCCGTTCCGCTCGGCGGGTCCTCCCACTGGCGCGGGTCGAAGTCCTCGTAGGCCCGCCGGACGTCGTCCCAGTCGTAGCTTCCTAACACTGTGTCGACGACGGGGATCTCAGTCAGCGCGACGTCACTCGCACGAAATTCGTCGTCGCGGCTGTGCCACGCGTGCCGATTCAGGGCGGTGATGATCTTCTCCGTGCGGAACTGTCTGACCGCCGGCGAGGGCTGGTTGCCGTCGTAGCTCTCGGGACCGAACCGTCCGAGATGTTCGGTCTCGAAGACCTTCATCACCAGTGGGTCCGGCTCTTCGCGCTCGCCGCGGTCGTTCTCGACGTTCTCGTCCGTCGCCCACGCGTAGACGTGCTCGACGTACTCGGCGACGGTCGCCTCGTCGACGCGCTTGTCATGGAGCATGGCTTCGAGCACGTCCGCGCGCTGGCGCTCGAACAGCTGGTTTTTCACCTGTACGACGCGGCTCTCGAACTCGCCGCGCTCGCCCGTCGAGAAGACGGGGGCCTCGGCCAGCCCGGCCGCCATCGCGTTCAACACGTCCTGTGGCATGACGACGTCCTCGACGGGGAGGTCGGGGTGGTGGCGCTCGCGGTCGGCATAGAGGAGGTCGGCGATGACGTCACGAGTGTAGGTGACGGGAATCCCGCTCTCGCCGTCGGCACCCTCCCCATCGAAGTCGTATGCCTCGCGCTCGGTGCGTTCGTCGCCGTGCTGGAGGTAGCCCTGATCGAACAGCAGCGCCTTGTCCACGAGGTCCATGCCCGTCGGGAGGTCGGTATCGTCGAGCCGCGTGACGACGCTGTAGAGCGCCGCCGTCCCGACCGCGTGCGGCGCGAGTTCGATGTCCGTGACGTCGCGACCGCTGCCGACCGTCATCGTGATCGGCTCGGCGATCGTCCCCTCTAGCTCCTCGTAGCTCTCTGCGCGCCAGACCGTGGTCTCGTTGGTGAGTTCGCGCCGGATCAACTCGGCTTCGAGCGAGACGTTCGTCAGATAGTCGAACTCCCGCCTATCGAGGCGACGTTTGAGCGCCTTCAGCGGATCGCGGCCGTCGCGTTCGGCGTGCTGGTTCAGTTGCGCTTCGAGGTCGGGGTTCGAGATGATCACCAGTTGGGTGTCGAGGTCCATTCCGATGCCCTTGTCCAGCTTCACCGACCCCTCGTCGGGGACGTTGAGCAGTTTCCGGAGGAGGTCCGCGTGCTGGGCGGCGTCCTCGACGATCGTCAGGAGTCCGTTACCCTGCGAGAGCACGCCATCGTACGAAAAGGCCTGCGGGTTCTTTCTGCCCCGGGAGTCGAGTTCGCGCACCATCCCGGCCATCCACGAACCGACGAGGCGCTCTTTGGGCGAGCCGTCGTCCTCCGAATGCAACACGCCGATGCCCTGTCCGACGTCCACCACGTAGTTCTTCACTCGGAGGTGTCGCCGGTCCGTCACCGCCGAGAACAGGTCCCGAACGCCCTCACGGCGATAGCGCTCTTCGAGGTAGTCGTACGCTTCCCGACAGAACGGGTCGAGACGTCCCTCGACGGTGATTGGGACGTGATCGTCGCTGCGCGCGTTGAGCGCATCGACGATGTCGGCGCGCACCTCCGGCGGGAACACCGTGAGGGGATGGGACTGGACCGGACTCGCGTACCAGTCGTCCTCGTCGTCGCGGTACTCGCCGCCGTAGGTCAGCCCGGGAGCCTCGCCGACGCCCGCGACGTTCCACTCCACCGTATAGCGCCGGCCGGCGTCGGTCTTCGAGAACTCGCGTAGCCCGTTGATGAGACAGCGCTTGAGTTCGGACTTACCAGTTGCCGTGGGACCGGCGAGCCAGATGATCTTCTCGTCTTTCCCACGCTGGGCGGCGATCGAGCGCAGGTCGTCGACGAAGGCGTTCAGGACCTCGGTGTTGCCGAGGATCGCGTGCTCGCCGTCGTTGTGCGGGTCGTCGAAGAAGCGATAGCGCTCGGTCTCCTCGCCCTCCTCGATCACGCTTCTCGTTCCGGCGGCCTCGATGGCCGCGACGAGATACTTCGAGGCGTGAGCGGCGATTCGTGGCTCCGTGAGCGCCGCGTCGACGTACTCGGCGAGGCTCATCGGGTCCTCGTAGGTCGCCCGCAGTGCGCGATCGGCCGCCGTGACGTACTCCTCGCCCGATTCGCCGGTATGTTCGCTCATTCTTCCATCTCTGCCTTTGCGACCTCCGCACCGGCGAATTCGAGCACCTCCTTGGCCCCGCCCCGGGAGTAGCCCTGTTCGCGCAGTGCGTCGATCCACGCGCTGCGCTCCTCGTCGTCCATCTCGCCCGACGACACGAGCGCCGAGAAGTTGATGTTGTGTTTCTTGTCCTCCCAGAGCTTGCGCTCCAAGGCCCGGCGCAGTCGGTCGTTGTCCTGTGGGTTGAACGTGTCGCCCTCGCGCGCGCGCCGCGACACCCAGTTCGAGACCTCCTGACGGAAGTCATCCTTCCGGTCCTCGGGTACGTCGAGTTTCTCCTCCACAGAGCGAAGGAAGGTCTCGTCGGGACCCTGTTCGCGCCCGGTGAGTTCGTCCTCGACAGTGTCGTCGTCGATGTACGCCATCACGTGGTCCATGTACTTCTCGCCCTGGCGCTGGATCTCGTCGAGGTCGTAGGCGAGCGCGTGGCGGACGTCCTCGATGGCGCGCTCGCGGTACTCCTCGCGCACGAGTTCGAGATACCGGTAGTAGGTGTCGAAGAGGTCCTCGGCGATCGAGCCGTGGTTTTCGAGGTTCCCCTCCAGATGGTTGAACGTCGTCAGCGCCGAGAGGAATCCCCGTTCCCGGTGCATCGAGTCCATGATCGCCTCGGCGATCTCGTCGCCGATGAACCGCGGCGAAACGCCCTCCATCCCCTCGCCGATTTCGGCGGTCTCGGTCGCCTCTTCGCGCAGCTTTTTGACGTCGACGTCCTCGGCCTCGTCGATCTCGCCGTTGTAGGCTTTGGCCTTCTGGAGCAGATCGACAGTACCGGAGTCGGGTTCCTCGATGCGGGTTAGTACCCCAAAGAGGCCGGCCATCTCGAGGGTATGCGGTTCGACGTGGATGTCGGGCACGTCGGCGTTCGCGAGCATCTTCCGGTAGATGTTCGCCTCCTCGTCGTACTGGAGGACGTAGGGAAAGTCGATGCGCTTGGTCCGGTCGTTGAACGCTTCCATCTTCTCGTCGCCCTTTTTCTCCTTGTACTCGGGCATGTTCGTCCGGCCGACGATCACTTGGTCGATGTCCATCCGCGGGTTGCTCTTCGGTTTGATGGTCATCTCTTGGGTGGCGTGCAGGAAATCGTACAAAAATTCCCGCTGGAGCTTTAGCAGCTCCTCGCCCGAGAAGATGCCTCGATTGGCGTTACAAAAGGCTCCCGAGTAATCGAAGGCTCGTGGGTCGCTCTCCCCGTAGATAGCGATTTTAGAGTAGTTGACGTCACCCGTCAACTCGGTTTCGTCTTGGTTCTTCTTGTCCTTCGGCTCGAAGGTCTCGATGGTCTGTCGCTTGTTCTCGTCGGCGGTCAGACGAATGATTTCGATGTGATTCTCGACGACTTGCTGGAGGTCGTCGTCGTAGTAGCCAAGCAGCGAATCCATGTAGAACTCGCTGGCGGGGTCGAGCGACTGCTCGTTCTGGATGGTGTAGGGCGCGTCGAGGCGCTCGTTCAACTCCTCGACGATCCGTTTGCGCTGGTCGAGCGGCAGCAGAACCAGGGGATCCTGATTCATCGGGCTGCGCACGGTGTCGTCGGCGGGGTCCTGGTCGGCGATCACGTCGCCGAGATTCGTCCAGCGGAAGGTGTACATCCGCCCCTCCTCGCGCATCGTGTAGTCTTCGAAGTATTTTCGCACCTGTCTGTCGAAATCCGATTTGCCCGACCCCACAGGCCCCAAGAGAAGTTTGATGCGGCGTTCGGGACCCAGTCCGCGCGCACCGGATTTGGCCTTGTTGACGAACTCGTGGATGGCTTCGTGGATCTCTCTCCCATAAAAGGTGTTCTCGCCCTCGCCGAGGGGGTCCTCGGTGGCGAGGTGGTACTCGACCACGCCGGTTTCGTCGTCGTACTCGGAGCCGTAGAAGTCGAACATGTCCGCGACGCGCTGGTGGGCGTTGCGGGCGATGGCCGGCTCGGCGCGGAGTTCGTCCAGATACCACTGGAACGGCCGGGCCGTGCGGAGGTCGGTCGGGATCGATGCACGGTACTCCTCGCTGAGCGCTTCGAGCGTGTTGGTATCGCCTGACATTGTTGTATCTCTCACGGGACCCGCCGCGCCGGTCGGGGTCGCCGTGGGTGGTCGTCCGTTCGATCGGGCGGCACGGTCGATATCGGGGGTCACACTGGAGAGCGCTTCGTGGCGGCATACCGTGGTAGCGCAACCCACCAATACTAGTAGATGAAAGAGGATTCACACCTATAACTGTTGTCCCTACTTCGACCATACTCCGCTCGTCGCCTCACCTGACCGCCGAGGACTTGAGCGCCCGCCACCGAGCACGTCTATGAGCGAGTTCGAGGACCTGCCCGATTCGTGGACCGTCTGGAACGAGGGCGGCGACCGGTGTATCCTCGTCTATCGACCCGACGTCTTCGACAGCCACGAGTTCCCCGCAGCCTGCCTGCCGACCATCTATCTGACCCACGGTCGGCGCTCGCGCCGTCCCGGCAGCGAACGCGACCCCGCCCCCTCCGACCCGTGGTACGTCACACTGTTTTTGGAACCCGAAGTCGATCGTGACGCCGAGCGCTTCGACTCTCGGGAGGCAGCCATCGCGGGCACCGTAACCCTCGCCGAACGCTTCGCCGACGGTGCGGTGGACTATCGGGCGCTGTATCAGGTGCCCCGCGAGGACTACTTCGCGAAGCTCGACGAACTCACCGGTGGGTGAGACGTGGTTTTTATTCACGCTCGCGCCTATCTCCCACCATGTCACAGGTCACGCTCATCGGCACGCGCCTCGCGGAGGTCGGCACCGAATTCACCTACGAGGGCGAGGCCAGCGCCTGTGAGGGCTGTCCCTACCGCGAGCAGTGTCTCAACCTCTCCGAGGGCACGAAATACCGCGTTACGGACGTGCGCGAGAACGCCCAGACCCTCGAATGCGGCGTCCACGACACCGGGGTGCGCGCCGTCGAGGTCGAACCCGCACCCGTGATGGCAAACGTCTCGCCGAAGAGCGCCTACGCGGGGAGCAAAGCCAGCCTAGAAGGGCCGTGTCCGCACACCGGCTGTCCGAGCCACGAATACTGCGAGCCGGCGGGTGCGGAGTTCGACACCGAGTACCGGATTCGGGAGGTCATCGGCGACCCACCACACGACTACTGCCACCTCGACCGCGAACTGTCGCTGGTGGAGTTCGCAGCGGCCGAGGAGTGATTCCCTCACCTAGCCGGGGTATCCCGAGCGGTCGCGCTCGTCGCCGGCGTTCGTTCCGCCGAGCCGTCCGGCGGGTTCCGCGCTGTAGCCGAACTCGTCTTCGTAGCCGTACGGCGACATGAGGACGGGATAGAACGGCTCGTCGGCGACGAGTGCCTCGCCGTCGACGGTCGCGTAGGTCTCGCCCGCGGCGACGCGCTCGAAGTTCGTCGCCGGCACGTCGTAGGCTTCGGCCCTACTCTTCGGAATCAGGTGGGTGAGACGATACAGCGGAACGCCCTCGCTGTGTGGCTCGCCGCCCGGCAGCGCGCCGAGCGCCGCGAGGAATTCCCTGGCGATGGTGCTGGCGTTCTCGGTGGCCCCTTCCGAACCCTGATACCCGCACTCGACCTCGATGACGGGTGCGTGCTCGATGAGGCGACCCTCGGTGAACGCGCTCGCGTCGACGGCCGCATCGAGCGTGAGGTACGGACAGACCGAGCGTGCGAGCGTTAGCGTCTCGTCGGCGAGCACGGCGAAGGTGCCCGTGTAGGACTGCGTCGAGTGCATCGAGAGGGTCGTACAGCCCTTGAGTTCCGCAAGTAGGGAAGCGGCGAGGCGCTCCTCGTGGGCGTCGCTGTCGGGATCGCCCGGGAACACCCGGTTGAGGTCGGCGTCGACGTAACGCACGTCGCGTTCGAGCGCCTCCTCGTTGGCGACGATACACTTCACCGGTCTGTCGACGTCCGGCTCTCGCTCGATGAGCTGTTCGACCGCGCGCACGCCACACGGCTCGTCGCCGTGAATCCCACCGACGACAGCGATTTCCGGCTCGCCGTCGCCCAACTGCTCGATTCGCATCTACCTGTTCTACTCACCCCGCCTTTTTGAGTGCCGCGATACTCGAACGAGAGGAGTCATTCGAGCGCCGCCGCGTACGCGACGTCCGCCGGGCGTGCTTCGGGCGATTCGCCGTCGAGACGTATCGTCCAGCCCTCTAGGACACTCGGCTCGTCGAGCGCGTTCGTCAGGACGGTGCGAACGTCGAGCAGGTCGGTTCCATAGAAATCGTTCGGCACGCCCGCGAAGTAGTCGAGCGCCGTGGTGAACAGCGAGCGCACGCCCGCATCGTCGCCAAAATCGAAGTGTTTGTGCGCGCCCGCCGCGACCTGCACCATCCCGTGGAGGAACCGCGACTCGGTGGTTCCGCGGCCGTAGTTGTACCACTCGTCCTCGAAACAGTCGTGCGAATCGTGAAATTCGCCCGCGTTGTAGAGGCGCACGCCGTGGACGACCGCTCGACGGAGGGTGGCGTGCTCCCACTGGTCATCGTCGCGCCAGCCCGTCGGATTCCCCCGTGGTGGCTCCACGGAGGGGTCGCGGGTGTGGTCGTCCATACTCTCCCTCCGGCGAGTGGACGCCTAACGCTTGCGCCGCGGTCCGCAACGCTTTAGCGCCAGCCACATCCAGAGACGATTGCGTGCGAGGGTAGCCAAGTCTGGAAACGGCGGCGGATTCAAGCTCCGCTCCTGTAGAGGTCCACGGGTTCAAATCCTGTCCCTCGCACTGCGTGCCAGCCGGCACGCGCGCCCGCTGGCACGAAAAGTGCAGGCAAGATGGAGCGTCTTGCCCTCGCAATTACTGTCTACGAATCGTCGACAGCCTCGACTGCGACGATCTCGCCGACCTCCTCGAAGCCACCGCCCTCGCGTTCGCGGCCGACGACGACCTGTCCGGGATCGGGACCGACGGTCACGATGCGGTGTTCGCGGTCGTCGTCGTCGAGCGGCGTGGCGATTCCCTGGAAATCGTCCTGAAAGAACTCGGCGCTTTGCATCTCGAAGGTCGCCGTCGAATCGTCGGCGAAGGTCACGCGGATGGAATCGGGCGCGATGTTGTAGATACGCTTTGCGAGCGCGTTCATCGATCCGAGGGAGGGCTGGCGAGGGCGTAAAGTCATCCATCGACGGGTATGGGCGCACAATCGGAACCGTGAAACCGCGGGCGTGTACCCACCCGAACATGGCTGCGATAGCGGACTGGACCGACCCTGCACGGACGTGGCTCGCGGCCGCCGTCGCGGGCACCGTCGCCATCATCGCCGCAGCGCTCGCCTTCCCGCGAGCGGTCTACACCGGCTTCATCTGGCGATATTTCTGGGGACCGATCGACGCCGACGCCCACAACGCCGCCTGTGCAGTCCGGGCCGATGGTGTGGTCCGGCGCTTCGCCGAGAGCGAGACCTGCCGCGCGGCCGCAGCACAAGGGTTCACCGTCGCCGAACCGGGCTACACGCTCGTCTCCGAAGCCGGCTACGCCATCGTCTTGCTGTTCATGCTCGCCGGTGTCCTACTTCTCGTTCGACGACTGGGTATCGGCACGGACAGGCGACTCTTCTTCGCACTGATCCCGTTCACCCTCTTCGGCGGCGCGCTTCGAGTGGTCGAAGACGCCAACGACGCCGTGCCCGCCGACGCGACCGCCGCCATCTCCTACCCCGCGAACGCGCTCATCATCAGTCCCATCATCTATCTCACGGTGTTCGTCGTCACGCTCGCGGCCATCCTCCTCAGTCTGTGGCTCGCCCGTCGGGACGTCGTCTCCGAGTTCGAACCGCCGCTCGCGGCGATGGGCACGCTCGCGCTCGCGGCGACGCTTGCCTATCTCGCCTTTCTTTCCTACTCGACCGAGTTCGTCGCCTTCTACCCGCAGATGCTCGTGATCACGCTCGCCATCGCCTCGGGGCTCGCCGCCGGCATCTACTACGCGATTGATCGGCTCGCGCCGGCACTCAACACCGGCACTGGGTTCATCGGGCTGGCAATCCTCTGGGCGCAGGCCGTCGACGGCGTGGCGAACGTACTGGCCTCGGACTGGGCGCAGGCCATCGGGCTCCCCTTCCAGTACAGCGCGAAACACCCCATCAACGCCATCATCGTCGGTGCCACCACGGCGATATTTCCCCCGTCGATCATCGACGTCATCGGCGACTCGTGGCCCTTTTTGCTCGTGAAGCTCGTTCTCGCGGTCGGCGTTATCTGGCTGTTCGACGAGCAGATCTTCGAGGAGAGCCCGCGCTACTCCTACCTCCTGATGCTCGCGGTGCTCGTCGTCGGACTGGGTCCCGGGACCCGGGACATGCTTCGGGCGACCTTCGGTATCTAGGAAACCCCACCTTTTTACTTCGGGGAATCGCGCGCGCCCGGCGCGCTCAACCCCTCGCAAAAATCTGGACCAAAAACACCCGCTCGCAAACCGCGCGAGCGGTGAACCGCGCTCACTGCTCACGGTTCACTTCGTTCACCGTTCGCTTTCCGAGGTTCTCCCTCCGGTCGAACCTCGCTGCGCTCGCGCGGACACTCCACCAGCACAGCATCACAACCGCAGACCGCACAGCACTGCCGAAGCCCTCACTCGCTCACTCCGTTCGCTCGTTCGCCCTTCATCCTCCAGGACCGCACAGCAACCGCACCGCTGCCGCCACCGCACCGCAACCGCCGGCCAATTCAGGGATAGGGATGAAACTCGCGGTCGAGTCGCGGCTCAAACCCGAGCGCGTCCGGCACCTTGCTGGCGCGCTCGCCGAAGAAGGCCTCGTCGGTGAACAGCGGCTGTGCATCGGGCACGAGCACGCGCACGGCCTCGAAGCCGATCGACTCGACGTCTCGCGGCGTGAGTCGCGCACCGTAGACATCGAGTCGTGCCTCGGCTACCCGATCGATCAGCACATCGAGCGCGTCCTGGCCCGTCGGCACCGTCTCCGGCCCGACGCTTGCGGCCGGAACATGGGTATCGACGGCGAAAAAGTCCGCCGCCACGCCGGGCGCATCGGCGTAGCGACCGATTTCACCCTCGGCCTCGGCGGCTCCGTCGGGGCCCATCGCGCGCAACTCCATCCAGCTCTGGAGCGCCTCCGCAAGCGCCGACCGCGCGGCCTCGTCGGGATCGAACCCCGCCGCCGAACCGACCGCGAACCGGGGCCACTCGTCGCGCTCGACGGCGACCGCCACGACGGGCATATCGACGTCCTGTGTGAGCAACACGGGCGTCACGGTCAATCCCTCGGACCGCGCGCGCCGGGCGAGCGTCTCGAACCCCTCGTCGTCGACCGCCAGCCCGAGCGGCTCGAACGTCGAATACCACGAGAGCATCGCCGCGTCGCGTTCGACGACCTCAGTGAGGCCTGACCACAGCGCTTCGACGCCCGAACTTCCCAGCCCCAGCCCCGTGGTTATCGAGGGACCGTGGCGATGGGCCGGCGGCGGGAACTGGACGAACTCCGCCGGCAGTCGGACCGATTCGCCGGTCGCGAGGTTCTCGCCGGGAACCCACGAAATCGGTCCTGGATCCGCCTCCGTACTTTCCGGCAGCACGAACGACGACGGCGGGACGATCCCCTCGACGTCCGCCGGCGTGCCGTGCTCGAACGCCTCGGTGCGATAGACGCCGGCGCTGTAGCGTTCGAGCGCCTCGCCGAGCGCCTTCATGAACGCGCGATCCCAGTCGGTGGCGACGCCCGCGGCCTCGCTCGCCGCGATCGCGTCGCTGAACTTCGACGTGTCGCCCACCCGCGCGAGGTAGTACGGCGCGGGAAAGGAGTTGACTTCGCCCACTTCGTTGACGATGCCGATTCGCCCGTCGAGAGCCGCCTCGGCCCGTCCGAGCGCGTCGTCGAGGCCGCGGTCGACGTACTCGTAGCGCAGTTCTCGGTCGCGCTTGCCCCCACACTCGCAGCTCGGCACCGGGAGGAGCCGCCGCTCGGCGTGTGGCAGTTCGACGACGCCACCCATCACGACGGATCGCTCGCCCGCGACCAGTCGGCTGATCTCGTAGCCGGCGCGCGCACCGGCCAGCCGTGCAGTCGCGGGGTCGGTGTTCGGCTCGTTCTCGGCCCTGTCGGCGTTCGCCGCGACACGCGCACACAGACAGTCGTAGCAGGCCGTCTCGGGACCGAAACCGGTGATGGCCGCCTCACAGACCGCGCGGCCGCCGACGCCGCCGAGTTCGACCGCGAGCCACGGTGTCGCGCTCTCGCGGGCGAGCGCGTTTGCCCGCTCGAAGACCGCCGCTCCTGCGACATCCACCACGACCGCGAGATCCGTTTCGGGGATGGCTTCGGGGTCGATTCGTCGCGTTTCGCTCTCGTCGAGCGCCGCTCGCACGCCTTCGACGGCCGGGCCGGAGCCGACGATGCCGACGTTCATGGCCGAGCCACGCACCCGGCGAGGAAAGTCCCGGTGGTTGCGGCCCGGTCGCTCCCGTGGCGAGTGCTGGCGTACCGATACTGTATTGGCGATGGGACCGGGAAGCCGGGTATGGAGTACGAACACGTCAGGGAGAGCGACCCCGACGTCGCCGACGCACTGGTGGGGGAAGTCGAGCGCCAGCGCGGGACGCTATCGATGATAGCCAGCGAAAACCACGTCAGCGAGGCGGTGATGGAAGCCCAGAGCAGCGCGCTCACCAACAAGTACGCCGAGGGCTACCCCGGCTCGCGCTATTATGGGGGCTGTGAGTACGCCGACGAGGTCGAGCAGCTGGCCATCGACCGCGCGAAGGAGCTGTGGGGAGCCGAGTACGTCAACGTCCAGCCCCACGCCGGCTCGCAGGCGAACATGGCCGTGTATCTCGCCGCGCTCGAACCGGGCGACAAGATCCTCTCGCTCGACCTCTCTCATGGGGGTCACCTCTCGCACGGCCATCCGCTGAACTTCGCTGGCAAGATCTACAACGTCGAACACTACGAGATCGACCCCGAGACCGGTCGCTTCGATTTCGAGGAGATCGAGGCACAGGCCCGCGAGTTCGACCCCGACATGCTCGTCTCGGGCTTTTCGGCCTACCCCCGAGAAGTCGACTGGGAGCGCTTTCAGACGGTCGCCGACGCCGCTGACGCCTACCACCTTGCGGACATCGCTCACATCACGGGTCTCGTGGCCGCCGGTATCCATCCCTCGCCCGTCGGCACGGTGGATTTCGTCACCGGCAGCACGCACAAGACCATCCGCGCGGGCCGCGGCGGCATCGTGATGGCCCGCGAGGAGTTCGGCGACGACATCGACTCGGCCATCATTCCCGGGATGCAGGGCGGGCCGCTGATGCACAACATCGCGGGCAAGGCCGTGGGATTCGGCGAGGCGCTCGACCCCGCGTTCGACGACTACGCGAAGCAGGTCGTCGAGAACGCCGCAGCGCTCGGCGAGCGCATGCAAGAGCACGGTCTCTCGCTCGTTTCCGGGGGCACTGACACCCATCTTGTGCTCTGTGACTTGCGGGATTCCCACCCCGACACCACGGGCAAGGAAGTCGAGGAGGCCCTGGAGGAGACTGGGATCGTCCTGAACGCCAATACCGTGCCCGGCGAGACCCGCAGTCCGTTCGTCGCCAGCGGCATCCGGGCCGGGACGCCCGCGCTCACCACCCGCGGCTTCGACGCCGAGGACTGCCGGGAGGTCGCCGACTGCATCGCGCGCGTCGTCGATGCACCCGACGACGAGGGCGTGCGCGAGGACGTGTCGGCCAAGGTTGAGGCGCTCACCGATCGCCATCCGCTGTACTGAGATCGTGGTCGTCCTCCACTTTCACGGCGTGAGCACTCTCGCATTCCCGACCGAATCGAGAGGTATCTGAGATGTACGTCGTCATCGTCGGCGCGGGCGACATCGGCACACCGCTCATCGAGATCGCCACCGCGGGCGGCAACGAAGTGGTCGTCATCGAACGCGACGAGGTGCGCGCGGAGGCGGCGGCCGACCACGACTGTCTCGTGCTCAACGACGACGCCACGATCAAGAACACGCTCGAAGACGCCGGTGCCGACCGTGCGGACGCGCTCATCTCGACGACCGACCGGGACGCCACCAACATCATGGTCTGTCTGCTCGCCCAGGAACTCGACGTCCCGGAGATCGTGTCGGTCGTCCACGACCCGGAACACCAGAGCGTCTTCCGACAGATCGGCGTCAGCGGGATGGAGAACCCGCAGCGACTCATCGCCGAACACCTCTATCGAGCCGTCAAGCGACCGTCCATCGTCGATTTCATGCGTATCGGCGAGCAGGCGGAGGTCTTCGAGGTCACCGTCGGCGAGCAGTCACCCATCGCCGGACGGACGCTCTCGTCGGCCAACGAACGGGGATTGATGCCGGACGAGACGCTCATCATCGCCGTCGAGCGCGAGAACGAAGCGCCGATCACCCCTAGCGGCGATACGCGCATCGAGGTGGGCGACCTCCTCGTGGTGTACTCCGCCGAGGGGGCGACGCCCGACGTGACCGACGCGTTCGGCCACCGCGAGGACCACAGCGGCGTGTTCAGACGGAGGCACGAGCGGCGCTAGATGCGCCGTGCCCTCACCGTCGCCAGCGTTCCCACCGATCTCGCGACCATCGCCCGCGACATCGGGTCGCTGCTCTCGATGGAGTCGGCACTCATGGGTGGCTCCGCGCTGGTCGGGCTCGTGTTCGGCGAGTACACCGTCGCGTTCGCGTTCTTCCTCGCGGCGCTGGCGACGCTCGCGGTCGGCGGGACCGCCAGACGGGCCTTCGCCGCCGCGCCCGCCCCACAGACCAAACACGGGATGGTCATCGCCGCCGCCGGCTGGCTGCTCACGGCGCTGTTCGGCGCGCTGCCCTTCTTCCTCTCGGCACACCTGCTCTCGCCGGCCGCCGCGGCGGCCTACGTCCCCGAGGGGGCGAACTACGCCGCGTCGAGCCTCCAGTATTTCACCAACCCGCTGCACGCCGTCTTCGAGTCGATGTCGGGCTGGACCGGCAGCGGGCTGACGATGGCCGTCCACGAGCCGTCGCTGCCGCGTGCGCTGCTGTGGTGGCGCTCGCTCATGCAGTGGGTCGGCGGCGTCGGCGTCATCGTGCTCACGGTGTCGATCCTCTCGCGGCCCGGCAGCGGCAGCTACACGCTCTATCGCAGCGAGGCCCGCGAGGAGCGCATCCATCCGAGCATCGTCTCCACGGTGCGGACGGTGTGGAAGATATTTCTCAGCTACACCGCTGTCGCCGTGCTCGTCCTCTTCGGCGCGCTGCTCGTGAGCGAATCGCTTTCGATCTCCGAGGCGGCGTGGCAGGCGCTCAATCACGCGATGACCGCCCTCTCGACCGGCGGGTTCTCCGTGACGGACAACTCGATCGCGACCTACGACTCGCCGCTGATCGAGACCGTTCTCTTGCCCATCATGACACTCGGTGCCATCGCGTTTCCGATCCACTACGCCGTCCTCAAAGACCGCGACCTCCACGCACTGTTTCGGGACCTCCAGACGCGCTGGCTGTTCGTCCTGTTCGGCGTCGGCATCGTCGTGCTGACTCTCCAGAACCTTCGGACCTTCGCGCCGGCGCTCTCGCTGCGCGACTCGGCTTTCCAGTTCGTCAGCGCGCTCACCTGCACGGGCTTTCAGTCCTCGCCCATCGGGCGCTGGAGTGCGGGCGGAAAGCTCGTCGTCTCGGGTGCGATGGTGCTCGGCGGGGCGGCCGGCTCCACAGTAGGAGGCATCAAGATCATCCGTGGCTACACCATCGCCCGCGGCATCCGCTGGCAGTTCTCGCGGGTGTTCCTCCCCGCGAGCGCGGTCGTGACCGCCCGCATCGGTGACCGCCGGCTCGACAGGGAGGGGATGGAACGCGAGTTCAGCGAGGCGGCCATCGTGAGCCTGCTCTGGCTCATCGTGCTCGTCGCGGGCAGCCTCGTGCTCACCGACATCGCCGGCCCGACCTTTGGCTACGCCGACGCGCTGTTCGAGGTGGCGAGCGCACAGGGCAACGTCGGGCTCTCGACCGGCATCACCGGCCCGGCGATGTCGCCGCTCGCGGAGGGCATGCTCGTCGTCAACATGTGGATCGGACGGCTCGAAATCATCCCGGTGCTCGTGTTCGCCCGGTCGATGCTCTACGGCCTCGATCCGTGAGGCTACTGGGCGACCAGTCCGCCGTCGACCGCGAGGGGGTGGCCCGTCACGAACGAGGCTTCCTCGGAACAGAGCCACGTGGCGGCGTTGGCGATCTCCGCGGGATCGGCCATCCAATCGAGTGCCTGCGCGTCGATGACGGCGTCGACGGCCTCGGTCGAGTCACCGCTCGCGCGCCGTTGCATCGGTGTCTCGACGACGCCCGGGCAGACGGCGTTGACGCGAACGCCCTGGCCACCGTATTCGACCGCAGCAGTCTTCGTGAGTCCGACGACGCCGTGTTTGCTGCCGGTGTAGGGTGCGCTGCCGCTGGCGACGAGCCCGCCGATCGAGGCGGTGTTGACGATCGCACCGCCGCCGCTCTCGACCATCGCGGGGAGTTCGGCCTTGAGACACTGCCAGACACCCGTGAGGTTGACGTCGATGACCTGCTGCCAATCCTCGACCGAGACGTCGGCCGTCGGCACGTACGACGGGCTGATGCCGGCGTTGTTGTGGGCGACGTCGAGACCCCCATACCTATCGACGGTCTCTGCGACCATCGCCTCGACCGACGACTCGTCGGAGACGTCGACGTCGACGAACGTCGCCTCGCCGCCGTCGTTTTCGATGCGCTCGACGGTCTCCTCACCGCCCTCGCGGTCGACGTCGGCGACGACCACGCTCGCGCCCTCGCGGGCGAACCGCTCGGCCGACGCACGGCCGATGCCCGAACTCGCGCCGGTCACGATCGCGACTACGTCCTCGAATCCACTCAAACTGGTACTGTCTGCCATCGATACTGAACAAGTATTCAGTATACATCACCGTTTCGTTTCGTGAACCCACGGCCGCGCCGGGGGCGGGTTAGGCGTCCGAACCACTCGACCCGAGTGTTGATTAGTGCGGCGGCCAGCGGTCCGATATGACGAACGTCATCGACGGAGACGCCGTCGCCGACGGAATTCGGACCGACCTCGAAGAGTGTATCGACACGCTCGAAGACGCTGGCGTCACGCCCGGACTCGCAACAGTTTTAGTGGGCGACGACCCCGCGAGCGAGACCTACGTCTCGATGAAACAGCGCGACTGCGAGGAGGTGGGGATGAACGGCGTCCACGTCGAACTCGACGGCGACGCCGCGCCAGAGGAACTGTACGACACCATCGCGGACCTCAACGACGATTCGAGTGTTCACGGTTATCTCGTCCAGGACCCGGTGCCCGACCAGATCGACTATCGGGAGGTCATCCGGCGCATCGATCCAGGAAAGGACGTCGACGGCTTTCATCCCGAGAACGTCGGCCGACTCGTCGCGGGCGACGCTCGATTCAAGCCCTGCACGCCTCACGGCGTCCAGAAACTCCTCGCCGCGGCCGACGTCGATCCCGCGGGCAAGGACGTCACCATCGTCGGGCGCTCGCGCATCGTCGGCAAACCGCTCGCCAACCTCCTCATGCAGAAATCATCGGGTGGCAACGCCACCGTCACGGTCTGTCACTCTCGAACTCGAAATCTCGCCGAGAAGACCCGGCGCGCGGACATCGTGGTTGCGGCGGTCGGTGCACCCGAACTGGTCGACGGATCGATGCTCTCGGCGGACACGACGGTCATCGACGTCGGTGTCAATCGTGTCGATGCCGACACCGAGAAGGGATACGAATTAGTTGGCGACGTCGAGTTCGACTCGGCGAAGGAGAAGGCGAGCGCCATCACGCCCGTGCCGGGCGGTGTTGGCCCGATGACGCGCGCAATGCTCCTCTACAATACCGTGAAGGCCGCGAGCCAGCAGGAAGGAATCGACGTCGAACTGCCGTGAGTCGAGCCGTGGACCCTGCTCCCGAGATGCTTGCTTCCCGGTATGAAAACGTGCTGTGGGCCAAGAACACGTTCGAAGTGGATTCCGCGGCGCTCGAATCGGTGCGCGCCCGCGCGGGTCGTGGCTGGGGCGTCGGTGCGCTTGCCATCGCCGACGAACGGGTGTTGCTCGTCCAGCAAGGCGACCAATGGCTCCTCCCCGGTGGGATGCTCGAAGCGAGCGAGACGCCTGCGGCCGGCGCTGCCCGCGAAGTCCGCGAGGAGACCGGTATCGACGTGCGTATCGACGGGCTTGCAGCCATCGCCGAACAGACGTTCACCGATGGACGGGAATCGTTCGTCTTTCGTTTCGCGGCCTTCGACGCAACTCCCGAACGCACTGACGTCGCCGCCGACCCCGGTCTGGCGGACGAACCCATCGACGACGTCGCGTGGCACGGGTCGCTTCCCGAGAACGCCTACGACCGCGACCTGTACGCCCGCTTGCTCGACCGGGACGCGCAGTAGAGGGGGGGGAGGGAGAGGCGGGTTTCACTCGAAGCTCGGCAGGATTTCGTTCTCGTAGAGGTCGATGAGCGCCCCCTGGTCGTCGCCGATCTGGTGGGTGTAGACGTGGTCGTAGCCGGCGTCGATGGCCTGCTGGATGCTGTCGATGTGCTCGTCGGGGTCCGGTTGGGTGATTATCGACCCCTCGCGGATGTCCTCCTTCGTGACCATCTGGGTGGCCTGCTCGAAGTGGGTTGGCGTGGGAAGCTGTGAGCCGAGTTCGCCCGGTAGCCCGGAGTTCGGCCACACCTCGTGAACGGTTTCGACGGCCTCCTGTTCGCTGTCTGCGTGGCAGGCGTGGAGCTGGCAGTACGCCGGGCTGGAGCCACCCGCGCTCTCGTATTCGTCGAGGAGGTTGCCCCGCGGGCCGACCGTCCAGAACCCGTCGCCGAGTTCGCCTGCGGCGTTCGCGGTGCGCTCGCCGAACGCCGAGACCACGATTGGTGGGAGTTCATCGGGTAGGGTGAACAGGCGGGCGTTCTCGACGGTGTAGTGCTCGCCGTAGTGGCTCGTCTGGCCGCCCGCCCAGAGCTTGCGGATGACCTCGATCGCCTCTTCGAGCATGTCGAGGCGGACGGCGTGGGGTGGCCAGTGGTCTCCCAGTACGTGTTCGTTCAGGCGCTCGCCGGTGCCGACGCCGAAGAAAAAGCGCCCGTCGAGCATCGCGCCAGCCGTGGCGGTCGCGTGGGCCACCACGGCGGGATGGATGCGCATGATGGGACAGTTGACCCCCACGCCGACGTCGATGTCGTCGGTGGCCTCGGCGACGCCGCCGAGCACGCTCCAGACGAACGGAGCCTCACCCTGCGCGCTCACCCACGGGTGGTAGTGGTCGGAACTCGACAGGAAGTCGAAGCCCGCCTCCTCGGCGCGCTTGGCCTGCGAGACGAGTTCGTTCGGGCCGAACTCCTCGGTCGAGAGCGTGTAGCCGATATCGGTCATCGTCCCCGCTTCGCGGTGGCGTGTCTAAACTACCCTGCCGACATGTGCCGGGTCGATCTGAGCCGAATCAGCCGAGTCACGAGAGGCGGTCGCGGGCGGTCACGAGCGCGTTCTCGTCACCATCGCGGAGATAGGTCCCCAGTTCGCGCGCGACGCGGACGAGTCGGTCGGCGGTCGCGGGCGAGACGTCGCCGTCGAGTGCCTCGATGCGCTTTCGGTGTTCGGAAAGCGTGCCGAACGCCGCCCGCGCCTCGCTGTCGGGATGGTCGTCGAGATACGCGCTCGCGTCGCTGCGGTACTCCTCGACGGCCTTCGCCGCGGCCAGTCCACGGGCCGCTCGGAGTGATTCCGGAACCTCCGCCGGCGCGGGGCGTTCGCCGTCGTCGACGCCGCCGAGCAGCGCGAGAAAGTACCTCTCTTCGGCGTCGCTCGTCCGCATCGCGCGCGCGAGTTCGTCGGCGACCGAGCGAAGTTCGAGCGCTCCCACATAGACGTTGTCGAGCGGCGCGAGGTCGCCCGAATGGATGAAGCCGTGCTGGCGAGCGAACGCCTGGCAGTCCTCGGCGGCGCGCTCGGCCGCGGCGCGCAGCCCCCCCTCTCCGTCACCGAGATGGTTGCGCGCCGGCGAGAGGTCGAGCGCCGCCGTGCCCGCGGTGTGCTGGGTGCGCTCGCCGACGCCGACGCTGCGCAGGCTGCCACAGTCCGGACAGCTCGGCGTTCCCGTCTCGTAGTACGACCACCGCGTGCCGCAGTCCTTGCACTCGCGTTCGCCACGGATGCGCATGGCTGCGGTAGGGCCGCCGACCTCAAAAACGAGGTCATCGTTCCGTGCCCGGTGGAGAGATGCATTCGAGTATGTTCGAAGCAAGATACCGATGGAGCGGCCCACTCACCGACAGGATTTTGAGGGACGAACGATACATCAGGACGTATGTCACGGAGTCCCCACGCTCCTGATCGGGAAATTCTCCGGCGATGAAGTATCGGTCCGTGTCGAAAGCGACGCAGTCGTCGTCTCGCTCGGTGGGCGCTCCCACGAGTTGAACAAGCGAGAGGCTGCCTCGCTGCGACGCGCGCTCGGCGAAACGCTCACCGAGCGCCGTGAATTCGTCCACACCATCGGCACGCACCGTTCTGACGGTTCGTACGCCGTCGCGCGTCGAGGCGCCGATTCGGCCGGCCACCGCAAGGTCTTCGAGCGTTTTGCTGAACTGTGGGAACTGTACGAATCACTACCTGAGAAATTCACCGCCGCCGACGTCGAGCAGTCGGGTCTCACTGGAAGTCGGCGACACCTCGTGGTGCGCCATCTCGTCGAACATCCCGACTTTCCCTGTGCGCTCGTCGCGCGCCAACCGTTGACTGCCGCGAAGGATCACCAGAGATAGCCACCGACGAGTTGCAACACGAGCGTCTGGCCGAACACCGCTGCCGCCAGCAGCCACTCGCCGCGCCACGACGAATCGATGCGACGGATCGCGGCGGCGACCGGCAGCAGCAGGAAGGGGTACATGAACATCGCGCCGCGGGCGGTCTCGCCGGTGTGATAGACGCCCGCCATGAGCAGCGCGGCGAACGCGACGAGCGCGCACGCGGCCAGCACGAACGGTTCGCGCTCGCGTCGGTCTTCGAGAAGGCGTCGTCCACCCACATCGCGCCAAAGCGCGCCCAGTCCGCGAGCCGCGAGCAGGCACAGGAAGGGTGTGAAAAACAGCGCGAGTTCGGCGACGTCCTCGAACCGGGTGAGGACGTACCGTGCCGGTTCGGCAAACAGCATGAACCCGCCAGGGTTCTGCTGGTTCGAGGCGATGAGGAAGCCGTTGATGTAGTTGTAGCCGAGCGCCACGTCGACAAATAGGTAGAAACCGACGAGTCCGAGCACCATCGCGGAGAGCGGGGCGAGTTTCTCCCGGCGGAAGAACGCGACGCCGGCAAGAATGGGAAGGAGAAAGACGAACAGGAACAGTTGGAAGGAAACCACGAGCAGCGGGACGAACGCGGCGAGGGTCGCCCGGCGCGACTCACGGGTGAACAGGTAGACCGTGGCGAGCATCAGCGTCGTGATGATGGCGTCGATGGAGGCGAGATAGTATATTTGAATGGCGGGCAACAGCACGAACAGCAGCGTGGTGTATTGGGAGACTCTCCGCGAGTAGTACGTCCCGAGCAGCCGGTAGAGCAGATACGCCGAGGTCGGCAGCGAGAAGAAGGCGATGGCGGCCGCGATGGGCGCACGCGAGCCGAACAGCCAGTCGAGCAGCGTGAAGGTGAGCACCGCACCCGGTGGGTGGGTCTTCGCGTGGACGACGTAGGAGAGCTGGTTCGCCTCGTAGGTTCGGATGAACGCAAGCGGATCCACGATCCTCGGCGCGAGCTGATAGTATCCTTCGCGGGTGGCCAGCGGCACGACGAACCCGTGGGTGAACCCATGCAGGAGGTTCGAGAGCACCAACAGGACGACACCGGCCACGATGACTGGGGCGACGCCGTCGCCGTCGCGGCGGAGATACGCCATCGTGAGCGCGAAGGCGACGACGGCGGTGAGGAGGGCGGGAATCGCCCATTCGGGGCGCAGGCGGTCGAGTCGGAAGACGAAGATGCTGACCGGCCAGTATTCGGGGACGCCGCGGGCGTTCCCCAGCAGTTGACCGTTGACGTATTTGAGGAAGACGTTCAGAAATACCACTGTCGTGGCCGTCACCCAGCCGATAGCGAGGAGTTCGCGGAGCGAAAACGGCAGCACGTCCCGTTCGTCGTCGAAGCCACCGGCCATCGGGTTTCGGTGTGCGTGGAGCCGGTTAATCGCTTTCGTCTGGCGATTCGTGTGCGTTCATTCAAGAACTGTTTCACGGACAGCGCGACTCGTACTTGCGCATCACAAACGAGAACCGCACCGCCCACATACCTCCCCAGCCGATTCGCTCGTCGCTTCGCTCCTCGCTCATCCCTCGCGCGAGTCGCGCCTGTGGCGCTCCCGCGCGCAGACCGCACCCAACCAATCTCGGCATACGGCGAGGAACGTTTTTCCGGGCGGGAACACCATTCGCGGTATGCCACGCCCGAGCACGTTCTCCATCGTCGCGCGCGACCCAGAACGGGACGCGGTCGGCATCGCCGTCCAGTCGAAGTTCGTTAGCGTCGGTTCGGTGGTCCCCTTCGCCAGCGCCGACGCGGGCGCAATCGCCACCCAGAGCTTTGCGAACGTCGCTTACGGACCTGACGGGTTGGACCTGCTCCGTGAGGGCCACTCGGCCGAGGAGGTCGTCAAGGAACTTACCGATGCTGACGACCAGTCAGCGGAGCGCCAGGTCGGGGTCGTCGGGCGGGATGGATCGGTCGCGGCGTTCACCGGCGACGATTGCTTCGAGTTCGCCGGCGACATCCAGGGCGAGAACTACACTGTGCAGGGCAACATCCTCGAAAACCCGGAGACGCTTTCGGCGATGGCCGACACCTACGAATCGACGGCGGGTGGGCTCCCGGAGAAACTCATCGCCGCGCTTCATGCGGGCAACGAGGCCGGCGGCGACGCCCGCGGCGAGCAGTCGGCGGCGCTCTACGTCGTCAAGCCGGAGGGTGGCTACGACGGGGCCAACGACCGCTGGATAGACGTCCGCGTCGACGACCACGACCACCCGATCGACGAACTCGAACGGGTCTTCCGTATCTACGACGTGACCCTGCTCGAACGCGAACCGCCCGACGAAGTTCGGGCACTCGACGGCGAAACCGCCGAGGAAGTCACGGCCGCGCTCGGCAAGGCTGGATTTCACGAGGGAACGACGAGCGAGTTCGGCGAGGACGAGCGCGCATCGCTGTCGGACTTTCGGGGTGCGAACAACTTCGAGAACCACGCTATCGACGTGTTGGAGGACGCGCTCGTCCGTGGGTGGGACGACGCGGAAGGAACGGGTGAAACACGACTCGTGAACGCCATCTGGCACGGAATTTCCGGCCGCGAGCGCGCGTAAGCCGGCCGGGTCACGCTTTTCAGCGCTCGCCCCGATGGATGGGTATGCGTGACGAAGAGGAAATCCGCGAGCAGTACGAGTTCCTGATCGACGAATTGGAGGACGAGGAGATGAACCACGAGGGCGTCAGACAGATGTTTACCTACTACCGGCGCGCACTCGGGTGGGCGCTCGAAGAGGAGCACATGTGACCGCCGGCCGATAGCGTTAAGTGCGGCTATCCATAGTGTATGAGTGACGCTTCGCTTGGAGGGCCGAAGCGTCAGCGGGGACCAATTCAGGGCGGCGAGCGCCCGACGCGGGCTTTTCTCCCGTGCGGGCGCTTTCCTTTCGAACACGACTCGCCAGCGCCAGTTGTGAGTTCCTCGCTGTGCTTCGATGGTCGGCGACTGTCATGTACCGAACCGCCGAAACGACTTCAGTCGCGGTTTTCACCCGACGACACTCTCTCGTGTTTGCGACAGTTCCGACATCCTTATACGAATCATTCACTTACCAGTATCGGAGTACGATGTACGACTTGACAGGATTTCAGCGCGACCTGCTGTACGCCATCGCGGGCAAAGAAGAGCCACACGGCTTGGCGATAAAGGACGAGCTCGAGGAGTACTACGAGACCGAAATCCATCACGGACGGCTGTATCCGAACCTCGACACGCTCGTCGACAAGGGGCTGGTCGAGAAAGGTCAGATCGACAGACGGACGAACTACTACAAGATCACCCGCCGAGGTCAGCGCGAGATCGACGCTCGCCGCGAGTGGGAGTCGCAATACGTCGACGTCTGAAATATTGCACGAACCGGAACGAATTAGTTAATAGGCCGGACCGTCGGCTTCGTGCATGGATCGGGATACCGCCGAGCCTCGCGTCGGCGAGCTACCGGGAGCGCGCGCCAGCGAGTGGGTCGAGCGCCAGCAGGCCGTCGCCGCGCCGAGCACCTACGTCTACGATTTCGTCTGGGACCCGACCGCACCCGCGGAGGGACCGTTCTGTACCGATGCCGACGGCAACACGCTCCTCGATTTCACATGTCACGTCGGGGCCGCGCCACTGGGCTACAACAACCCGAAGATCACCGAGCCGATGGCCGCCTTCGACCTCGTGGACCCGCTGAAGACCGCCGGCCACGACTTCTACGTGGGACCCGGCTCGCCCGAAAACCCCGACTTCCCGGGGCCGGCGGGGCTGATGGAGCGGCTCACGGACCTGACCAGCGAATACGACATGGATCGGGTCTTCCTCTCGAATTCGGGTGCTGAAGCGGTCGAGAATGCCATCAAGATCTGCTATGACGGCGGCGGCTCCTACGGCATCACCTTCCAGGGAGCTTTCCACGGTCGCACGCTCGGCGCACTCTCATTGAATCGCTCGAAATCGGTCTACCGGCGTGACTTTCCCGAGATTTCCGGGATTCACGACGTGCCCTTCTGCAGCGAGCGAACCTGTGACGCCGGGAGCTGTTCGTGTGGCTTCTTCACCGGTGAGGGATCACAGCTTCGGCGGATGCTGGGAGAGGAGGGATCGGTCGCGCCCGAGGAGGTCGCCTACCTCATTATGGAGCCGATTCAGGGCGAGGGCGGCTATCGGTTCCCGAGCGATGCGTTCATGGAGGAGGTCGCGGACGTCTGCGCCGAACACGACATCACGTTAGTCGCCGACGAGATCCAGGCCGGAATGGGGCGCACGGGCGAGTGGTGGGGGGCCGATCACTACCCAATCGAGCCGGATGTGATTACCGCCGCGAAGGGCCTGCGGGTGGGCGCGACGATTTCGCGCTCGGACGTCTTCCCCGAGGAGAAGGGCCGCATCTCCTCGACGTGGGGCGCGGGCGACGTCATCGCCTCGATGCAGGGTGCGCTCACCATCGACGCCATCGAGGAGTACGACCTGATGGACAACGCCGTCGCGCGCGGTCGCCAGTTCAAAGAGCACTTGCGCGACGACGCCCCCGAACCGGTCGTCGACGTGCGCGGGAAAGGGCTGATGCTCGCCGTCGAGTTCGATACCCCAGAGACCCGCGATGCGGTCCTCGAAAACGCCTTCGAGAGCGGGCTGCTCACGCTCGCCTGCGGACAGAAGACGATTCGAATCCTCCCGCCGCTCGACGTCACCGAGCGCGAGATCGACCTCGGTGCGAGCATGCTGCTCGACGCCATCGAGTGAGCGGTCGCGGTGGCGCTGCGGCCGCTGTGCGGCCGGCGGCGCGGTGTGGTCGGCGCTGCGGTTTGCGGTTGCGGGGCGGGGCCTTGGTGGATGAAGGGCGAGCGAACGAAGTGAGCGAGGGCTTCTGCGGTGCTGTGCGGGGTTGTGGAGAGTTGGTGGTGTGTCCGCGCGAGCGTAGCGAGCGCGGTTCACTGCGAACGAGCGAAGCGAGTGAGCAGGTGTTTTTAGCGTAGATTTTTGCGAGGAGCGGTGGGCGAGCGACCGTAGGGAGCGAGCGCACCCGACGAAGTAAAAAGGTACGTTCAGAAGCCTTTGCCGAGCATCTCGCGGGCGATGACGTTCTTCTGGATCTCGGTGGTACCCTCGTAGATCTGGGTGATCTTGGCGTCGCGGTAGAACCGTTCGACGTCGAAGTCGTCGACGTAGCCTGCGCCGCCGTGGATCTGGACGGCCTCGTCGGCAACTTCGACGGCGATGCGCGAGGCGTACTCTTTGGCCATCGAGGCGAGCGTCGTGAGCTGTTCTTCCTTGTTATCGACGCTCCACGCCGACTTGTAGGTGAGCTGGCGGGCGGCTTCGATTTCGGTCTGCATCTCGGCGAGTTTGTGCTGGATGGCCTGGAAGTCGCCGATGGGCCGTCCAAATTGCTCGCGCTCTTTGGCGTAGTCGAGCGCACGTTCGAGCGCGCCCTTGGCGATGCCGACGCCTTGGGCGGCTACTCCCGTGCGGGTCGCGTCGAAGAACTGCATCTGCTGGAGGAAGCCCGCGCCCTGCGTGCCGACGAGGTTCTCCTCGGGCACGCGCACGTCGTCAAGGAGGAGTTCGGCGGTGTCGGAGGCACGAATGCCGAGTTTGCCCGTGATCTTCTCGGCGGTGAATCCATCCCGATCCGATTCGACGATGATCTGCGAGAAGCCGTTGTAGCGGCCGTCGGCGTCGGGGTCGGTCTTGCAGAGCACGACGAAGAAATCGCCCACGGAGCCGTTGGTGATCCACATCTTGTTGCCGTTGATGACCCACTCGTCGCCGTCTTTCTCCGCGCGAGTCGAGACCGACGAGACGTCCGAGCCGGTGTCGGGTTCGGAGATGGCCGCGCCCATGATGGCGTCGCCGCTCGCTATTGGGGGGGAGGAACTCCTCCTTTTGCTCGTCGGTGCCCGCCGCGATGATGGCCTCAGCCCCGAAGCCGGTGGACGCCACGCAGAGACCGATTCCGGGGTCGACCGCAAAGAGTTCCTCGGAGATGATGGCCGTCTCCAGCGTGGAGTAGCCCGCGCCGCCGTACTCGGCGGGAATGGTTGCGCCGAGCATGCCCATCTCGCCGGCGGTCTCGATGAGGTCGTGGGGGTACTTCTCCTCCCTGTCGTACTCGCCCGCGATGGGCGCGATCTCGTTTTCGGCGAAGCGGCGCACCTCGTCGCGGATCTGTTTTTGCTCGTCGGACAGCTCGTAGTCCATAATCGACCGTTATACAGCCCTGCGGCAAATAGTTTCGTAACCAAGAGTAAACTCGTTTTGAGTTTTCGAAGACGGCGGACGATCCGAGCACGATCGAGAGAGTTCGAGGGCAATGCTGTGGAGACAGAAACGTTGAAAGCCCGCCGGTGAGTTTTAACGATGAATCATGAACGTCGAGGATATCGAGACTATCGCGGTGCTCGGAGCCGGGAACATGGGCCACGGCATCGCCGAAGTTGCCGCGCTCGCGGGCTACGAGGTCCGCCTGCGCGACATCAACGAGGAGTTAGTTGAAAACGGCTACGACCAGCTCGAATGGAGCGTCGGCAAGCTCGAAGAGAAGGGCCAGTTGAGCGAGGAGGAGGCCGAGGCGGCCCTCGACCGCGTGACGCCGCTGGTCGACCTCGAAGACACAGTATCAGGAACCGACTTCATCATCGAGGTCGTGCCCGAGAAGATGGACATCAAACAGGACGTCTACGGCGAGGTCGAGCAGTACGCGCCCGAGGACGCCCTCTTCGCGACGAACACCTCCTCGCTGTCGATCACGGATCTCGCGGAGGTCACCGAACGGCCCGGTCAGTTCTGCGGGATGCACTTCTTCAATCCACCCGTCAGAATGCAACTGGTCGAGGTCATCTCGGGCGAACACACCGCCGACGAGACGCTCGACACCGTCGAGGCGCTCGCCGAGGAGTTCGGCAAGACCCCTGTCCGCGTGCGTAAGGACAGCCCGGGCTTCATCGTCAACAGAGTGCTCGTCCCGTTGATGAACGAGGCGGCGTGGCTCGTCGAGGATGACGTGGCGACGATGGGCGAGGTCGACAGCACCACCAAGTTCGACATGGGGCTGCCGATGGGGAGTTTCGAACTCGCCGATCAGGTGGGTATCGACGTCGGCTATCACGTGCTCGAATACATGCACGAGACCTTGGGCGATGCCTACGAGCCGTGTCCGCTGCTCGAATCGAAGGTCGAAAGCGAAGAACTGGGTAAGAAAACCGGGAAAGGATTCTACGACTACGAGAACGGCGATGGCGCGGACATCCCAACCGACGCCGGCAGTGAGGGGATCGAATCACGACTGCTGGCCGTGATGGCCAACGAGGTCGCCAAACTCGTCGGCAACGACGTCGCGCCCGCAGGCGACATCGACGAGGCGGTCATGCTCGGCGCTGGTTTCCCCGAAGGGCCAGCGAAACTGGCGGATGGCGCGGGTCTCGACTCGCTCCACGAGACCCTCGACGAACTCCACGAGGAGACCGGTGCGGCGCGCTACGAACCCGCCGACTACCTCGAAGAGCGCGCCGGCGAGGGGTTCTACGAGCAGCGCGAGGACGAGGACGGGATGGAGTTCGAGAGCATCCGTATCGAGCATCCGGGCGACATGGTGGGCAGAATCGTTATCGATCGACCCCACCGGATGAACACCATCAACGAGGGAATTCTCGACGAACTCGACAGGGCCATCGACGTTCTCGAAGACGACGATGCCGTGCGTGCGGTGCTGATCGTCGGCGCTGGCGACGACGCCTTCTCGGCGGGGGCAGACGTCCAGTCGATGGCGGCGAGCGCCGACCCGCTCGATGGCATCGACCTCTCGCAGAAAGGCAAGGAGACCTTCGGCAAACTCGAAGAGTGTTCGATGCCGGTCGTCGCGGGTATCGACGGCTACTGCCTCGGCGGCGGGATGGAACTGGCGATGTGTGCCGATCTGCGCGTCGCCTCCGAGCGCTCGTCGTTCGGCCAGCCCGAACTGAATCTGGGGCTGCTTCCGGGCTGGGGCGGTACCCAGCGCCTTCAGCACATCGTCGGCGAGGGCCGTGCGAAGGAGATCATCCTCACCGCCGACCGCTACGACGCCGCCGAGATCGCCGAGTACGGCTTCCTCACCGAAGTCGTCGAGAACGGCGAGTTTGAGGACAGCGCTCACGAACTGGCTGCCGACCTCGCCGGCGGGCCGCCCATCGCCCAGAAACTCACCAAGCGCGCGATGCTCCGCGGCTGGGAGGACACTGAGGCCGGTCTCGAAATCGAATCGCAGGCCTTCGGGCACCTGCTCAACACCGAGGACCTGATGGAGGGCGTCACGGCGTTCATGGGCGATTCCGACCCCGAATTCGAGGGTAAGTGAGCGCGGAACGGAATGCTTAACAGTCGGTATCGGGAACGGAAAAACGCGATAGCTCGGTTGGTGTAGTCCGGCCAATCATTTCGGCCTTTCGAGCCGATGACCGGGGTTCGAATCCCCGACCGAGCATGGATTTTCGAGCGAGCGTAGCGAGAAAACCACGCACAGGGAGGTGGATTCGAGCAGACCGGTCGCGCGCAGCGACAGCGAGCACGTCCGGACGAGTCCGAATCCCCGACCGAGCAGTTTCCGAACAGATCGTACCGAATAGCTGCTGCAAGCGTGTTTCGAGAGCGAACTATCACTCAATAACCTCTACAGCAGTCGCGGCAGACGCTCTCTGGGTCCGTGATAGCGCCACTCGCGCAACCCTTATCCCCGGATGGGCACTGGATTTGCTTGCAATGGCAACAGGTACGGTCGACTTCTTCAACGACACGGGCGGTTACGGCTTTATCGACACTGAGGACTCCGAGGAGGACGTTTTCTTCCACATGGAGGACATCGGCGGCCCGGACCTCGAAGAGGACACCGAAGTCGAATTCGACATCGAACAGGCTGACAAAGGACCGCGAGCGACCAACGTTACCCGACAGTAACGCCGCTCAGCGGACACGAACGACGAACTATCGGTTTTTATACAAAAACTCGCAACCGAGCAACGGCCATCCACGACGCGCGAAACACTGAACTGAGAACTCGAAGGCGTCAGATCGCCGTCCAGCCGCCGTCGACGAACAGGAGCTGACCGGTGATGTACGAGGCGTTCTCGCTGGCGAGGAACATGGCCGCGCCGGCGTTGTCGTCGGGATGGCCGGCCCGACCCAGCGGCACGGGTTTGATGAACCCGCCCTCGTCGCCGGCGGCTTCTTGGGCTTCCTCGGACCAGCCCTCGGTGAACTCGGTAGCGATCTGTCCCGGTCCGATGGCGTTCACCCGGATACCGTGCTCGGCGAGTTCGAGCGCCGTCCCCTTGGTAATCATCTTGATGGCACCCTTCGTCGAGTCGTACTGGACCTGACCGTGCTGGGCGACCCATGAGGAGATCGAGGCGGTGTTGACGATGCTCCCCGGCTCGTCGCGGTCGATCATGTCGCGCGCGGCGGCCTGCGTCCCGAAGAACACCCCTCGAATGTTGGTGTGGTGCAGGCGGTCGAAGTCCTCCTGCTCGACGTCGAGGAACGGTTCTGAGTGCTGGACGCCGGCGTTGTTCACCATCACGTCGACACCTCCAAAGTCGCGGGCGGCCTCGACGACCGATTCGAGTTCGTCAGGGTCCGAGACGTCGGTTTCGACGTACTCGCCGGTGCTGCCCGACTCAGAAATCAGCTGGTGGGTCGGCACGTCCTCGCCCTCCATCTTCGGCTCCTCGCGCACGTCGGCGACGATCACCGTCGCGCCCGCGCGCCCGAACCCGAGCGCGATGGCGCGCCCGATGCCCGCGCTGCCGCCGGTGACGATCACGGTCTCGTCGCTGTAATCGAAGTTCGCCGTTCCCATGGCTCCTGCTCGCACGTCGACCTCTTAAATCCGCTGCCGGCGCTACTCGCGGCGGTCCTGCAGCTGCACGACGCCCGGTTCGCCGACGTCCACACGGTCGCCGATGGAGACGATCTCGACGACCCGCGGATGCTCGTAGGAGGCCGCGTGCTCGTGGACGATCTTCGGATCGGAACCGACGCCCTTCCACATGTCCCAGTGAACGGGCATGAGTCGGTCGAGGTCGAGCTGGTTCGCCGCCTCGACGACCTGCTCGCCGTCGTTGTACCAGTCGGTCGGGTAGGTCTCCGAGGGATTGTCCTCCGTGTGGAAGATGTTGCCGACGGTGCCGTAGGCGAGCACGCCGAGGTCGATGTCGAACTCGGTGGCGATGTCAGAAAACTCGTCGGCCGGCCGGGAGTCACCCGCTGCGAAGAAGGTGCCCGACTCGTGTTCGACGACGTAGGTCACGGGCTCCTCGGCATCGGGGTCGTTCGCGCCGCGGACGTGGATCGAGAGGTTGCCGACAGTGAAGTCGTCACCAGGCGCGACGGTCTCGGCCGGCGGAGCCTCGACGTCGCCATCGTAGTTCGGCGCGTCGTGGGAGGCCGCGGGCGCGTAGAGGTCGCCGCCACAGTCCTCGACGAGCGCGCGGTGGGAGGGCGGATGCATGTGATCGATGTGCTCGTGGGTGACGAGGACGGCGTCGCAGAGGGTGGCATCGGCGGGGTCCATCGGCACGGGGATCATTCTGATGGTTCGGGGCGGCGATCCGTCGCCGAGATACGGATCGAGATACATCGTCGTCTCCGCGGTGCGGAGGACATAGCCATTACAACCGAGATACCAGACCGCGAGTCCGTCCGGATCGGCAGCCTCGATCTCGTCCTGTACGAACCAGTCGCCCCACGTCGAGTGTACCATACCGCGCAGGCTTCGCCCTCGATGCTAATATACTGCCGGCCGACTCTCGTCGATCGCCTGCGCCATCCATAATCCACGATCCGCCGTTGTTATCGGACTCCAAAACACGACTGCTCGCCCGGTTTCGACCTATTCGTAGGTCCGTCCGCCTGTCTTGTGCTCGTCGATGAACTCCCAGTCGTACTCGATGCCGAGTCCAGGACCGTCGGGAACGGCGACGGTCCCCTCGCTGTCGATCGAGTCGAGCTGGTCCTCGTACTCCTCGTAGATCGGCGGGGCGGTGTTCTGACAGTCGGGATGGACGAGCGCCATCTCGTAGTAGTTCGCGTTTCGCATCCCGGCCATGCAGTGGCGCTGGGCTGGGCCCGGCGAGTGGATCTCGACGTCGAGACCGTGGCCTTCGGCCATGTGAGCGATCTTCATCGCGCCAGTGATACCCGCGTCGTACTCGGGATCGGCCCGCACGAAGTCGGTCGCCTCGCGGTCGACGAAGTCGGTGTGCGACTCGAGCCCGCGGACGTGCTCGGTCTGGAGGATCGGCGTGTCGAGTTGCTGGCGGAGCTTCCGGTGGGCGTGCTGGGAGATACCCCCATCACGAAAGGGGTCCTCGTACCAGAGGAATTCCTGTTCGTCGCACGCACGGCCGACCTTCAGCGCGTCGGCGAACGTCTCGTACTCGCAGGCCGGATCGATCATCAGATCCATCCCGGGCACGCGCTGGCCAACCGCGCGGACGGTCTCGATCTCGCGGTCGATGTCACGTCGGGCGTCGCTGCCACCCCAGCCGTGGATCTTGAACCCGCCGTACCCCATCTCTTGGCACTCCTCGGCGAAGTCGGCGTAGGCTTCCGGCGAGTCCAATCCTCCGTTATCGTCGGCGTGGTAGGTCGAGGCGTAGGCGGGCAGGCGCTCGCGATACTGGCCGAGCAGTTCGGCGATGGACGCGCCGTAGTGTTTGCCCGCGAGATCCCAGAGGGCGATGTCCACCGGTCCGATCCCCATGCGGTCGTATTTCCGGAGAGCACGCTTCATTTCGGACCAGTGGCGCTCACGACGGAGCGGGTTCTTCCCGATGAGATAGTCGGCGACCTCGTGGAACTGGGCAAAGGCCGGCGAGTTGCCGCCGACGAACTCGCCGGTGAGGTCACCGTCAGTGTGGACACGAATGCTGAACAGTCGGCGCTCGGTGGTTTCTCCAGGGTCGTAGACGAGGTTGAATCCCGGGTCCGAGCCGACATCCGAAAGGGTGTAGCTGAACTCCGTCGTCTCGATGCGCGTGATTTCCGGCGGCATGGTGGCTCGGTACACGGCGACGATAGAAAAGTCCGGCTGATACGGCTGTGATTTCGTCATCGACACCTCGTGATTTCGACGCCATGCCGTTCGTCACGTGAGTCCATCGTGTCCACCGTGTCCGTTCGAGGCCATCCACCGAACCGGTGGGAGTATATGACGCCCGATACAACCCCCGAACAATGACGTCCAGTACGGACCGCACCGCCGCGAATCGGCCGGACGACAACTTTAGGGGCCGGCGTCTCGGGCACACCGCGCTCACGGCCGTCTTCCTCGTCGCCGGTCTCGGCTCCATGCCGGTCGCCTCCGCCCACGGTGGCTCGGTCTCCGTCAACGGCTTCGAACTCGAACAGTGGTTCGGACTCGTCGCGCTCATCGCCGGTCTCGGGATCGTCGTCGCCAGCCAGTATCTGCACCGCTTGCGGCCGGCGGCAACGCGCTATCGCCTCCACGGGACCGTCGTCGGGCTCGCGATGGGAGTGTTCGGCGCGATCTGGATCGTCCAGCTCTCGCCGTACGAGTGGCTGTCCGCTCAGCCGATCGTCCCACGGGCGATCCACGCCCCGCTGATGCTGCTCGTCGGCGTGGGCATCATGCTCGCAAGCGTGCTCGTCGGCCAGTTCCGTTGGTCTCGACGGCCCCGTTTCGCCGGTCTCGGCGTACTCCTCGGGACGTGGGTCGCCTATCCCGGTCTTTCGGCGCTCGGCATCTACACCGAGACGAACTCGCTGGGCTATCTCGTCGTGCTCGGTCTCGTCGTCGCGCTCGGCTACGTCCTCTACCGGGACGCCGGTGGCCTGATTCGACGGCTGCTCGCCGACCGGACGGCCCGCCGGTTCGGGGTCGCCGTCGGCGCGCTCTCGGTGCTCTTCTTCGCGTTCTCGTCGGGCATGCTCTATCTGATTCCCGACGACGGCACCGGCGTGTCGCTGTCGGAACAGATCGTCGCCGTGCTGCCGGTGGCCGACCCGCTGGTGATGTGGCCGGCCGTCGAGTTCTGGTATCCGGCGGTTCCGATCGGCGGGGTGATCTCGGTCGGGACGGTGCTCCTCGTCACCCTGTTCGGCACGCTCATCGGGCTGAACGCGGCGCTGTTTGCGTATCAATCGAGCGGCGGCACCTCGCAGACCGGCGCGGGCATCGCCGGCATCGCCGCCCCACAGGCGTGCTGTTGCTGTGGGCCGGCGCTCTCACAGATCGCCGTCGTCACGCTCGGACCGTCGGCCGGTGCGCCGATCTATCTCCTCTTTGGCGATCCCTCCTCGTCGATCGGCTCGCTGTTTTTCGTCGCCAGCGTGGCCGTCCTCACCGGACTGCTCGTCCGGGCCGCCGAACGCCCGGCCGCAACCAACCCCGAACACACTCCCGCTCCGGCGTAGCGCGCGTCACTGCACAGGATTTCCAAGCACGAGTGAACACAACCATCGCAGTCAGACGGCCCTCATCCTCAACTGACGTGAGGCCCCACGGCCGTTTCCTGAACTGTTCGGTCAACGATCGAGATGTCGCTACGGTTCACTCCCGAATATTGTGCGCTCGGATTCACCGCTCGTACAGTCTCCGGAAGTCGACCGATTCGAGACGATAGAAGAGATGTTTCGTTTTCTCGCTCACGGGCGCGACGGGATTTGAACCCGCGACGTCTTGGTCCGGAACCAAGAACTCTATCCACTGAGCTACGCGCCCACAGAGCGGAACAGGAAGGTCGGTGATTTAGGCGTTGTGAAAGTCAGGGTGTCTCGTTCGTTTCGAGCGTCAGGTCGGCGGTCGGGTAGGCAACACAGGTCAGCGTGTAGCCGTCGCCGAGTTCGTCCTCACTGAGCATCTCCTGACCGTCGTGAGTGAGGTAGTCCTCGGACGGACCGTCGGCGACGTGGCCGCCACAGGACAGACACTGGCCCGCACGGCAGGCGTAGGGCAGGTCCCAACCCTGCTCCTCGCCGGCTTCGAGCAGCGTCTGGTTTTCGGGCACTTCGAGCGTCTCGCCCTCCTTCTCGTATTCGATCTCGAAGACCTCCGCCTCGTCGTCGGGGATGTCGGCCGGGCTTGCCGAGCCCTCGCTCGCCTCACCCTCGGCGAGTTCGCCCTCGGCTCCGCCCTCGCCGCCACCGACTGCGCCGGCCGGGGCCGCCCCACCGCCGATCGACCGGTTCATCGGCTCGGGGAAGTTCGTCTCCGGAACGCTCTCGGCACGCCGTTCGAGGACCGACTGGGAGACGTCGTCGGGGATGGACCGTTCGGTGCCCGATGAGAAGTGCAACACCACCATCATCACCACCAACAGGACGCCTATCGACAGCCCGAATACCTCGACCATGTCCGGCGTATGGAAGGCCGGTTTAACTACCTATTGATTCCAAGCACCCACCTTTTTACTGCGAGGAATCGCGCGCCTACGGCGCGCTCAACCCCTTGTAAAAATCTGGGCCAAAAACTTCCGCTCGCAAACCGCGCGAGCGGCGAACCGCGCTCACTTCGTTCGCGCGGACACGGCTGCTCTCCGCCACAGCAACCGCCCCACACGGCACCGCAGAAGCCCTCGGCACTCCCTCCGATCGTGCCTTACCCTTCATCCGCCAGGAACCGCCGCGGCACCGCAGCCCCACGCGGCCGCCGCAACCACACCGCCACCGCACCGCGGCCGCCACCGCAACCCAAACCGCACCACACAAACCCGGGCCAATACCTATGGTCCCCGCGTGATATCGGCAAGCATGACCGACGGGGATTGGCGCGCGGCCGAGCGCGACCACACCGACGAGGTAATCGGTACCGACACCATCCCACGGCTGTTCGAGCGGAGCGCGACCCGCAACGCCGACCGGCCCGCCCAACGGTACAAGGGCGGCGTCCACGAGCGCGCGCTCGCCGGCAGCGTCGTCAGGGAGGCCGACCACGGCGAGTACGTCACGCTCACCTACGAAGAGTTCCAGTCGATCGTCCGCTCGCTCGCGGCTGGCTTCCGCGACCTCGGCGTCGAGAGCGACGACCGAGTAGGCATCTTCTCGGCGTCGCGCATGGAGTGGGCACAGACCGATTTCGCCCTGTTGGCGGCGGGTGCGGTCGTCACCACCGTTTATAAGGAGTCTTCGCCGCGACAGGTCGAGTATCTCCTCGCCGACCCCGGAGCCAAAGGCGTGATCGTCGACAGCCGCGACCGACTGGAGCGCGTGCTCGACGTCGAGGACGCGCTCGACCTCGAATTCGTCGTCGTGCTGGACGACGTTCCGACCGACCGCGACGATGTTTTCACGCTTGCCGACATCTACGAGCGCGGTGAGCGCGCCTTCGACCGCGCGGCCTACGAGGGCTGGTTGAGCGAGCGAACACCCGACGACCTGGCGAGTCTCATCTACACTTCGGGAACGACGGGCAAGCCGAAAGGTGTCGAGATGACCCACCGCAACTTCCGGGCGAACATCAACCAACTCAGAAAGCGCTTCGGCGACCGGCCCGACAAATCGCCCGACCTCCCCTCCGTCGGCCGCGAGACGGTCGCGCTTTCGTTCCTGCCGCTCGCACACGTCTTCGAGCGCCTCGCGGGGCACTTCTTCCTCTTCGCGAGCGGCGCGACCGTCGCCTACGCCGAGAGCGCCGACACGGTGGCCGACGATATTCAAACGACCCAGCCGACCACGGCCATCAGCGTTCCGCGCATCTACGAACGCATCTTCGATTCGATGCGCGAGGACGCCGACTCGGCCATCAAACGCCGTATCTTCGAACGGGCGGTCGGGGCGGCAAAGCGCAGCAGCCAACGGGAAAACCCGGGCCGAACGCTGCGCGTCGAGCGCGCGCTCGCCGATCGACTGGTCTACAGCACGCTCAGGGAGGCGATGGGCGGCAACATCGACTTTTTCATCAGCGGCGGTGGCAGCCTCTCGCCGGAACTCGCCAGACTATTCGACGGGATGGACCTTCCCATCTACGAGGGCTACGGACTCACCGAGGCCGCACCCGTCGTCTCGGTCAACCCGCCCGAGGCACCGAAACCGGGGACGTTGGGACCGCCGCTCACCGGCGTCGAGACGAAACTCGATGCCACAGTTCTCCCCGTCGAACAGCGCAACAGCGGCGATGTCGGCGAACTCCTCGTTCGCGGCCCGAACGTTACGGCGGGGTACTGGAACAATCCCGAGGAAACCGACGACGCTTTCGAATCGGGCTGGCTACGGACCGGCGACATCGTCGAGCGCGATTCGGATGGCTATCTCGTCTATCACGAGCGGCTGAAGCAGTTGCTGGTGCTCACCACGGGCAGGAACGTCGCGCCCGGTCCCATCGAGAGCGCCTTCGCCACCTCCGAACGGGTCGTGCAGGCGATGGTGCTCGGCGACGACGAGAAGTTCGTGAGCGCCCTGCTGGTCCCGAACTTCGAGAAACTGCGCGCGTGGGCCGCCCGGAAGAACGTCGAACTGCCGAGCGACCGCGCGGCGGTCTGCCGCGACGAGCACGCCCGCGCGTGGGTCGAAGCGCACGTCGAGAACGTCAACGACGAGGTGGAACCCCACGAGCGCATCAAGCGCTTCGAACTCGTTCCGACCGAGTGGACGCCCGAAAACGACCTGCTCACGCCGTCACTGAAGAAAAAGCGCCGCAACATCAGAACTCGCTTCGCCGATCAGATAGACCGCATCTACGCCACGAAGCAAGCGGCGGCCGACGATTAGCGCTCTCGAAGGGACACCACTAGGCCTGCTCGATGACGCCGGTCGCCGTGGCGACCTCGCGGGCGGCGCTCTCGTTCATCCCGTTGCCGAGGATGGTGTAGCGGTCACGGATCGCGTGGGCGCTCGTGAGCGCCTCGACGATGGATTCGTCGTCGAGGCCGAGTCCGGCGGCGGTCGTCGGCGCGCCGAGTTGGGCGAGCGCGTCGCGGATGTTCGTCCATCTGCCCGCCGCGCCGCTGTGGAGGTATTCGGTCAGGATCGATCCCACACCCACCTGATGGCCGTGCAGCGCAGCGCCGGGCGCGATGCGGTCGAGTTGGTGGGAAAAAAGGTGTTCGGCCCCGCTGGCCGGCCGCGAGGAGCCGGCGATGGACATCGCCACCCCCGAGGAGACGAGTGCCTTGACGACGACCCACGCCGACTCCTCCAATCCTCGTTTGATGGAGTCGGCGTTGTCGACGAGCATCTCGGCGGTCATTTGGCTGAGCGCGCCCGCGTACTCCGAGTATTCCACGTTCTGGAGTCGGTGGGCGAGTTGCCAGTCACGTACTGCGGTGTAGTTCGAGATGATGTCCGCACAGCCGGCGGTCGTGAGTTCCCACGGTGCGTCGGCGATGATTTCGGTATCGGCGACCACAGCCAAGGGAGGTTCGGCGGCAACCGAGTGGCGCGAATCGCCCTCGGGGACCGACCCGCGCCCGGAAACGATGCCGTCGTGGCTCGCCGCGGTGGGAACCGAGACGAAACCCACGTCGAGCGTGTCGCTGGCCATCTTGGCGATGTCGATGGGTTTGCCGCCGCCCACCCCAACTAAAAAGCCCGCTGCCGCCTCGCGGGCGGTCTCGATGACGCGCTCGACGGCTCCGAAACTCGCCTGCTCGACGACGACCGTCGCCGGTTCGGTGCCCTCGTCGGCGAAATCCGCGACGACGCGCTCGCCGGCGACCTCGCGGGCCGTAGGGCTGGTCACGACGAGCGGGCGACCGGCCAAATGGAGTTCGGCGATGGCGTCGGTGGTTCGAGAGAGTACGCCATGACCGACCACGACGTTGCGCGGCAGGCGAATCCACGTGGTCTTGTCGAACATGGCTCCCTTTCGCAACCCGGAGGGCAAACCGTTTGCCCTCCGCTCTCAGAGCGTGTCGAGCACCGCGAGCACGCGCTCTTCGGCCCCGCGGTCGGGACCGTTCTCGCGGCCGGTGCGCTCGCTCGCGCGGTGGTCCTCGACTGTGTGCGCGAGTGCGTCCTCGATCGGCGTCGCCTCCCAGCCGAGTGCCGAGAGTCGGTTCGTGTCGAGCACGTGTGGGTACGAGCGATACAGCGGGAAATCGTCGGGTTCGAGGTCGGCGACGGCGAGTTCGCGCTCGTTGGCGGTCACGATTTCCACCTCGGTGTCGAGCGCGTCGGCCACGAGTTCGACCCATTCCGAGAGAATCGGCAGCCGACGGTCGCCGACGTTGTACGCTGCTCCCGAACTACCCTCCTCGGCCACGACCCGGAGCGCACGGGCGACGTCCTCGACGAAGACGAGGTGGCGCAGACAGTCGCCGTCGCCGGGCACCACCACGCGGTCGTGATTGCGAACCCTGTCGAGCCAGTAATCGAAGCGCTCGGTGTAGTCGTGCGGGCCGTAGACCACCGGCGGGCGCACGCTCGTCGCCGCAGCGCCATCGGCGGCAGCGTCGCTCACTACCCGGTCGATTTCCGCCTTTCTGGGTCCGTAGGTTTCCCACGAATCGTCGGTCGCCTGCTCGGCGGTACACTCGTGGAGAGCAGTCTCGCTCTCACGTTTCGGGATTTCTTCGGCTCCGTAGGCCGCACCGCTCGAAATCACGACGTAGCGGCTCCCGTCGAACAGCTCGATGGCCGTCCGGACCTCCTCAGGATGGTAAGCCACGCAGTCGATGATGACGTCGGGGTTGCGCTCGGCGGCGCGTGCGAGGTCCTCCCGATCGGTTCGATCGCCCTCGATGTGCTCGACATCGTTCTCGAAGGGGTTGCCGTGGTTGCCCCGGTTGAACACCGTGACCGCGTAGTCGTGGGCGAGCAGCTCGGCGACGGTGTGGCGGCCGATGAACCGTGTCCCGCCGATGACGAGTGCGTCCATACTTCGGAGACTCGCCACCGGGAGAAAAGTCGTCTGGACCACTTTTTTCCTCGTCGGGTGCGCGAAGCGCACCGCTCCTCGCAAAAACCTGGTCTAAAAAGAGCCGCTCACTCGCTACGCTCGTTCGCGGTACGATACCTGACTTCCCGCTACCGCACCGCCCACGGGCCCCAGCTGATTCCTTCGCCTCGCTGCGCTCGGCCCAGTCATCCCTCGCGCGCCGCCGCGCCACCACACCCGACCGCTCCGCCCGATTACCGGATCGCCACGGCACCGCCCCCAACCCACGGCGTTTAGGCTCCGCGTCCCCTCCCTCGAATCATGTGCACTCTCGTGCTCGCGTGGCAGGTTTTTCCGGATCGTCCAGTAGCGGTCGCGGCCAACCGGGACGAATCCCTGGAGCGCGAATCGAACCCGCCGGGACTGCTCTCGGAACACCCGGAAATCATCGCCCCGAGCGACGCCGAGGCCGGCGGCACGTGGATCGGCTACAACGAATTCGGACTCTTCGCCGCGGTCACGAACCGCTGGACCGACCGGGAACTGGCGGGCGAGCGCTCGCGCGGACTGCTCGTCAGGGACGCGCTCGAAGCCGAGTCGGCGGAGGTGGCGGCTCGTCACGTAGAGCGCGCGGTCGAGGCGGACGAGTACGAGGGGTTCAACCTCGTGGTGGCCGACGAGCGGGCGGCGATTCTCCTCGAATGGGATGGACAGTTACGGGTTCGCAACCTCGACCCCGGCGTCCACGTCGTGATGAACACCGGCGCAATCGGCGACGTCGATATTCCGGAATCGTGGCCCGAGCGCGGCGAGCGACAGGCCGCCAATGGAAGAGCGGTGCGCGAAGCACTCCAGCCGGAACCGGGTGAGGGGAGCGACGAGTGGCTCGACCGCGCGGCAGAGGTTCTCGGCGATCACGAGTACGGGGTCTGTGTCCACCACGAGGAGTTCGGCTTCGGCACACGCTCGTCGTCGCTCGTCAGTATCGATGGCAATGGAACTGGAACATACGACTTCGCGGATGGACCACCCTGTCGGACGCCGTTCGAACCGGTCGAACGCCGGATTTAACCCGTCCGGCGGCGTGGCTCGGGTATGAGCACGACCGCCGAAGCCGACCTCTCCGAAGACGAGCGCGCCGCTCTCGAACTCGTCCGCTCGACAGGAGGAATCCACCAGAGCGACTTCTGGAAGGAACTCGACGTGGACTCGCGCACGGGCAGTCGCATCGCCGAGCGCCTCGAAGAGCGCGGGCTCGTCGAGCGCGAGGACACCGTCTACGAGGGCCACAACACCTACTACATCGCGCCGGCGGCGCGCGATCTCGACTTTTCACTCTTGATGGCCGGCAACAACCTCTCGCCGCTGGTCGGCGAGGAGGACGTCGAACCCGAAAGCGACGCCTTCTCGCAGTGGATCATGCAGTTGGCCTACCAGTAGTCGTCCAAGGATTCAAACCCGAAGCCGCGACCAGTCGGCGACGTGGGGCCGACGAATCGAGTAGGCACGTACTGTGGCTGCGAGCCACACGTCGAGGGCAGTCGTCTTCGCATCGACGCGACCGACTGCGCCAGGCGCGGCCGGATCGTGACGAACCGGGCCTGTCTGGCGACCGCCATCGCGGCGCTCGACGGCTCCATCACCGGAATCGAAACCTATCGAGAAGGTGGCGAGCACCGTCTGAAGAAGGGAACCGTCGGTATCCTCGTGGCCGCGGCCCGATTCACCACGCTCGTGGGTGAGTACGACTGGGCGCTGGCGCGACGGGCGTATCGGGAGCCGCTCGGGGCCGCCCGCGCAGCGCTCGCCCGCGGCGGACGGGTGGGTAAACTCGCTACCGTGACGGGACTGGCTGAAGCGCTCACTCGAAACGGGTACGGAGCGTTCGCCGCCGGATGTGAACTCAATGCACTTACGTCGGCGGTAGCTACCGAACCCATGCTCCACGACATCGACGAGGCGGGCAACCTCGCGCCCGACGAGTTGCGCGCGCGCTACGACGAACGACTCCGTGCGGTCGTCGAGAGCCACGGCGTCGAGAGGGTCCGGGAGGAGACGGGCGTCGAGAACGTCGAAGCGCTCGCGAACGGCGATTCGCCACCCCTCATGCTCGACGACGCCGCCGCGATTCTCGCGCTCAACCCGGACGAACCCGACGCCGACGTCATCGTCATGGAGACCCGCGACCACCTCCTGATGGGGATGACGACCGCCGTGCTCGACGTCGAGGCGGTCGAGTCGGGCATCGATGGGGCGCTCGAAGCGCGCGAAATCCAGCAGAAGATCGAGGGGCGACTCCCGATGGGCCTCGACGAACTCGCGCTGCTTCACGGCCACATCGAACACCGGAAGCCATGAGCGTCGCCATCGTCGGCTGTGGCTACATCGGTCTCGCACTCGGTCGCCAGCTCGCGCCCGACCACGAAGTCGTCGGCGTGCGCCGCTCCGCCGAGGGCTGTGCGAAAATCGAGCGCGCCGGCTTCGACGCCGTCGCGGCCGACCTCACCAGTCGTGAGGAACTCGCGGCCATCCCGGACGTCGATTCCGTGATTTTCGCAGCGAGTTCCGGCGGTCGCGGGGCCGACGCCGCACGCGACATCTACGTCGACGGTCTCGAAACCGTCGTCGAGCAGTTCGGCGCGCGCGACGAGTCGCCCGACCGACTCGTCTACACCTCCTCGACGGGCGTCTACGGCGACCACGACGGCGGGTGGGTCGACGAGGAGACACCGATCGAACCGACGACCGAGAAGACCGAGGTGTTGGCCGAGGCCGAGCGAATCGCGCTGGAGGAAACGGGGGAATACGGCATCGACGGCACGGTCGTGCGCTTCGCGGGGCTGTACGGGCCGAGGCGCTACCGGCTCGACCGCTACCTCGACGGGCCTGTAACAGAAGGCTATCTCAACATGGTCCACCGCGCGGACGCCGCCGGCACGATTCGCTTCCTGCTCGACGGCGACCACGGGCGCGGGGAGGCCGTGCTCGCGGTGGACGACGAACCGGTCGACAAATGGGAACTCTCCGACTGGCTGGCCGACGAATGCGAGCGGTCACGTCCCGAAAAGCGAACCATCGCCGAACGGCTCGCGGAGGGCGACCTCTCGGAGCCGGCGCGGCGACGCATCGAGACGTCGAAACGCTGTTCGAACGCCAAACTTCGGGGGTTGGGTTACGAGTTCACGTATCCGACCTACCGCGAGGGCTACCGGGCGGCCATCGACGAACGTCGCGGCGACTGAGCCGATTCGGCGGAAGATTCTTTTCCGTGCAGTATAATCGGAAAACGAATGGGGTCCTGGGAACACGTCGCGTTTCTCGCCGGTTCGGCGAATCGCGTCCGGATCCTCGATACCCTCCGCGAACGGCCGCGCCGCCAGTGCGAACTCGTCGACGCCTGTGGACTGTCGCGCTCGACGGTCCACCGAGCGCTCGACGGTCTCGAAGAGCGCGGGTGGGTCCACAGCGAGGGCGGCGCGTACCGGCTGACGGTCGGCGGACGACTCGTGTTCGAGCAGTACGAGGCGCTCGAAACGGCCATCGAGCGCGTCGACGAGTGGGGATCGTTCCTCCAGCGCCTCGGCGAGGTCGGTGCAACGCTGCCGGTGGCGACGCTCGACGACGCACGGCTGATTACGAACACGCCCGCGAACCCGCACGCAGCGATGCATCACATCACGGATGTGTTCGTGGCGAGCGACACGGGGACGTTTCGCGGCATTACGCCGGTCGTCAGTCCCGTCATCAACGAGGCTGCCCACGAACTCCTGACGACCGGCGCGGCGATGGGGCTGGTCATCGACGAGTCGGTCCTCGACACCTCACGGACGGCCTATCCCGATGCGTTCGCGGCCGCCCACGACTTCGAGAACTTCGAACTCTACCTCTCGCCGGAGGGAATATCGTTCGGACTCCTGGTGCTCGACGACCGCGCGCTGGTTAGTACGTACGACGAACAGGGGACGCTACACGGCTGTCTCGACAGCACGAACGAGGCGCTCGTGGGATGGGCGAACGACGTCTACGAGGACCGTTGGGCGGCGGCCGAGCGCATCGACACCGTGCCCGAGGCTACCCCTCGACGGTGAACCGCGGCTCTTCGATCGCCTCGCTCTTGCAGTCGGGACAGCGCGAGGGACGATTGATGCGGTCGTCGAACTCGTTGAATCCGCAGTCACGACACTCCGGCGGGGCGACCAGCAGCTCCTCGTCGGTGCCATCGAGCGACCGGGCGACGTGCTCGACGTGATCGAGGGCCGTCGCAGTCGTGATGGTGAACTCGGTCGCGAGGGTGCTCGCGGCGGCCGGCTGTTCGCGAAGGTGGTCGGCGATGCGCTGGCGTGTCGTCGCGTCGGCGTCCGCTCGGCGCATGAAGCGTCTGCGAGCCGGTAGCGCAAAACCGTTTGCCCCGCAATCGCGTACCCGGCGTGGGTCGGAAGCCACAAGGCGCTGGCTGTCCACCCGCAGGTATGTTCGGAGGAGGCGGCGGTCTGAACCCGCGCAAGATGCAACAGATGATGAAACAGATGGGTATCGACATCGAGGAGATCGATGCCGAGGAGATAATCATCCGCACCGCCGACGAAGAACTCGTTTTCGACGATGCCGAGGTCCAGCGGATGGACGCCCAAGGAGAGGCGACCTACACCATCACGGGCGAACCCGAGACGCGCGCGGCGAGCGAGGAAACGATTCCGCTCGGCGAGGGTGACGAGAACGAGGCGGGTGCGGGCGGTGCGAGCGGTGGGGACGCGATTCCCGATTCCGATGTCGAAATCGTCGCCCAGCGCACGGGTGCAACCGAGGAGACCGCCCGCGAGGCACTCGAAGCCGAGGACGGCGACCTCGCGGCCGCGGTCTCGCGCCTGGAGTGACGGCCTTTCTGCTCGTCGGCGAGGGCCGCGAGTATCTCCGCGAGCCGGGTGCGAGACTCGAAACCGACCTCGGCGTGCTCGACGTGCCCGACGACGTGGCGTCGGGCGACACCCTCGAAACCCATCTCGGGACCGCCTTCGAGGTCCGAGAGCTTCGCGGCCCGGATCTCTTTCACCACTTCGAGCGCACCGGCGCGCCGATGCTTCCTCGTGATGTCGGTCTCGTGATGGGCCACACCGGCGTTGCAGCGGGCGACCGGGTGCTCGACGCCGGCACCGGAACCGGTGTGCTCGCCGCCGCGCTCGGGCGTGCGGGCGCGTCGGTCGTGACGTACGAACAGAACCGCGACTTCGCGGCGGTCGCCCGCGAGAACATGGCCCTCGCTGGCGTCGACACGGACGCGGCCGGCGGTAGCGTCGAGGTCAGAGCGGGGGACGTGCTCGACGACATCGAGACGTTCGAGGAACTCGACCTGCTCACGCTCGACACCGCGGACGCGCCGGCGGTGGTCGAGCACGCGCCCGACCTGCTGGTTCCCGGTGGATTCGTCGCGGTCTACTCGCCGTTCGTCGAGAGTGCACGCGAGGTCGTCGAGACGCTCGCTGCGGTGGGGATGGACTGCGAGACCTACGAGACCATCCAGCGCGAGATGGACTTCGACGAGCGCGGGACGCGCCCCTCGACCGCCGGCGTCGGTCACACCGGCTATCTGGTTTTCGCGCGCAACTAGGCGGTGGTTGCGCGGCGGTGTGGCCCAATCTGCTCTATGTTTCGACCGGGCAGCGATACGGCTGACCGACAGTATAAGCGGCCACGTCGAATAGCGTCGGGCATGCATCGAGCGACGGACCGTCGGCGGGGACGGTGCGGTGCGGGGTGGCGTCGGTGAACGAGCGCGAGCGGCGGTTCGTGACCGTCGGCGTGTTGGTCGGCATCTTCCTCGCCGCGGTCGACGGGACCGTCGTGACGACCGCGATGCCGACGGTCGTCGCCGCGCTCGGCGGTCTCGAACTCTACCCGTGGGTGTTCACCGCGTACATGCTCTTTACGGCGGTGACGATGCCGCTGTTCGGCCGGCTGGCCGACGCCTACGGCCGGAAGAAGCTCTTCTACGTCGGCGTGTTCGCGTTCGTCGCCGGCAGCGCGCTGTCGGGCGCGGCCGGGAGCATGGCCGAACTCGTCGCCTTCCGTGCGGTGCAGGGTATCGGCGGCGGGGCGATGCTCGCGCTACCGTACACCATCCTTGGGGTCATCTACCCGCCCGAGCGGCGCGGCTGGGCCATCGGGCTGGGCGGCTCGGTCTGGGGCGTCGCGAGCGTGCTCGGGCCACCGCTCGGCTACGCCATCGTCTCGACGCTCGGCTGGCGCTGGGTCTTCTACGTGAACGTTCCCGTGGGAATCATCGCGGTCGCGTTCATCGCGACGACGCTCGACGAGTCCACGGGCGCGGCCGAGGGCCACATCGACTACGCGGGCGCGCTCGCCATCGCCGTCGGCGTCGGTGCGGTGCTGTTCGGGCTCCAGTTGCTCCAGCGCCAGCCCGTCACGGGGGCGCTCGCGGTCGCGGTCGGACTCCTCGCGCTCGTCGGGTTCTACGTGGCCGAGCGCCGGGCGAGCGAGCCGCTCATCCCGCCCTCGCTGTTCGGTGACCGGGTCTTCGTGGCGACCATCACCGCCGGCTTCCTCACGAGTTTCGTGGTCTTCGCCGGGCTGACGTACATCCCGCTGTTCGTCCAGAGCATTCATGGAGGAGCGAACAGCTCCGCCATCGCGGTCGTCCCCATCTCGGTCGGCTGGTCGGGGATGAGTCTCCTCTCGGGGCGCGCGATCGAGCGCGTCGGCGAGCGCCGGCTCTCGATCGTCGGCACGGCGTTCATCGTCGTGAGCTTCGCCGCCGCGGCGTTCTGGACGCCGGCGACATCGCTCGCGGTCATCGTCGTCGTCACCTTCTTCATGGGTGTCGGCATGGGGACGGTGACGCCGCCGCTGCTCACGGCGATCCAGAACCACCTCGGCACCGAGCGGATGGGGCTTGCGACCTCCACCCAGCAGTTCTTCCGCCAGCTCGGCGGCGCGATGGGCGTGTCGATGCTCGGGTTCACGATGAACGCGCTCGTCCGGGAGCAACTGGCGAGCGTGCCCGGCGTCTCGACGCTCGGCGACCTCCAGCGCGTGCTGTTCGCGGCCGACGCACCGGCCGGGGCGGCCGCCGCCCTCGCCGACGGACTCACGGCCGCGTTCGTCATCTCGGCGGTCATCGCGCTCGTCACGCTCGGGGTCGTCCTCGCCATCCCCGAATCGAGCAGCGAGCGGGAGTCCGGGTCGGCGGCGACAGCCACCGACTGACCGATCGGTACTGCTCGACGAGTCAAAGAGTGTGTTCAGTCGGCTGCGGGCGACGATCGTCGCGTGAGGAGGGTGACGAGCGAGCGCCGCTGGATACAGACGAAGCCGGCGACGATGGCGGCGAACCCGAGCGCCGTCAGCGAGTCGATGAGCTGGCCGAGGACGAGCCACGACAGCACCGTCGCGGCCGCGGGTTCGAGGTAGCCGATGAGGTTGACCTGTGCCGGCCCGAGGCGGTCGAGCAGCGTGAAGTAGATGAGAAAGGCTCCGGCACCCGTGATGAGACCGAGATAGACGAGCGACAGCCCCGCCGTCGGCGTCCACCGGATCGCCGCGAGCGACTCGCCGCGCAGGCCGCCGGTGAGCATGAGCAGCGCCGCCCCGATGAGCATCGCCCACGCCTGCACCGTGCGCATCGGCAGCGTGGTCTCGATGGTGCGCGTCAGCACGCCGCCGAGCGCGAACGCCGCGGCCGCGAGGAAGACCAGCGCGATGCCCGTCATGTCGCCGGCCAGCAGCGCGCCGGGATCGAGCGCCGCCAGCCGGTCACCGAGAGGTAGCGTGCTCCCCTCGGCGATGCCGGGTTGGGCGACCAACATCACCCCGAGGAGACCGAACGCGAACCCGAGTCCGTCCATCGTCGAGAGGTGTGCATCGAGGATAGCGACAGCGAACAGTGCCGTCAGGACCGGGCCGAGGCTGACGACGATGGCCGCGACGGCACCGCTCAGATACTGCTGGCCGAGATAGAGGAAGGCGTGATGGCCCCCGATGAGCAGGGCTCCCGCGACGCCCGCGAGTGCCCATTCGTTGCGTCCCCGTGGCCGCCAGCGCGGCGTCGTCCACCACGCGTAGCCGAGGATCACCACGCCGGCGATGAGGAATCGGAGTCCGGCGAACTGTAGCGGCGGGAAGTAGGGCAGTCCGAGATCGATGGCGACGAACGAGCTCCCCCAGAGCGTACCGAGCGCGACGAACGCGGCGGCGAGCAGCCGCTGACTCATCGACACCGTCGCTCGGTCGAACGGTCGCCAGAACGCGGTCGAAGAACCACACCACCTGCTATCGAATCGAATGCAATCATCTCGTCGATAGCTAGGTGATTGCGCCATTATATTGCTGTTGGTCCGTTCGTTCGTGAACGATAGCGACAATTCTCGGTATCCAATCCAAAACATTCATCCCGTTCCGCCGGCGTCGGCGTCGCTGTGCGTTCGGGCGATGGCTACAGTGAAATCCGCATCCGTGTTCGGACGGACATACGTGCCGTATCAGTCGTTCCGTGCGGTGAGGACCGGTACGGTGCTGGTTCTGACGACGCGCTCGGTCACGCTGCCGACGAGGTACCGCTCGATACCCGTGCGGCCGTGGGTCCCCATCGTGACGAGGTCGATGCCCTCCTCCTCGACGTAGTCGGTGATGGCGCGGTAGGGCGTGCCCTGCACGACATCGGTAACAACGTCGACGTCACGGGTTTCGGCCGCCTCGGCCACGGCCCCGACGGCGCGCTCGCAGTCGTCGGCCCACGCATCGAGCACCGTCGAGATGCCGGGACCGACGTCGTAGGAGCCGGCGAGCGAACTCAGGTCGACGACCGACAGGGCGTGGACGGTCCCACCGTAGCGCTCGGCGATGGCCAGTCCGTGCTCGACGGCGGCGCTTGCGGCGTCGCTCCCATCAGTGGGAATCAACACGTCACCGTAGGAGGCGTCCCCGTCCGGTTCGCGCCGTGTCGTGAACACGGGGACGTCGCTCGTCCGGCCGACGCGTTCGGTCACGCTGCCGATGAGCACCCGCTGGAGACCCGTCCGGCCGTGAGTCCCCATCGCAACGAGGTCGACGCCGTGTTCGGCGGCGTCGTCGAGGATGGTCTCGTGGACGACACCGTGTTCGAGCGCCGTCTCGAAGGGAACGTCCGTCTCGGCCGCGAGCGCTTCGAGCGTTTCGAGCGCGTCGGTCGCCTCCTCGTCGAGCACCTCTTTGCGGCCCGTCAACGAATCGAGACCGCTGCTGTTCGACTCGCCGACGACGCTCAGAAAGCGTACGCGACCGTCGAAGGCGTCCGCGAGCGCCAGCGCGTGCTGTGCGGCCGCCTCGGCTCCGGTGCTGCCGTCGGTCGGGACGAGGATGGTGTCGTACATGACGTTCGACTCGCGTTTCGGCGGCAATCGGTAAAAACGGTGGCGGGACGGTCGAGTGTGCTCGCAGTCAACCGTCGACGAACCGCTCGGGGACGTGTTCGACCAGTCCGGCGGGGACGAACCCGACGAGGCGCTCGGTGAGCACGGGCACCCACCGGCGGACGAGTACGTAGCCGACCGACAGACAGAGCGTCCCGCCGACCAGCCAGCGCATCGCGGTACCCGCGACGAGAAGCGCCGGCACGGCCAACACCAGTCCGAGCAGGGCGTCCTCGGGCGCGCCGTCGTAGCGCACCCACCGTCGCGGGCGGTGCCAGCGACCCGCGAAGTGGTTGTACACCGCCCGCTCGGAGGTCGCCTCCCACGGGCGGAGTTCGAGACCGCCGCCCAAGACGTCCATCGTCGAGTGCAGCGCCGCCGCGAGGAGGAAGCAGGCGAGTCCCACGGTCGCCGGGCCGGTCGCAATCACCGCGAGCACGCCGGCGGCGAGTGCGAGCGGCCAGTAATAGATCGGGAAGTGCAGCGTCTTTCGGTGGCCGGCGTAGAGGTCGAGATCGGGAAACAATCCGCCGACGAACGCCGCCGGAAGCGCCACACCCGCCTGCTCGGGAGCCACGAGCGCGACGAACGCGGCGACCGCCACACCGGCCAGCGCGTGTGTCGTCGCCATCATCGTCTGCCCGTAGGCAGTCGTCGGTCAAAACGATGCCGTCCCGAGGGCGGAGGCGTCCCATACCGAAAATCGAACCGACAGCAATCGACCAATCATCACGACGATTGGATGTTTAGTGATACCTACGGCCTGCTCACCAATATATAAAAGCTACCGCATGTGGTGGGCACATATTCAGACGGTTCGGCTACGTCTCTGTGCACATGAGTACCGAATCACAGGAGCAAACGTGGTCCGTCGATAGCACACCGTCGGCTCGCGCCATCGACGAAATCGACCTCAACGAGTTCGAGACCGGACCGATAGCGAAGTTCGCCGTCGCATTCGCCATCGGCGCAATCTTCTTCCTCGTTCCGGTGCCGTGGCAGGGCGAGATAACCGTCCCGTTCGACATCGTTGTCAGCATTCTCACAGAAACTTTCCCCGACGCCGTGGGGCTGTACGCGATGGCAATCATCGTCGCTGGTGGCGCGCTGACGACCGTCGCCGAATTCGATAGTCGAGAAATCGTTTCTCTCGGTACCGATCTGTCCGCCTTCGAGAGTTCGGCCGCATTCTGGGCGCTGCGGGTGCTTGGAGCGGTGCTCGCGCCTGTCATGTTCTTCAAGCTTGGTCCGGGATGGCTCCATACTCCTTCGACGGGTGGATTCATGTGGGGGACGCTGATCTACAGCGTCGGGGTTATCATTCCGATTGGCGCGATCTTCATTACGATCTTCGTCGAACTCGGTGGGTTAGAGTTCGTCGGCACGCTCGCCCGGCCGGTCATGAACCCGCTGTTCAAGCTTCCGGGTCGTGCCGCGCTCGACAGCCTCGCCTCGTGGGTCGGCTCGTATTCAGTGGGACTCTACGTCACTCGGAACGTCTTCGACCGCGGCGGCTACAACAAGCGGGAGGTGTTCATCATTTCGACGTGCTTTTCGACGGTGAGCATCGGGTTCGTCGGCGTGGTCGCCGCCACACTCGACATGCTCGCGCTCTTTCCGATCATCTTCCTCGCGTACTTCGTCTGTGTCGTGGTCTGTGCCGTGATCCTCGTCCGGGTGCCGCCGATAAGCACCATCCCCCGAGAATACGTCGCTGAACCCGACCCCGAGATACCTTTCGCGGGGTCTCCCGGCGAATACCTTCGGTTCGCGCTGAGTGAAGCGGTCGGAAAGGCGAAGAAGGGCGAAACGTTCGCGGAGGCTGCGTGGCGTGGGTTCGTCGACGGACTGCGGCTCACGAGTCTCATTCTCGGTACTATCCTCGCGGTCGGCCTCGCGGCGGTGTTGCTGTCTGCGTACACACCCACATTTGATGTCCTCGGCGCGCCGCTCGTGCCTGTCATCGATCTCCTCGGGCTGCCGAACGCCGAGACCGTCGCGCCGGCGACCATCGTCGGCATCACCGAGATGTACGTTCCCGTCCTGCTGGCCGAGGGAAGCGCACCGATGGCACGGTTTTTCATCGCCGTGCTCGCGGTCTCTCAACTGATATTCTTCTCTAGTGTCGGCCCGATGACGATGGACATGTTCAGCGACGTTCCAGTGCGCTTTCGTGACCTCGTTCTACTGTTCGCTATGCGGACCGTCATCCTCGTGCCGCTCATCGCCGGGATGACCCACCTCGTGAACGCGCTCGGTGTGCTCTAAGCACGCACGTACTCCAGCATCGCCGCCACGAGTTTGTTCTCCGCCCGTCGGAGATGCTCCTCGGCGGTGCGCCGTTCCACGCCGATCGCGGCGGCTATCTCGGCGGTGGTCGTCCGCCGCGGGATCTCGTAGTAGCCGCGCTCGTGGGCGGTCGTGAGCGTCTCACGCTGGCGCGCTGAGAGGTCGGGGAGCACGCCGTCGAGGGTGAGCAACGGCGCGTCGTGGGTCACCGTCTCGATCTCGCGCGTGCGCTCGACCGAGACCGAGAACCCATCGTCGAGGAGGTCACGGTAGCATGCCGTGAGGTTCGTCGGGTCGAGCGCGAGCACGCGACAGGATTTCGCGCCGTCGGCGTAGCGCAACGGCGGGAGGAGCAGACAGTCGTGGCGCGCGAGATACGTCTCGATGAGGTTCCCCTCGTGGCGTTTCAGGCAGTCGGCCGTGACGACGACCAGCTCCTCGGGTCGCTGGAGACGCTCCTGTACACCGACCGCCTCGCGGACGTGGGCGAGTATCGCCTCGGTCGCGCCGCCCGCGACGTAGAGGAGGTCGCAGTGATCGTTACACCACAGTTCGACGCGGGCGTTCGTGCCGGCGGTCGCTGCAGCGTAGGCTCCGTCGCCCTCGATGCGGAAGGTCGCCTCGTGCATGCGTCGAAAAGCGACCACGTGCACATAAACGTCCCACCGCGTGGAGAGGGGGAGGGGACGAGGAGACGAGGGGGCGAGGGGTGGGGAAGGGTGAAGGAAGTGAAGAGTGACGGAAATCGACTCGACCGGCAGTATATTGCCACTGGTCGTTTCACTTCACGCATGGTCGACGAGAAAACCGCCGTGGTGACGGCTGCGGGAAGCGGCATCGGCGAGGCATGCGCGCGACGACTGAACGAGGACGGATACACGCCGGTCTTGCTGTCGCGGTCGGGCAGCGCCGTCGAAGTGGCGAACGACCTCGGCGGGGACGGGTTCGAAGGCTCCGTGACGGACCCCGACGATCTGGCGGCGCTCGTCGAGACGACTCACGAGCGCTACGGTCGCATCGACGCCGTGGTGAACAACACGGGTCATCCCGCCTCCGGCGACCTCCTCGACATCACCGACGAGGAGTGGCACGAGGGGCTGGACCTCGTGCTGTTGAACGCCGTCCGCATGGCGCGGCTCGTGACGCCCATCATGCGCGAGCAGGGTGGTGGAACCATCGTGAACGTCTCCACGTTTTCGGCGTTCGAGCCGTCGAGCACGTTCCCCGTTTCGTCGGTGCTCCGGGCCGGACTCGGGAGCTTCACCAAACTCTACGCCGACCGGAACGCGGCGGACGGAATCCGGATGAACGCCGTACTGCCCGGCTTCGTCGATAGCTACGAAATCGACGAAGAGACGAGAGAACGGATTCCGATGGGGCGACCTGCCGAGACCGCCGAGATAGCCGACACGGTCGCGTATCTCGTTTCGCCCGCCGCGAGCTACGTCACCGGACAGAACGTCCGCGTCGACGGTGGTCTCACGGCATCGGTATAGCCGCCCGCTCGGCGGGCGAGCGGTGGAACCCGTCCGTGATTCGTCGCGACGGTGTTCGGTCAGACCCGAGACCGCTCACCAATCTTCAATCCTCGCCGGCGGGGGCTGTGCTCTCCGCGTTCGTCGTGGCACCGTCGCCGGCTTGCTCCGGGTCCTCGTAGGCGATCTGCCAGCCGGTGACGCCCATCAGCAGGAGGACGAGCGGCGAGAGGAAGCCGAAGAAGTAGTAGGGAGCGTACGAGAGCGTCGAGACGCCGAGGGTGCCGGCCATGAACAGCCCGCCGCTGCCCCACGGGATGAGCGCGGCCGTCGTCGTTCCGGCGGCCTCGACGGCGCGAGAGAGGTTCTTGCTCTTCAGGCCCTGTTCGCGGTAGAGATTTCTGAGGGTCATCCCCGGGACGACGATGCTGATGTACTGCTCGGCGGCGAGCATGTTCATCGCCACGGCTGAGACCGCCGTCACGCCGGTGAGGCTCGCCACACCGCGACTCAGCCGACCGAGGTGGTGGGCGAGCACGGCGAGGATCCCCGTTCGTTCGAGGATGCCCCCGAGCGCGAGCGCGGCGAGGGCGATCGTGACGATCCACGCGCCGCCGAGCAGCCCGCCGCTTTCGAGCAACCCATCGACGAGTTGCATCCCGGTCTCGGGAGCCGTGCCGGACTGGGCGGTCGACCACGCGGCGGCGAATCCAGTTCCTTGGACGACCACCGAGGTGAGCGCACCCGCGAAGACGCCCGTCCCGAGGGTGGGGAGTGCCGGGATCCCGTAGATGGCGAGACCGAAGGTGACGATCAACGGGGCGAAAACGAGCGGCGTCACGGTATAGGAACCCTCGATGGCCCCCTGAATCGCCGCGACGCGCCCGGCCGGGATGGCCCCGGAGGCGCTCAGCCCGAGGACGATATAGAGCACGACCGAGAGACCGAACGCCACGAACGTCCCGGCGCGCATCGCGTTGATGTGCTCGTAGAGACCGGTGTTGGTCACGCCGGCCGCGAGGTTCGTCGTGTCGGACAGCGGCGACTGCTTGTCACCGGTGTACGCCCCAGAGAGGATGGCCCCGGCGGTCATCGGGGCGGGGATGCCGAGCCCGGAGCCGATACCGATGAAGGCGACGCCGAGCGTGCCCGCGGTGGTCCAGGACGAGCCGACCGAAAAGGAGACGATGGCGGCGAGCACGGCGGTCAGCGGCAGGAATATCGCCGGTGTGAGCAGATCAAGCCCGTAGTACATCAGTCCGGGGATGGTCCCGGCCTCGATCCACGTCGAGACGAGCGCGTAGACGACGAACATGATGAGGATGACTCGCATTCCCATCAGGATGCTGTCGGTGATGCCGTCGTACAGCTCCGCCCACGAGAACCCGAGCCGATAGTGGACGAACAGTCCGGTGAAGGCGATGCCCCAGACGAGCGGGAACTGCGGGTCGAGACCGAGCGCCACGATACCGACGCTGAGAAAGAGTATCATCGCCGCGACCGGGACGAGCGATTCGACGAGCGACGGCCGTTCGTCGGGCGCGATGTCCGCGAACAGTCGCGGTTCGAACGCTACCATTCGTGTCGTTCGTCCGCGGTGGTCTCACTAAATGACTTCCCACTTCGCCCGCGTCGTCGCCAGCCGGGAGAATCGCTGCCGGCGATGCGGTAGGCCGATCTTACGGTCGCTGCCGACTCCGCAACCGACGGCAGCCATCGTTTCGCGTCGGGCCGATAAGTCAGTGCACGCGCTCGTCGTTCGGCAGTCGTTCGCATAGCACTCCGTTCTCACAGAGTGATCAAGGATGGCATACTGCCAAGTGGAGTGGTATTCATATGCCCACCACCCCGACCTCTCACATCGCCGGTTTGTCGTCTCCTGGAAATGTAACCTCAACTTCGAGACCCGTTATAAAATGTCCGCCACTTGGAGGGGCAATCGTCTCGTGGCTCGTTGACATAGACAGAACGATGAGCGAGCAAGAACCCGCATCGGCCGACACCGGCATCGGCGAGCCGTCGGCGCAGTGGCGCGAGTATCGGGGTGCGCCGACGGGCACCGACATCGAGTGCGAGGGCTGGCGTCAGGAGGCCGCCCTCCGAATGTTGAACAACAACCTCGACCCCGAGGTAGCCGAAAAACCCGAAGATCTCGTGGTCTATGGCGGGACAGGAAGAGCGGCCCGAAACTGGGACGCCTACGACGCAATCCTCGACGAGTTGCGCGAGCTGGGTGACGAGGAAACCTTACTCGTGCAGTCGGGCAAGCCCGTCGGTCGGTTCCCGACCCACGAGCGCGCGCCCCGGGTACTGATCGCCAACTCGAATCTGGTGGGCAAATGGGACAGCTGGAAGCACTTCCACGAACTCGAAGCCGAGGGGAAGATCATGTACGGCCAGATGACCGCCGGCTCGTGGGCGTACATCGGCACGCAGGGAATCCTGCAGGGAACCTACGAGACGCTTGCCGAACTCGGCCGCCAGGAATACGACGACGATCTCGAAGGGAAGATCGTCGCTACCGGTGGACTCGGCGGGATGAGCGGTGCACAGCCGCTCGCGGTCACGATGAACAAGGGCGTGTGTATCGTCGCCGAGGTGGATGCCCACCGGATCGAACGCCGGCTGGAGACCGACTATCTGATGGAGCGCGCCGAAACCCTCGACGAGGCGCTCGACGCTGCCACCGAGGCGGCCGCAGCGGGCGAGCCGTACAGCGTTGCCGTCGAGATGAACGTCGCGGACATGCTCGAGGCGATGGCCGAGCGCGAGTTCGTTCCCGACATCGTGACCGATCAGACGAGCGCCCACGACGAACTGGAGGGGTACTACCCGAGCGGATATTCGGTTGCAGAGGCTGATGACCTCCGGGAGTCGGACTCCGAGCGCTACATCCAGGAGAGTCTCGACACGATGGAGCGCCACGTCGACGCCATCCTCGACCTCCAAGAGAAGGGCGCGGTCGCTTTCGAGTACGGCAACAACCTCCGCGGGCAGGTCGAGGACCACCGCGGGCGCGAGGATGGGTTCGACTTCCCTGGATTCGTTCCCGCATATATCCGCCCGATGTTCTGCCGCGGTCGCGGGCCGTTCCGCTGGGCGGCGCTGTCGGGCGATCCTGCCGACATCCACCGTACAGACGAGGCAGTTACTGAACTGTTCCCCGAAAACGACTCGCTCACCCGCTGGATCGAGCTCGCCCACGAACGAGTATCGTTTCAGGGGCTCCCCTCGCGGGTTTGTTGGCTCGGATACGAGACCGCTGACGAAGGACTCACCGAGCGCGCACGCTTTGCGCTTCGCATCAACGAGTTGGTCGCCGACGGCGAGATCAGCGCGCCGATCGTCGTCACCCGTGACCACCTCGACGCGGGTAGCGTCGCCAGCCCGCACCGCGAGACCGAGGCCATGAAAGACGGCACCGACGCGGTCGCCGACTGGCCCATCCTCAACGCGCTGCTGAACTGCGCGGCGGGCGCGGACATCGTAAGCGTCCACGACGGCGGCGGCGTCGGCATCGGCAACGCGCTCCACACGAACAACCACGTCGTGCTCGACGGCTCGGAGCTCGCCGCCGAGAAGGCCGAGCGTGTGTTCACGACCGATCCAGGAATGGGTGTGATCCGCCACGCCGACGCGGGCTACGAGGACGCACTCGACGAGGCCAACCAGTCCGACGTACCCGTGCCGATGCGGGACCGACGATGAGCCTGCGCGAGCCACCGGTCTGGAACGGTCCCTCCGACGACCCGAACGACGAGCAGTTCGGCGATGTCGTCGAACCGACGACCCTCGACGAGGCCGATGCGTTCGACGCTGTTCTGATCGGCGAACCGTACGACGGTGCAGTGATCGGCCGACGTGGCGCACGCGAGGGTCCCGGAGCGCTCCGCGAGGCGCTCGCCGGGATCAAGACCCATCGCTTCGGTGCGGGACCCGTCAAATCGATCGGCGATCTCGGTGACGTCGAGGTTTCGGATGGCGACGTCGGTGCGGTCCAGGAATCGGCCCGCGAGACGACTCGCGAGATCCACACGAGCGACACGCTGCCGATCTTCCTCGGCGGCGACAACTCGCTCACATATCCGAACGCTGCCCCACTTTTCACCGGGTCGCTCGGCATCGTCAACTTCGACGCGCACCTCGACTGCCGCGAAGTTCGCGGCGAGCCAACCAGCGGGACACCGTACCGACAACTCCACGAGGCAGGGCTCGACGCCTACGCCTGCGTCGGCGCGCGCCACTTCGAGACCTCGACGGCGTATGCCGACTACGTCGATTACCAGGGCGGCGAGATCGTCACGAGCGAGGCGGTCGGCGAGGATGTCGAGAGCGCTGCCGAGCGCGCGCTCGATGCGATGGCTGAGGTCGATACGGTCTACGTCAGCGTGGACCTCGACGTGCTCGACGCGACGGCTGCACCGGGCGTGAGCGCACCCACTCCTGGTGGACTCACGACGCGCGAACTGTTCCGCATGCTTCGAATCGTCGCGGCCGACGATCGCGTGGCAGGCTTCGAGGTCGTCGAGTGTGCGCCGTCGCTCGATTCTGGAAACCTGACCGCCGCCGCGGGCGCGCGAGCGATCGCTCACTTTCTCAGTGCGTACGACGGAGATCGATCATGACTGAACTCACGACAGTAATCCACGACGCGAACGAGATCGTCGCCGGACCGGGAACGGACGCACCGCTCGAACGATACGAGAACGCCGCCATCGCCGTCACCGACGGCCGCGTGGCCGCAGTCGGCCCAAGCGATGAGATCACCGACGAGTATCCCACGGAGAACGCCACGCACGCGATCGATGCGAGTGGGCAAAGCGTAATTCCTGGATTCGTCGATGCTCATACGCACGGTCTGTTCGCGGGCGATCGCTCCGACGAGTTCGCGGCGAAACTCGGTGGCGAGCGGTACCAGGACATCCTCGCCGAGGGTGGGGGCATCCTCAGAACCGTGAGCGCCGTCCGCGAGGCGAGCGACGACGAACTCCTCGCGAACCTGCTCCCCCATCTCGATACGATGTGTGCCCACGGCACCACGACCGTCGAGATCAAATCCGGCTACGGGCTCGACACGGAGACCGAACTGCGGATGCTCGACGTGATTCGGCACGCCGACGAGCAGCATCCGATCGACGTCGTGCCGACGTTCATGGGTGCCCACGCCGTGCCCGAGGAGAGTGATGCCGAGTCATACACCGACCGGGTGATCGACGACCAGCTCCCCGCGGTCGCCGACCAGGACATTGCCGAGTTCTGCGACGTCTTCTGCGAGGAGGACGTTTTCTCTGCCGAACAGTCCAGACGGGTGCTCGACGCCGGAATGGACCACGGACTCACGCCGAAGGTCCACGCCGAGGAGTTCGTCCGACTCGGCGGCGCGCAGCTCGCGGCCGAGGTGGGCGCGGCGAGCGCCGACCACCTCCTCCACGCGAACGCCGAGGACCGCGCTGCGCTCGCCGAGGCTGGCGTCACGCCAGTGCTCCTTCCTGGTACTGCGTTCTCGCTCGGCGCGGACTACGCGGATGCGCGGGCGTTTCTCGACGAGGGCAGATCGGTTGCCGTCGCCACCGATTTCAACCCGAACTGTCACTCCCAGAGCATGGGATTCGCGATCGCACTCGCCTGTGTCGGGATGGGGATGACGCCCGCCGAGGCGCTCGTCGCCGGCACGCACGGCGGCGCACGCGCGCTCGATCGTGCGGGCGAGGTGGGCACGCTCCGTGAGGGGATGCCCGCCGACGTGGCGATCGTCGACGGGCCGTCGCACGTCCAGGTCCCCTACAATTTCGGCGTGAACACCGTCGAAACGGTGCTCAAGGACGGCGAACCCGTCCACGGAGGGCAGCGATGAGCGAGCACGAACCCGTCGTCCTCGACGGCGAATCGCTCACGCCGGAGGACGTCGCCGCGGTCGCCCGCGATGACAGGGAGGTGGTCATCGCCGATTCCGCGCGCGAGGACGTCCGGGAATCCAGGGCGCGCGTCGAGGACGTCCTCGACAGCAACGAGACGGTTTACGGGCTGAACACGGGGTTCGGCCAGCTCGTGACCGAACGGGTTCCCGAGAGCGAGCGCGAACGGCTCCAGACCAACCTGATTCGGAGTCACGCCTCGGGCGTGGGCCGCGAACTCGAACGCGCGGAGGTGCGCACGATGCTGCTCACCAGGATCAACGCGCTCGTGAAGGGCTATTCGGGCATCCGCGAGGTCGTCGTCGACCATCTCCTGACGATGCTCAATCGGGGTGTACAGCCGGTCGTCAAATCCCGCGGCAGCCTCGGCGCGAGCGGCGATCTCGCGCCGCTAGCCCACCAGGCGCTCGTGTTGCTCGGCGAGGGAACTGCCGAAGTGGACGGCGAGCGCCTCGACGGCGAGGCGGCGCTCGCACGGGCCGGTCTCGAACCGCTCTCGCTCGGGGCGAAAGAGGGGCTGGCGCTCATCAACGGCACGCAGCTCACGGTGGGGCTGGCCGCGCTCTGTGTCGTCGATGCCGAGCGTGCGCTCCGCGGTGCTGATGTGGCGGGCGCACTCACCACGGAGGTCTCGATGGGGACGACCGCCGCCTGCGATCCGGCGATCCAGGACGTGCGCCCACACGCGGGACAGGCCGCGAGCGCGCGCAACGTGCGAGCCCTCACCGCCGATTCGGAGATCGTCGAATCCCACCGCAACTGCGACCGCGTCCAGGACGCCTACTCGATCCGCTGTCTCCCCCAGGTCCACGGCGCGGCGCGCGACGCAATCGCCCACCTGCGCGAGGCGGTCGAGGTCGAACTCAACAGCGCGACCGACAACCCGCTCGTCTTCCCCGGCAGCGCCGTCGACGACCGCGCGAGCGGTACCGAATCGGTGGGTGTGCTCTCGGGCGGCAACTTCCACGGCGCGCCGCTCGCGCTCCGGCTGGATTACGCCACGAACGTGCTCACGGACCTCGCCGCCATCGCCGAACGCCGTGTCGACCGACTGCTCAACCCGAACCTCCAGGAAGAGCATCTCCCGCCCTTTCTCACGCCCGAGAGCGGCGTGAGCTCTGGCTACATGATCGTCCAGTACAGCGCCGCCGCGCTCGTCAACGAAAACCGGTCGCTGGGAGCGCCATCGACGGACAGCACGCCCGTGAGCGGCGGCCAGGAGGATCACGTGAGCATGAGCACCCAGAGCGCGCTCAACGCCCGCACCGCCGTCGAGAACGCGCTGACGGTGGTGGGCATCGAACTGCTCTGTGGCGCGCAGGCGATGGAGTTCGTCGACGACGCGCTTGCTCCTGGAACGGGCACCGACGCGGCCTACGACGCGATCCGCGAACACGTGCCGCCGCTCGACGCCGACCGGCCGCTCCACCGCGATATCGAGGTCGCAGCGGAGTTGGTGGCCACCGGCCGGCTCGACGAGGTCGTCGGTCACGCGTGTGACGACCCGATCACGTAGTGCGAGCGTACACCCGGTTTTTCAAACTCGATCGATGGATCCGGCTCCGGTAGCGTTCAGTCGTTGTAGCGAGCGACCAGCGCCAGGATCGCGAACACGACGAGCAACAGCGTGCCGACAACGGTGAACAGACTGATCGACCCGAGAACGCCGCCACTCTCGCCCTCCTGGGGCTGTGTGGTCGTGTTCGTCGTTTCGGACGGGGTCGGCGATGCCGTCGGCGTCGCGGACGGGGCGGCCGTGGTCGTCGAGGGTGATGCGGGCGTCGGGGTCGGCGTTCGCGTTGCCGTCGGTGTCCGCGTTGCCGTGGCCGTCGGCGTCCGCGTTTGCGTCGGCGTGGATGTCGGCGTCCGCGTCGGGGTCGCTGTCGACGAGGCAGCAGTTGTGGACTGTGGGAACGTCGCCGGGTCGACCTGTCTCCCGTTGACCGAGACCTCCACTGGCCCGCCGGAGACGTTCAGCGCGGTGATCCGCCCGCGAAACGTGAAGTTGTCGACGCCGCCCTGAGCGGTCGACCCGGAGGCCGTGGTGCCATTGACCGAATCCGGCTGTTCCGCGCCCGTGAGGTCGGCTCCCGATCCCGGCTCGATGCTGCCGTTCACCGAAACCGAATAGAAGACGCGCTCCTCGCCCGTGCTCCGGATGGTCACGGTATTCGGCGTCGACTGCTGGACCTGTTGCTGTGCGGACGCATCGATACTCGCTGCTGGACCACCGCTGGCCGCCGCGAGACCCGCGGCCAGGAGACACAGGGCGACGACGCTGACGCAACCGACTCGCCACCACGACCGACCATCCCGACGTTCGGCTTGCTGCTCTTGCATAGCGATGTTCAGTGCTGTGTGGCGACCGTCGCGCGTGGCGTTCATCACCCTAGCGGTTCGGGGCCGCGAGCACGGACGCTACGCGACACCGAACGGATCGTCGAGATACGGCTTCGGGATGGCGTTTCGCACCGTGACGAGCGGGTCGACGACCTGGCTGATCTCCAATCCGCCGACGAGACTGGAGAACATGTATGCTTTCGTCGCGTCCCAGCCGTACTCGTCTTCGAGCAGCGCTATCGCGTCCCGGTTGGCGAGTTTGGCCGCCACCTCCATCGTCTCGGCGCTCGCGACGGTCTTCCACGCCGTCTCGGTCTCGACCATCGGTCGTTCGAGCGAAACGGCTGGCTCCGAGACCACCTCGACGGTGACGTCGATATCGGTACCGATCTCGACACCGGTACCGCACATCTCGCCGTCGGCCATCGCGGCCTTCGAGTCGCCCATCGCGAGCATCGCTCCTTCTTGGAAGACCGGGAAGTACGCGGTCGTCCCGGCGGTCATGTCGGTCGTGTCGAGGTTGCCGCCGTGGTCGTGGGAAGTGAGCGTCGTGTACGAGTCGGCGGCCGGCGCGACGCCGATGGTACCGATGACCGGCCGGATCGGCACCGAGACGCCCTCGAACTCGATGGTGTCGCCGTCGACCGGCGTAATGTACGTCGACGGATGCTCGATGTCGGGGTCGTCCTGCAGGAGACCGAACCGCGGGACGGTCACGACGCGGCCCCGCTGCTCGTTGACACGGACGTCTTCGATGTCGACGCGCAGAACGTCGCCCGGAGTGGCCCCTGCGACCGCGACGGGGCCGGTCGCGGCGTTGACCTCGTCCGGGATGGTCTCCAGCCGTGCGGCGTTTTCCTGAATCGCGCCGTCGAGGCTGTCGACGGTTTCGACGGTCAGCGATTCGCCGTCCGCGGCGGTGTACGCTGCTTCGAGGCCCGGCGTGAACTCGTAGATGTGTCCGTCCGCGTGCGAAACAGTCGTTCGTGTCATTTCGATCTACAGTTCGGCGACGGGGGACAAAAATCGTTCCCCGACACGAGTGGTCGCTTGGTCGCGACGCGCGCTATCGTTCCGAAGCGGGTTGGCCGGTGTCCTCGATGGTCGTCTCGGTCGTCGTTCGTCGGGAGAGGGTAAACAGTACCGCGCCGAGGACGACCCATGTGAGAACGATCATCCATTCGCGGGGCCAGAGCAACGCCGAGGGCGCACCGGGCATGTAGAGTGCGATGAAAAACACCGTTACGGCCATCGCGGCGATGCCGAACGCGTAGCCGCCGGGGAGTTTGAACGGTCGTTCCATCTCGGGCTCCTTGTACCGAAGCGCTACGAACGACAGCGCAACGGTGAACCACGCGAGAACGATGCCGAGCGAGCCGGCGTTGATGATTGAGCTGACGAAGTTCCCACCGAACCACGGCGCGGCCATCGAGAGCACACCGATGAGGACGATCGCGTGCGAGGGCGTGTTGTACTCGGGGTGGACCGTGGCGAGCGATTCGGGGAGAAGACCCGAATCGGCCATCGCAAAGACGACGCGGCTCGCGCCGATGACGAACGCGCTCCAGCTGGTGAGCAACGCACCGATACCGACGACCGTCATCAGTTTGCCCGCGACCGTACTACTGAATACCGCGCTCATCGCCGTCGCGGCCGGTACGAGGCTGTCGCCGAGCACGCCCGCGGGTACGGCCTGCCCGGCCGCCCAGATGCTCACGATGTAGAACAATCCAACCGTGGCGACGACGGCGAGCAGTACCAGCGCGAGCGACCGCGAGGACATGTCCGCCTCCTCGGCGGCCTGTGGAATCACGTCGAAACCGACGAACAGCATCGGGACTTGGATGGCGACCGTGGTGACACCGACCACCGCCGCGCCGCCGAAGGCCGCGTTCGACACCGACGGGCCGACCGTGAGCGACCCCGTAACCAACGCGATGCCCGAGATGCCGATTATCGTTGCGAGGATGAGTTGAATCTGGGCGGTGACCTCCACGCCACGGTAGTTCATGTATGTGATGGCGGCGATGCCGAGGAAACCGATGGCGACCCACGAGCCGTAGACCGTCTGGCCCGCGAACGTCCAGAGTTTCAGGACATCGAAGCCCGGAATCAGATAGGAAAAGCCGATGCCGATGGCGATGGACTGGAAACCGACGACGCCCATGTAGCCGAGTAGCAGCGACCAGCTACAGATAAAGGAGACCACCGGGCCGAACGCCCGATGGGTGTAGACGTGTTCGCCGCCGGCAAAGGGCATCGCCGAGACGAGTTCGCCGTAGATGAGCGCGACGAGTAGTACTAGAACCCCGCCGATGGCGAAGGCGGCCATCGCTCCATAGGGACCCGCTTCGTCGATCCAGTAGCCCATCTGGATGATCCAGCCCCAACCGACGATCGCGCCGAACCCGATGGCGAACAGTTGCCACCGTGAGAGAACCCGTTCCAGCGAGCCGTCCGTGGCATCTTCCGGCATGCTACCGACAAACACTCGCGAATACTTCAAACTTTTGGGCTGATATTGGAATTGAATGTAATAGCAACGGCTACTATCGGATATGTACGAACTTCATCGCAATCGACCGATGCCGCCGCCGCGAATCGTCGCCGAACATTCATGAACCGTATGCTTGCGGGCTGAATCGACCAGCGTGCTCCACGGCCGATGCGCGCCGCTGGGAACGTGAGCCGCCGTCTATGAAATCGAGTGACTATTGGGGAAGAATTCGGAATTGAGAATCAGAAGTACTGTATTTAGGACAGAAAGATTTAAGATATTCCCGAATAGTTGGATAAGTGCGTATGAGTACACTCACGACCGAAGAGGACGCGACCGAGCGGGGAACACTGATGATAGACCGCGACGAACTCGACGAGTGCGTCGAGATGGGTGGGGTCATCGACGCCATCGAGGAGGCCTTCGTCGCCTACGAATCCGGCGACGCGGTGATGCCGCCGAAGACCTACGTCGACCTCCCCGAAGAGAACGGCGACTTCCGGGCGATGCCGGCGTACGTCGACGGCGCGGCCGGTCTCAAGTGGGTGAACGTCCATCCGGACAATCCCGAGAAATACGGCCTGCCGACGGTGATGGGGGTCGTCATCTACTCGGATCCGGAGACGGCCTATCCGCTCGCCATCATGGACGGGACGAAACTCACCCGTTACCGGACCGGTGCGGTCGGCGGCGTCGCCAGCCGCCATCTCGCTCCCCCGGACGCGAGCAGCCTGGGGCTGCTCGGGGCGGGCGAGCAGGCGCGCGCACAGTTGGAGGCGATTTCGAGCGCCGTCGATCTCGATCGCGTCGTCGTCACCGATCTGGATGAGCGGGCGGTCGCGGATCTCTGTGAGAAAGAGACCGGCCGTGCCGACGAGGTGGTCGCGGGCAGTCCGAGGGAGGTCGCGGGTTGTGACGTGATTTCGACCACTACCCCCTCAACGGAGCCGATTTTGAAGCGCGAATGGCTCGACGAGGGAACGCACATCAACGCGATGGGCGCCGACGCGGAGGGCAAACAGGAACTCGACCCACATATCATCGAGGACGCCGCCGTGGTCGTCGACGACTGGGAGCAGTGTTCACACAGCGGCGAGATCAACGTCGCCGTCGCCGAGGGTCGCCTCGCCAGAACGGACGTCCACGCCGACCTGAGCGAGGTCGTCAGCGGAACGCGCGACGCGCCGACCGACGAACTCACGATCTTCGATTCCACAGGATTGGCGATTCAGGACGTCGCTACTGCACGCCTGATCTACGAAACCGCCGAGGAGCAGGGTGCCGGCTACGCCTTCGACCTCGTCGGTACGTAGCGAACGACCGCCCGGTACAGTTTTCAAGGCGAGTTCGCAAACGGTTCGGCGAAGCGACGGTGTCGCCGTTTCTGTACGCAATAGAGGGGATTAAGTGCGCGTATCGACTATGGAGCAACTGCATTCAAGTATGGACGAACGTGACATCAAAATCCTCTCGGCGATTGCGAACCTCGGCACGGGCAGTCCGGATCGTATCCACGAGGAGACGGGCATTCCGAAATCCACCATCTACTACCGCCTGAACAACCTCCGCGAGGAGGGCGTCATCGAGAACGATCTCTACGACATCAACTACGAGAAAGTCGGGCTCGGCGTCACCATCATCGCGGAGGTCATCGCCGAGTACGACGAGGAGTATCACGAGCGCGTCGGCGAGAAACTCTCGGAGATCGAAGGGGCCGACCAAGTCTACTTCACGATGGGCGAGACCGACTTCGTCGTCATCGCCCGACTGGGCCATCAGGGCATGGTCGAGGATCTCATCGCACAGTTCGAGTCCATCGACGAGGTGATGCGCACCCGCTCGATATTCGTCATCTCGACCATCAAGAACGAACCACGGCTGCTCAAGAACTTCGAATTCGACACCCTCAAATCGATCGCCGCCACCGACGAGTGACGGTTATTCGAAGACCTCCTCGATGGACTCGTCGAGCGCCCCGACGGCTTTCTCGATGTCCGCTTCGTCGATGCAGAAGGGCGGCGAGAGCATGATCTGAATCAGCGGGCGACCGCCACCGATGAGAACACCTTTCTCGCGCGTACGGGCGACGATATCCGCGACCGGATTGTAGCCGTCCTCGACGCGCGGGTCGAACACCGGTTCGCCGGTCTCCGGGTCGGCGAACTCGACGGCCCAGTGAAACCCGCGACCACGGACGTCACAGACCACGTCGTGGTCTGCGAGACCCCTAATCTGCTCTTCGAGCGCGGGCGAGAGGTCGCGGACGTTGTCGATGAGGTGGTCGTCGTACTCTTCGAGGGCGGCACTGCCGGCCGCACAGGCGACCGGGTTGCCGGCGAACGTCTGGCCGATGTCCATCGCGTCGTCCCGAAGCGAATCACCGAGTTCCGACCGCATCAAGACACCCGCGAGCGGCGCGTACGCGCTCGTCACACCCTTGGCGAACGTTATCATGTCGGGTTCGAGGTCCTCGGTGTGGCTGCCGAACCACTCGCCACAGCGCCCGAACCCGGTGATGACTTCGTCGGCGACGAGCAGGATGTCGTACTCGTCACAGAGTTCGCGGACGCCCTCGAAATAGCCCGGTGGCGCGGTGAACGCGCCGCTCGACCCGCCGACGATCTCGGTGACGAGCGCCGCGATCGAGTCCGGTCCCTGGTTGCGGATGACGTATTCGAGGTGGTCGAGGGATTTCTCGGTGAGGTCCTCGGGCGAGTCGGCGTTGAAGGCGGCGTCGGCACCCCCGAACGGCGGCAGGAACTTCACGTTTCCGCTGGTCGAGGCGTGCGACTCGACCGGGAGGCGAATCGCGGGATCGCCCGTGATGCCCGCGGTCGCGTACGTGCCACCGTGATAGGACCGCCAGCGGGTCAGTACTGTGGAAGCATCCTGAAACTCGCGGGCGATCTGTATCGCCGCCTCGTTCGCCTCGCTGCCCGAAATCGAGAAGAACACGTCGGTGAGCGGCTGTGGGGCGACCTCGGCCAGATCGTCGGCGAGCTGGGTGCGCGCGTCGTTGTTCTTCGCCGATGACACGTATTGAACCCGGTCGAGCTGTTCGTTCATCGCCTCGACGATGGCGTCGTTGCCGTGCCCCGCGTTTACACAATATAACTGAGAGGTGAAGTCGAGGTATTCCTCGTCGTCCCGATCGCGCACGTACGCGCCATCGCCGTCGGTTATCGTCATTGGTTCTTCGCCCATGTGACCGAAGTGAGCGAGTACGCCGCTTTTGCCTGCGCTGATCTGTTCGCGCTGCGCCATAGCCACCCTTCGACCGTGAGGCATTTATAGATACTGGTTTATTTGTACTTCTGATTCGATTTTCGAATTTTGATGGTATATATGAACAAGCTATTGCTGAGTATGGGTAGTAGAAAACAATAGACCGGGTGAAGATCAGGTATTGATCCTCCAAATGGGAGGGACACGGTTGGAACGTATACATCCGATCGAACCTGTGGTTGATGACTGTCGACTATCTCGTCGATGAGCCACGGTATCTCGGCGAGCAGCACCCGAAATACGACCGAACACGTGAGACGTCGTGATGGTTGAGTCGGACGTTCTGCTATGGAGCAATGACGAACCGACATCGACAACGAACAGAGTGGACAGCCGTTGGCCCATGACACAGCATTCGCCGACAGTTTGGTAGGTGGGTATCACGAGATTCGAAATTTATAACCTTCTCGGGGAACGATTGCGCTGGTAATGATCGTCGCTGCAGTAAGTGAATCGGAACGAAGCGGGCGCGTCGTTCGGGAGGCAGAAGCGCTTGCGGACGCCTTCGATGAGGACGTCCACGTCGTGCACGCGATCAGTCGCATGGAGGCGAAAAAGGTGAGACAGGACACCGTCGCCGAAACGGCTACCGCACGGGAAGCCGACGACGGCGAGGAGGCCGCACGGGAGATCGCGGCGACGGCGGCCGCCGAGATCGACGCGACGGCCGTCGGTCTCATCGGCAAGGCGAGCGGCGAAATAATCGGCCATGCGAACGAACACGACGCTCGATACATCGTCGTCGGCAAGCGCAAACGCTCCCCGACCGGGAAGGCGGTCTTCGGCAGCGTCACACAGTCGGTGCTGTTGAACGCCGACCAGCCCGTAGTGAGCGTCATGTGACCGTTCCCGCCGCTCCGCGATCGACTCGGTGTGAGACAACCGGACGGCCTATCCGGTGGGGTTGTCGTCCGAATCTCGTTCCCTGTCGGCAGCTTCGTTCTCGGCTTCCGACTGAACGTTTCCGATGTCGACAGCTGAGTCGAGCTGGTCTTCGTCGACGGCCGATTCGAGTGTCTCCCGGTCGGTGACGGCACGTACCCCGCCCTCATCGACGGCCGATTTGATCCGGTCCGTATCGATCGCCGCGTCGACGTTCCGTTCGCCCGTGCGTGATTCGAGCGCCCGCTTGACCACCAGGTAGCCGACTGCTGTTGCACTCCCGGTGGCGATTGCACCGGGGATTCCAGCACGTTTGTACCCGTATTTGACCGCCTTCTTCCCCAGCGAGAGTCCGATCATCGCCCGACGCTCGTTGCTTCTCGAAGTAAACTGCTGGGCGCTCACTCGCAAGCACCGGACGGTCTGGACCAGCGTCCTGCAATTCAGCTGATCAGGAGCTATTGGGCTCCGGGCCACGGTAGGCGAGCACGGCTCCCACGCCCACGATCAACAGCGCATAGCCGAACGCGGCTCCGTAGCCCTCCGTCTGCTCGATGAGAAACCCCGTGACGAGCGGTGCAGTAAACGAACCCAACGAGCACATCATCGTGAGTGCCGCCAGTGCCGTTGCACCCACGGTCGGATCGACCAGTTCCTGGACGTACGTGTAGAGGATACCGATCCCCAACTGGACGAACAACCCGGCCAGCACCAGACAGGCGACCAGCAACGCGATGACTTTCGAGACGGCGATCACGGCGACCAACGGGAACGCAACCCCGAACGCGACCGTCACCAGCGGCTGCCGGCGCTGGGTCAGAAACCAATCGGAGATGAACCCGCTTCCGCTCCGCGAGAGAACTCCCATCGCGGGAAAGGCAGCGACCAACACCCCGCTCGCAGCCACCGACAGCCCCAACTGGTCGGTGAGGTAGGTCGGCATCCACGAATTGAAGAACACGTACACCGAGTACGCCAGAAATCCCATCACGGCGACCGACTGGACGTGGTGATTCGTCAGAACGTGCCGGAAATCGGCGATCTGTGGTGGGGAGCTTTCGACACTCCGACTGGGAGTGTGTCGGCTCCCGATCCAGAAGAGGCCACCAGCGAGGCCCGCAGGGAGGGCGAAGACACCGAACGGGACTGTCCAGCCCCACTGAGAGGCGAGCAACGACCCCGAGAGCTGTCCGATGGCGAACCCGGCAGGGGCGCTCGTGGTGAACACGCCGATCGCGGTCGCGTGGGTCGCCGCGTCGAAGGTTCGGCCGATGAGGTTCATACTCCCCGTCCAGATGACCGGGAACGTGCATCCACCGAGCGCCCGTGCCGCAAGCAGCAACCCGTACGAACCCGTTCTGGCGGCGTACCAGCTTCCCACTCCAGAGACCACCAACACGCCCGCAGCGATGAGAATGGCACGACGATTGTCGAGTCGATCCAGCGCGATACCCGCGGGGACGCTTGCGATCACGCCCACGCCGAACATCACACTCACGATCCAGCTTGCGGCCGTCGAGCTGATCGCCAGTTGCTCGGAGATGATCGAAAAGAAACTCGCGGGGACGATGATGTAGGCGTTCAGGACGGCGGCAAGCAACCAGCCCCCGGCCACGAGAGACCATCGTCTGTTCATGCGACCCCGACTACCGTTCGACTGGAGAGAGGCGACCGAATCATGAGAGGACGACAGAACCACCACGAACGTCGCTCGCGGTTCCTGAACGGGTCTCGACGGTCCGATGTATTAAGACTGTCTCCGTTCGGCGGTCGGCAGGCGTTGATCGAACTACATGCTCCACGAGACCAACCATGTCGGAGACGTGATTCGGATGCCGGCCCGAACCAGGGCACTCGGTCGCTATGAGATGGCCGATTGCCATAGTAACCACCTTCGTCAGGGCGTTTTGAGGTGGTATGGACGGTGTTTTACGGAGTGATGACCGCCCGCCCCTCGATCTCGTTACGTTCGAGTTCGGCAGCGACGTCGTTGATCTCGTCCAAGCCCCGACGCGACGTTCGGAGGTCCACGTCGCCGCGTTCGACCAGTGCGACGAGTTCTTGCAGTTCGGTATAATTGCCGACGAGGGTGCCCGTATAGCTGAAGTCACCGTTGACGAGCGCCTGCGAGGGCTGGTGGACGTGGCCACCGTAGCCCACGACGTAGTGGTCGCCACCGCCCGCCACGATATCGGGCGCGAGACCGGTCGTCTCGTCCGATCCGACGAAGTCGAGGATTGCATGGGCCCCCGTGCCGTCGGTGAGCGCGTCGACTTCCGCGGGGATGTCATCCGCGGTCGGATCGAGGGTGTGGTGGGCACCGAGGTCGTCGGCGAGCGAGCGTGCGGAGTCCTTCACGTCGACGGCGGTGATCGTGGCAGCACTCATCGCGTCGAGACATTGCAGACCGATATGACCCAACCCACCGATGCCGATCACCACGGCGTGGTCACCCGGATTCAGCTCCCGTACTGCGAGTTTCACCGCGTGGTAGGCCGTGATGCCCGCGTCGGCGTGGGGTGCGATGTCGACGGTATCCACGTCGCCAGGCAACGGGATGACGGCTCGGTCGTTGGTACGGAGGTACTCGGCGAACCCGCCGTCGGTCGACAGTCCGGGGAACCCGATGTTCTCGCAGTGCATATCGTTGCCGAGCCGGCAGGGCCGGCACGTGCCACAGGTCATCACGGTGTGACAGATCACCGAATCTCCCTCCGACACGGTCGAGACTCCCTCGCCGACCTCGACCACCGTGCCGGCGTTCTCGTGGCCGAGCGTCATCGGAAGGTCCTGTGGCATGTACTGCTCCCACATTCCCTCGATGACGTGATTGTCGGTCTGACACCAGCCCGCACCCTCGACCTCGACCACGACGCCATCGGCGGTATCGGCCTCCGGACGCTCGATCGTGTCGATCGACAGTGCATCGTCCATTTCGTCGGTGTAGTCGTGGAGTCTGGCGGCTTGCATCGTGTGACTGATACTCTCTCGCGTAGAGTAAAGACTGTTGGTGACCCGGTTCGCCAGCATGGGGGTCGGGTGTTCGCCACCGCGGAGATGGATCCAATCACACTCGAAAAACTCGACCGGATTCAACACCGTGCCCGGCTTACGGGCACAACCCCGATCGGGCAGGGAGCCATCTGTGATACTGTCGCTCGGAACTCGTCACGGGACACTCGATACCACCAAAATCATCAAGAAACGATATCGAGAACGCAGTTTCCCCATCGTCGAATCGAGAGTTACGTCACCCGAGAGTCCAGCCAACGGACTGCTCGTAGGTGTAGCCAGCACGGAGAACCGTTCGGTCGTCGAACTGGCTGCCGACAAACATCAAGCCGACGGGGAGACCGTTGGACTCGCCTGCCGGAACCGATATGGCGGGATGACCGGTGGCATCGGACGGTGCCGTGTTCGATAGCATGTTGAGCGCCCGGTCGATGACTTCCAGTCGGGTGAGTGTATCCTGTTGTTCGTGTGCCGTCTGTGGCGTCGTCGGCATCGCCAAGACGTCGACAGTCGATAGCGCCTCGTCGTACCGTCGGCCGAGTTCTCTGGCCAAGTTCTTCGCCTTCGTGTAGTAGTGGCTTCTGTACTCGTCGGACAGATACTGCCCGAGTATCAGCGTCAGTTTCACCGTCGTCAGGTAATCGTCCGCTTGTGCTCGACGGGCCTTGCCGAACGCGTCCGCGAGTTGAGTGTCGTAGTGTCCCTTGTCGTACTTTCCGACACCCTCGTCCCGAACGAGCGCCGTCGTCTCTTCCATCACGATCCCGTTCCAGATCGCCAGCCCGTCGAGATGCATGGGAATCGAGATTTCCGTCGTCTCCGCTCCTGCTGCCTCAAGATCACTCAAGGCCTCCCGAACCGTCTCGTCGACACCCGCTTCGCTCGCCTCGTGTCCGAAACCTTCCTCGAGAATCCCGATCGTCAGGTCACTCGGGTCCTCCGATAGCGCGTCAGCGTACTCCTCCGTGGGAACGTGTCCCTGCCGTGGGTCGTCGGGGTCCTTTCCAGCGATGACGTCGAGAACCCTCGCACAGTCCTCGACGTTCGTGGCCATCGGCCCGACGTGATCGAACGAGTGGCCCAGGCCAATGATTCCCGTGTATGGAACGAGGGTGTGTGTCGGCTTGTGCCCGACGCCGCCGCTCCACGCGGCGGGAATACGGATCGAACCACCCTGGTCGGTACCGATAGCGACATCGACGTCGCCGTTCACGACCGCAGCAATCGACCCACTCGACGAACCGCCCGCAATGTGGTCTCGGTCGGTCGGGTTCAACACCGGCCCAGTGGCGGAGAGTTCGCCGCTTCCCGAAAACGCCATGTCTTCCATGTTCAACTTGCCAGTGATCGACGCCCCGGCGTCGAGCAGCCTCGTCACGAGGGTGGCGTCCGTTGTGGGGACGTATCCCTCGAACAGCTTCGACCCGACAGTCATCTCGATGCCTGCGAGCGCGATGCTGTCCTTCAGTCCGACCTCGTAGCCGGACAGGGGCCCGGAATCGGAACCCGCGACCGCACACTTCCTCACGAAGGCGTTCAGCGGGTCCTCCTCCGGGCCGGGTTCGTAGCCCGGATCACGGGTCGTGTATTCGCGTTCGGGCGTCGGTACTGTCAGTTCGTCCATCCGCTCGTAGCCTTCGAGCGTATCCACGATGGCAGTCTCGAAGTCTTCGACTTCGTCGTCGGAGAGATCGATGTAGTGCTGTGCTGCTTTTTCGCGGATCTCCTCGGGCGTCGGCGGTCGTACGTTTGGTGGTGTCTCGGACATCGGCCGACGAAAGTATATATCTCTAATCACATAAACCCCTCCGGCGCTGTTCGGTCGGAAGAGGATCGACTTCTGGTGTCGAAATCGATTCCCTCGATCGCTCCGACGATGCCGGCGCTCGTCCGAAAGTTCGTATGAGACTCCTACACTGAGGGCCGCGATGGCGAGTTCATCGGCCGAGATTTCAGTCCAGCCACGAGCAGGTGACTGTGATGGAAAGATATATTATTCGTCAGTAGTAACACTGGGTTGCATGACGGAACAGTTCGAGCAGTTCAGCGATGTCGGCGAAGCACAGGTGACGCGAGCGATCGGCGAGGAGTGGACCGAGGAGTTCATGGACTACACCGAGTCCGACGTGATCATCGTCGGCGGCGGCCCCTCGGGGCTGATGGCCGCCAAGGAACTCGGCGAGCGTGGCGTGAAGGCGATGGTCGTCGAGAAGAACAACTATCTCGGTGGCGGGTTCTGGCTCGGCGGCTTCCTGATGAACAAGATCACCGTGCGCGACCCCGCCCAGTCGGTGCTCGACGAACTCGACGTCGACTACAAGCGCTCACAGGACAGCGAGGGCCTCTACGTCGCCAACGGTCCCGAGGCGGCGTCGGGCCTCATCAAGGCCGCCTGCGACGCCGGTGCGAAGATGCAGAACATGACGGAGTTTACCGACATTGTGGTGCGCGAGGACCATCGTGTCGGCGGCATCGTAATGAACTGGACACCCGTCCACGCGCTCCCGCGCGAGATCACGTGTGTCGACCCCGTCGCCGTCGAGTCCGACCTCGTCATCGACGCGACCGGTCACGAGGCGATGGCCGTCTCGAAACTCGACGAGCGGGGCGTGCTCGACGCGCCCGGCATCGCCGACGCCGCCGACGCGACCGGCATGGATCAGACCGAGGACGCTCAGTACGGCGCTCCGGGTCACGACTCGCCGGGTCACGACTCGATGTGGGTCGGCCGGAGCGAGGACGCGGTCGTCGAGAACACGGGCGTCGCCCACCCTGGCCTGATCGTCACGGGGATGGCGACCGCGACGACTTACGGTCTCCCCCGGATGGGACCGACCTTCGGGGCAATGTTGCTCTCGGGCAAGCGCGCCGCCCAGGCCGCCATCGACGAACTCGGTGTCGACGCCGAACCCGTCGACATGAACTCACCCGCGCCGGCCGACGACTGATACGGTCGGCAGACCGTCACTCGTCGGCCCGGCCCATTCGACCACCACTGAGTTTTCGAGGGTGGTCGATGAACCGGATCTGACGGACAGTACGAGAAATGGCCGGAACGAAGCAATCACCGATGAGCAACTGTTCACTGTCTATCGACTGGCTGTGAGATCGACAAGCATCTCTACGACGCCTGCCGTTCGGCGTAATCGAGGGTCTTACGACCCGGATGCATCGAGAGGTGTTGCCGGCTCTCAGCGTCGCGGTAAGGGAATCCGTCGGTCGTTCGTGCGCGTCTCGTCGTCCATCCGTGTCGTCGTTTCGGTCATGGTTGTTCTGGTCGTGGGGGTTCCTGCTCGCGCCGCGCCAGCAGTCCCCGTTCGAGGACCGTCCCGTCGGGAGGGTCCGCGGTCACGGCGGCGTGGGCGGCGGTGATCGTGACGATGTCGTAGATGTCGCTGGTACTCGCGCCGCGCGAGAGGTCGCTCAACGGTCGGGCGTACCCCTGCAACACGGGACCGAGCGCCGTCGCGCCGGCGAGGCGTTCGGTGAGTTTGTAGGCGATGTTGCCGGCGTTCAGGTCCGGAAAGACAAGCACGTTCGCGTCGCCCTCGACCAACCCGGTCCCGTTCTTGCGCTCGGCGATGCTCGGCACGAGCGCCGCGTCGCTCTGTAGTTCGCCGTCGATACGCAACCCGTCCATCCGTTCGCGGGCGAGTTCGGTCGCCCGCCGGACTTCGTCGACGGTCTCGTGGCTCGCACTACCCTTCGTCGAAAACGAGAGCATAGCGACCCGTGGCTCCCAATCGAGAAGCTTCGCGGCGGTCGTGGCGGTCGCAAGCGCGATATCCGCGAGCTGTTCGTCGTCGGGGTCGATGTTCACCCCACAGTCGGCGTAGAGCAGTGTGCCGTTCTCGCCGATGGTCGAATCGTCGAACTCCATCAGGAAGTAACTCGACGCGGTGTCGACTAGCGGATCGAGTCCCACGATACCGTTGGCCGCCGCGACCACCTCGGCAGTCGGGTGGGTCGCGCCCGCGACCATCCCCTCGGCCTCGCCGGTGCGCGCGAGCCACGCCCCCAGAATCAGGTCGTCGTCGAGCACGCGTTTGGCGGCCGAGACAGGTATATCGCGTAGCGCGGCGTATTCGGTGGCGTACCCCTCCATCCTCTCCTCGGCCGGGCGCTCGACGAACGTGAGCGCCTCCATCGGGAGGTCGTGTTCGGCACACAGCCGCTCGGTTTCGGCGTCGGGACCCGGCAGAACGGGCCGTGCGATACCGTCGCGTGCGGCCCCGACGGCCGCTTCGAGGATTCGGGTGTCGTGGGCTTCGGGCAGTACAATGGGCGGCGTCGCCGTCCGGGCTTGCTCGCGGAGTTTGGGGATGAGGCTCATCGGTGTCTGGGGTGTGATAAACGGGTGACGGATGACCGCCGGCGGCTCAGCCCTCGTAGTTGGCGTCGCCGGGCTGGCGGTACTTTTCGAGAACGCGCTCGGGGTCGTCGAGCGCGTCGCGGCGGAACGGTTCGAGTAATTCCGTCCCGTCGGTCATGATTTCGACCACGGCTGGTTCGCCCGACTGGAGCGCGTCGGTCATCGCCGACTGGACGTTGTCCGGGTCCTCGACGCGCGTGCCGTGTGCGCCCATGTCGCGGGCGATCTCGGCGAAGTCGGGGTTCTCGGGCAGGTCGGTGCCGACGAAGCGGTCGTTGTAGAACCAGTACTGGTTCTGCTTTTCGGCACCCCACTCCATGTTGTTGAACACGACCGCCACGGCCGGAATGTCCTCGCGGACGGCGGTCATGACCTCGTTGAGCGACTGCATGCCCCACGCGCCGTCGCCGACGAGCGCCACTGCAGGATCGTCGGGCCGAGCGACCTTCGCGCCGATGGCCGCGGGGTAGGCGAACCCGCAGTTGCCGTAGGTACCGGCGGCGAGGAAGTTGCCCGGATTGTCGAATTCGAGGTAGGCGTTGGCCATCGAGCAGGTGTTGCCGATGTCCGTCGAAACCATCGTGTTCTCGGGCAGCGCCTGCGCGACGTCCCAGAGCGCGCGCCGGGGATGAATCGGCGTCTGATCGGACTGGGACATCTCTTCGAGTTCGTCCTTCCAGTCGGCGTAGGCCTGCTGGATCTTCCCGACACGCGAGTCGTCCGCACCCGCGGTGTCGTCGAGTTTGTCGGTGACGCCGCGGACGGTCTCGGCGGCGTCGCCGACCAAGCCCAACTCGACGCGCGTGGTGCGGCCGATCTGGGAGGCGTCGGCGTCGATCTGGATGACGTCGGCGTCCTCGGGGAACCAGTCCATGCCGTACTGGGGCAGGAGACCGAACCCGCTGAGGCGGCTGCCGACGGCGATAACGCAGTCGGCCTCCGAGAGCGACTCCATCGCGGCCTTCGACCCGCCGTAGCCGAGCGCACCCACCGCCAGCGGATGGCTGATGGGGAAGCTGTCGTTGTGGAGGTAGGAGTTCGCCACGGGGGCGTTCAGCCGCTCGGCGAGGTCGGCGACCTCGTCGATGGCGTCCGAGTAGATCGTGCCGAGCCCGGCGATGATGGCGGGGTTGTCGGCCTCGGAGAGCATTGCAGCGGCGTCGCTCACCTTGTCGGCGTCGGCCGCGCCGATGCTCTCTTGGCGGTACTGATTCGGTTGAAGGACGTCGGTCTCGATCTCGCCGTAGAGCTGGTCGCGCGCGAAGTCGATCTGGGTCGGTCCCATCTCGGCCAGCGACTCGCGGTAGGCCGTGCGAACGTACTCGGCGACGCGGCTGTTGTCTTCGAGACGGCCCTGCCAGTCGACGCACTCGTCGAAGATCGACATGGTATCGGCCTCCTGAAATCCATCAGTGCCGATCGAGCCCGTGGTGGCGGCCGGTGAAAGCATGATTACGGGGGAATGGTTGAGCTGGGCGGCTTTGATGCCCGTGACCATGTTGGTGACGCCGGGACCGTTCTGTGCGACACAGATGCCGGGTTCGCGGCCACAGAGCGCTTCGGCGTAACCGTCGGCCATGTGGGCGGCGTTCTGTTCGTGCCGAACGGGCAGGTAGCGGATGCCCGCCTGCGGCATGATGTCGAGGAAGTCCATGAACGCCGAACCGACGATGCCGAACATGACGTCGGCGTCCTCGGCGACGAACTGTTCGAGCAGCGCCTCGCTCGGCGTCATCGTCTCCCCTTCGTGCAGCGGTGCGTTCTCGACTTCGGGTGGTTCTTGCTGTCGTGACATTGCGTTCGACCCGTTTGGGCCCACTCCACGGAATGACTTATAACTTCTGAATTTCAGCAATCTATAGGAAGAAACTACAACAAAATTCCCTCAATTGAATATAGTGCGGTCGTTTGCGTCGAGAGTTGATTTCCCGTAGCGTCAGCCATCTCGTCGATCGTGGCGACAGTTGATTGGCGAATCGTGTGTCACATGGGGGCCGGAACGCCGATTCGCGGCGCTCAGAGCGCCCGTCGGAGGATTCGCTCAACGTCGTCGTGGGCCATGCGCCGAGCGTTCCGGGAGAGCAACCGCTCCATGTCGAGCGTCCGCTCAGCCAGTTCGTCGATGTAATCGTCGGTCACGCCGAACTCGGCGAGACCGTCGGCGATGCCCACGTCGCGGCGCAGGTTCCCAACGGCCTCGCTCGCGTCCGCCGCGGTCCGTTCGGCACCGAGGAGCCGAACGATTTCGTCGAACCGTTCGGGGGAACTCTGCGTGTTGAACCGGATCACCTCCGGCAGGAATATCGCCACCGCGACGCCGTGTGGGACGTCGAACGCCGCGCCGGTGGCCATCGCGAGCGCGTGGGCGGCGGTGGTTCCGGAGTTCGTAAAGGCCATTCCGGCGAGCAGGCTCGCGAGCGCCATGTTCCGGCGCGCGTCGAGGTCGTTGCCGTTGTCGACCGCCCGCCGGAGGTTGTCGCCAACGAGTTCGATCGCCTTCCGCGCCAGCTGGTCGGTGAGGACGGACCGGCCGTTGTAATCGGGGCGCTCCTCGGGATTCGAAGGGCGGGGTTTCGCATCGAAGCGGATCGCCGAGTACGACTCGATGGCGTGGCCGAGAGCGTCCATGCCCGAAAAGGCGGTCGGGGCCGGCGGCAGCGACGTGATGAGCGTCGGATCGACGAGCGCCATCGCCGGGCGCAACCGGCGGTCGGAGAGCCCACTCTTGCGGTTCGCACTCGGGTCGGAAACCACGGCGACCGGCGACGTCTCTGAGCCGGTGCCGGAGGTCGTCGGAAGGCAGATACAGGGCCGCCCCGATGCGGCCATCGAACGCCCGTCGCCGACCGGCGAGGCGGCGTAATCGAGCACGGAGCCGTCGCTGTCGGCGAGGACGCTGGCGGTCTTGGCGACATCCATCGAACTCCCGCCGCCGACACCGACCACGAGGTCCGTATCGTGGTCCGCGACGGCTCCCATTGCTTCCTCGTAGACGTTCACCGATGGCTCCGGTTCGACGGCCGCGTGGACGGCGGCTTCGATGTCGTGGCCATCGAGAACGCCGAGGAGGTGGTCGATGATGCCCGCGTCCTCGATACCCCGGTCGGTCACGAACAACACCGACGACGCGCCGTGTTCGTGTATCGCCGACGGGAGTTCCCTGCTGGCTCCGATGCCGAACTTCACCCGGTCGGCCATGCCGAACTCCCACACGGTCTCGGGTTCGTACAGTTCGCCACTCATTTCACTCGTCCGCAGCGTTTTCGAACACATATCTCTTTTGGGGCAGAAAGAAAAATTTGAATCTAACTATGCCGACGATATTCGACACGTGCCCGACCGACGGTCGATATTGCTTCACCGAATCTCGGTGGAGAATGGAGTCGAAACACGAGAAGACGGCCAGCCAACCGGAGGGATCGTTCACTCCCAGAGGACGTACATCCCGTCGCGGATCGCGTCGGTGTGACGCCGACCATCGCGAACGACCGCCGGGTCGTCGCCGGCGACTTCCTCGACGGAACCGATATCGGTCGCTTCGATGTCTTCTTCGTGAAGAGCGTCGAGGGCGTCTTCGGCAGCGTCCGCCGGAACGGTCACGAGCAGCGCGCCCGAACCGAGAACACGTAGTGGGTCGAGATCCATCGCGGCGCAGAGTTCGCGCGTCTCCGGACGAACTGGAATCGAATCGCCGTCGAGAACGACGTCGACGTGGCTGGCACGGGCGATCTCGACCGCCCCGCCGAGAACCCCTCCTTCGGTCGGGTCGTGCATCGCGGTTGCGACGGGCGCGCAGACGGTTGCGTCGACCAGCACGCTCAACTCGTCGAAAAACGAGCGGGCCCGCTCGACGGTCGCGTCGTCGGCGTCGATTGCCGCCCGAAAATCGGACGCCAGCACCGCCGTCGCCTCGATGCCGGCGGCCTTCGTGAGGAGGAGTCGGTCGCCGGGCGTCGCCGTGGCGGTCGAGACGAACCGGTCGGCGTAGCCCATGCACGTCAGCGACAGCAACGGGCGATCGAGACCGGCGACCGATTCGGTGTGGCCGCCGACGATCGCCATCCCGAGACGGGCGCAGGCTTCGTCCAACTGGTTCGTGATGGTGTCGAGCAGATCGGTATCCCGCGAGGGAAGCAGGACCGTGGAGACGAGATATTCGGGCACGGCTCCCGACGCGGCGACGTCGTTGGAAGCGACCGCAACGCCGATCCGGCCGATGGACTCCGTGGCCAGCGAGACGGGGTCGGTGCTGACGACTAGCGTGCCCGCCGCCGTTCGGATGGCGGCGGCGTCTTCGGCCGCACGGGGACCGACCAGGAGGTCCTCGTTCGGCGCTCCCGTCCGCGAGAACACGTATCGGTCCAGTTCCGTCGGCGAAGGTTTCCCCATGCCCGTCGGTCGGCGGATGGTCCTGTTCTGTCTTTCCATCCGCAAACGTTCGTGCTCGTATCCACAACCGTTCGCCCGCCGTGGACATCCTGTGCAGTACTGCTATCGGTACGTTCCCCGCGTCGATGGTTCTACACCACCACCTCACCGTTCGAAAACTGACCGATATTCGTCAGTTATATTACCGACGGGTGGCTTCGATTTCCCGATGCGCTTCAGCGACCACCTCGTCGAGACCGAATCGGAACTGTGGACCGCCCAGAAGAGCCATCCGTTCGTCACCGAACTGGCCGACGGCACCCTCGACGAAGCCGCGTTCCGGACGTGGCTCGAACAGGATTATCGGTATCTCCACGATTACGCGCGCACGTTCGCCGTGCTCGGGACGAAAGCGCGCCAGGAGGAGACGATGGCCCACTGCTTTGCGGTCGCCGGCGACATCGTCGACGAGGAGATGGACCTCCACCGGGAGTTCGCCGCCGACTACGGCCTCACGCCCCAGGACCTGGCGGGCGTCGAGAAGGTCCCCACCTGCGTCGCCTACACGAACTACCTGCTGCGAACCGCCCGCGAACGCCCGCTCGGCGTCGGTGCGGCCGCGATCTACCCCTGCGGACGGGGCTACCTCGACATCGCCGAGCACATGGCCGAGCGCTCCGACGGCGAGCACCGCTACACGCCGTTCATCGCAAAGTACACCAGCGACGAGTTCCGCGAGTCGGTGGCGTGGATGACCGAACTGGTCGATCGCTGTGCCGAACGCCATCCGTCGCTCCGTGACGAGATGGCGACCGCCTTCCGGCGCTGTACGCAGCTCGAACACGCCTTCTGGAAGATGGCCTACACCGAAGAAGCCTGGCCGCACGAACGCCGCCAGGAGGTCGTCTGAGTGGTCGCGAGTGCGCTCGCGCTCGGATTCACGTTCGTAGTGCTCGTCTGGGGCAGTCTGGCGGCGGTCGCCGTCGTCTTCGTCTTTCTCTTGGTGATGCTCGTTCGAGGAACGCGGGCCGAAACGGACTCGGCGGCGGGAGCCGAGGTGAACCCATGACCGGGCGTGACGTCGCGTTGACGGTTGCGGGGTCGGACAGCGGTGGCGGGGCCGGCATCCAGGCCGACCTGAAGACGATCGAGGCACACGGTGTCTTCGGGACGAGCGCCCTAACGAGCGTCACCGCCCAGAACACGCGCGGCGTCGAGGCGATCGAAGACGTCTCGACAGACGTCATCGCGGCGCAGATCGGTGCCGTCACGGACGATTTCGCCGTCAACGCGGCGAAGACGGGCATGCTCAGTTCGGCGGCCATCATCGAGACGGTCGCCGATAGCGTGAAGGACCAGGAATTCCCGCTCGTCGTCGATCCCGTGATGGTCGCCCAGAGCGGCGATCGCCTGCTCGCCGCGGAGGCCGAGACCGTGCTCAGAGAGCGCTTGCTCCCGCAGGCGACGCTCGTGACGCCCAATCTGCCGGAGGCGGCAGTGCTCACCGGCATGGAGATCGAGGACGAAGAGGACATGCGCGCGGCCACCGCGGAGATCGCTGCCAACGGTCCCGATGCGGTGCTCGTGACCGGCGGCCACCTCAACGAGGACGAACTCGTCGACGTACTCGCCACCGACGGCGAGACCCACACGTTCTGCAAGGCGCGCCGAGACACCGACGACACTCACGGCAGCGGCTGTACGATCTCGGCCTCGATCGCCGCCGAGCTCGCTGGCGGGGCGGCGATGCCGGCGGCCGTCGAGCACGCCGAGCGGTTCATCGACCGCGCCGTGCGCTACGGGCTCGACGTCGGCAGCGGCGACGGGCCGGTCAACCACCTCGCCGGACTGTACGACGACGCCGCCCGCGCCGATACACTCGGCAACGTGCGTGCTCTGGTCGAAACGCTCGAACGAAACGGGGTCGACGCGCTCGTTCCCGAAATCGGACTGAACGTCGCCGTCGCCACGCCGTATGCGATGGACACCGACGACGTGACCGCAGTCGATGGCCGACTCCACCGGACCGCCGACGGCGTGGCGGCCGTGGGCTGCCCCCGATTCGGTACATCGGATCACGTCGCCCGGTCGTTGCTCGCCGCTCGCGAATACGATCACTCGGTCGTCGCGGCCGCGACCGTCCGCCTGGACGACGCGGTGGCCGAAGCCGTCACCGAACGGTTCGATGCCGTCGAAGTCGACCGAACCCGATCCGAGGGTGACCCGACCACCGAATCCGAAGAAGGGTCGCCGGCGTGGGCGGTCGAGCAGGCGATGAACGACCGGGAGATGGTCCCCGAGGCGGTGTTCGATCGCGGTGCGATCGGCAGGGAAGCGATCTGTCGACTGTTCGCGCCCTCGCCGGCCGTCCTGGAGGAGCGACTGCTGGCGCTCGCCGACGCGATCTGATTTTTGCGAGTCGATGCCGATCGACGGATCGGCGACCGCTCGTGGTTCGTCGAGCGTGTCTGATTCGTCGAGAAGGACCCTGGATCGCTACACGAGCCAGCGTGAAAGCGCTCCGAGGGTCGCCGTCGCGATCGGGATGACGGCGCTCACGGCGGTGATCTGCCCCATCGCCAGATAGGCACCGAGATCGCCGCTCGCGGTCAGCGAGAGCGCGAAGACGATCCAGACGAGCACGCCGAAGCCGAACCCGGCGAGCAGCGCCCGCCGACGATCGGCGGCCACCGCCCCGCAGAGCACGCCACCCAGGAACAGGCCGGTCCAGTGGAGCGCGCTCGCGGCGAGGCCGATCACGATGGCCGCGACCATCGCCAGCCACCGAACGCGCTCGTCGGTGACCGCCGCCCGCACGCGGTTCGTGGCGCTCATTCGTTCCCTCGCTCGAAGGTGTAGGTCGGGGTTCCGCGGAGCTGCCGTGACATGGACTTGTACTCGCCGTCGGCCCACATTTGGAGCTGGTCGTCGTAGTGCGGCGAGAAGTAGTCCCCCGAGTTCCCGCCGGGAAGGATCGCTCGGGAGTTGCCGGCCATCGGCACGACCATCCGCCAGCTGCTGCCGGTGGGGTTCTCGACGGCGTAGTTGTTCACCGTCGCGCGCGAGCCGTCGGTCGGTTCGGCAGGATAGCCGAGGAAGCCGAGGCCCAGCGGGTGGTCCATCGCGCCGGTCGTGTTGTAGTCGCCGTATCGCTCCTCGCCGTTGTCCTGGATCGTCGCGACAGCTTCCTGCAGAGCCTCGACCATCACCGTTGCCCGCGAACCCGCGCCGAACCATCGGCTCTCCCGATCGAGATGCTGGAGCACCCAGTCGGCCGGGAAATACGGTTCGTCCAGGCCAGCAGCGCGGAACTCCGGGCCGAACGTCGCCTCGCGGTACTGCTCGAACCAGCGGACGAACACGAGCGCCGCGAACGAATCGCGCTCCATCCGGTGGTTCCAGGAATCGAGCGCGTTGACGTAGCGCTCCAGTTCGTCGGTGTCGTCCGCATCGCGTGCGGCCGCGACGAGCGGCGGAACGAGCGCTCGTGCCCGAAGATCGAGCGTGTCGCGCTGCATGCGCTTCACGAACGCACGGTCGATCGGTTCGTCGGATTTCGCTCGCCGATCGAGCAGATCGTAGATCCGGATGCCACGGTAGGGATCGGAGTACGCCTCGGCGATGTAGTGTGCCGGATCATCGACGACGCGCTGGTTCGCCGTCCCGATGTAGTCGGGGTTGACGACGCCGGGCTTCTCCTCGAACGAGATGAACCCCTTCCAGGAGGAGCGCCCGTAGGGGGTGAACCCCTCCCACTCGCCCTCACCCGCGGAGCCATCGAAGATCCGCGCTCCGGAGACCTCTTCCCCGTCCACAGTACGGATCGGGATCCGGCCAGTGACGGCGTAGAGCGTGTTGCCGTCGCGGTCGGCATAGACGAGGTTCTGTGTCGGCGTGTCGAACTTTTTCGTGGCGTCGAGCACATCGTCAAGCCCGTCGCTGTGGCTGTACTCGTAGATCGCCTGTGGCGTGCGTTCGGCCGACAGTCCCGTCCAGGCGACGCCGACGCGACTGCCTTCACGCTCGATGACCGGCCCGTGAACGGTCTTTTTCACCGTCACCATCCGGTTCTCACCGTCGTTGACGGGGAGTTCGCGCTGCTCGGTGTCGAAGTCGCGCCACTCGTTTTTATATCGGTACTGGCCATCACGAGTGTCGTACCGATAGAAATCGATCACGTCCGCGCCGGTGTTGGTAAAGCCCCACACGCCGGCGTCGTTCTCGCCGATGACGACGAACGGAACCCCCGGAAAGGTCACGCCGCGCACGCTCACGTCGTCGGTCCGAAGGTTCATCTCGTACCAGACCGGTGGGGCCATCAGGCTCAGATGCGGGTCGTTCGCCACGATCGGCAGGCCGTTTTTGGTCTGCTCGCCCGAGACGACCCAGCTGTTCGAACCGATCCCCGCCGGGGATTCGTAGCTGCTCAGCCAGTCGACGAACTCTGGATCGACGGCGTGCTTCCCCGACACCGATCCGTTCGACGACTCCGCTGCGCGCTGCCGGCGGATGATCGGCGAGTCGTGATCGAAACGGTCGGGGTAGAGTTCACGCGCCGCCCCGCTGCCCAACCGGTCGGCGACGAGCGCCTTTCGGAGGGTTCGAAAGCTCCCTGTGAGCGTCCAGGCGATCTGTTTTTGTAACAGCATCGTATCGACCGGTTTCCAGGGCTCCGGCTCGTACTCGAGCAGCGAGAACTCGATCGCCGAGGGATCGTCGGTCAGCACCGCGTTGACACCCCCGGCGTAGGTCTCGCCGAGTGCTCCCGCCTTCGTCTCGTCGAGCAGCGCGACGTTCGCCCGTGCCGCGCCGTCGAAATCCATCTTCGTGTGGAAGACATCCGAATCGAGTGTCGCGTCGCCGACGACCTCCGAGAGCCGCCCGCGCATCTGACGGCGCTGGAGGTCCATCTGGAAGGCGCGATCGCGTGCCTGCGCGTAGCCGACCGCGAAGTAGAGCGCATCCTCGTTCTCGGCGTCGATGTGGGGTGTTCCGTAGTCGTCGTAGCGCACCGTGGCGCTCCCGTGCGGGCTCTCGACGGTCTCCCTCTCGCGTTCGGTCGAGTCCCAGGCCGACCCCGTGAGCGGCGCGAACCGTTCGAGATAGCCACGCACCGGCGAGAGCGCACCGACCGCGCCGCCGCCCGCCAGGATCGCCCCGACGAGCGCGCGGCGCGTGAGTTCGCGTGCCATATTCGACCGTGGGTGGGCCGTGATATAAAACCACGAGCGCCCGGGCGGACTACTCGCGCTCGCGATCGAGCGTCCGCAGGAGGTCCTCGCGGGTGATGATGCCGACGAGATCCTCGCCGTCGATCACCGGCACGCGATTGATGTTGCGCTCTTCGTCGGCCAGCACCGAGAGTACCTCGTCCACGCCGGCGTCCGGCCCGACGGTGACGACGTCTTCGGTCATCACGCTGCTGATCGGCTTGCCGGCATGTTTCGCCAGATCGAGGTTGACGTCGAGATCGTCCCACGAGAAGTCGAAAGCGTAGTCGATCGGCTCGATGAACGGTGGCAGGCCGATCGGGATCCAGAGTGTGCGGTCGCTCGGCTGGAAGAGTTTCACGAGGTCGCCCTGTGTGACGATGCCGACGAGGCGGCCGTCGTCGACGACGGGAAAACCGTTGAAATCGGCCCGCGAGAGCCGCGTCAGCACGGTGCTGATCTCCTCGTCGGGAGCGACGGTCTCGACCTCGCTCGTCATGATGTCACGCGCGCGAACGGACATACGCGAACGCCTCGCGGCGCGGTGGTAGCTCTTGCGGTGTGACGAATACCGTCGCAGGCCCCCACCGACGGGCAGGTCAAGAAAGAGCGGTGTTCGCCGAGCCGTCGCGTTCGACGAGCGCCCCGGTTCGTCGAGAACACGAATCGACGGGGTTTTGTCGCCGATGCCCGCATGAAAGATATGGTCGCACAGACGATGGATCGTGTTCCGCGATAGTCGTATCGAACTGCTTTCGGTCTCTGGTGGTGAACGCTCGTGAGTGATCTCTCGACGTTCGTGAGCGGGTTCGACGGCGTCGCACTCAAACCGACCGAACTCGACGTCGCATCGGTCGATCTCGCTGGCGCCGAGCGCGTCATCGTCGACTACGAGGGCCGCGAGCACGTCCCCGGCCCCGAGGTGCTCGCCGACGTCGCCCGCGAGACGGACCTGTTCGTCACGACGCCGGTCCGGGCCGACGGGTTCGACCCGCTCGGCGACGACCACCTCTCACGGGCGCTTCCCGAAAGCGTCGGCCGGGTGCTCGTCGCGGGCAATCCCGCCTATCTCACCGACACGGAGCGGGCGCGCGCCATCGCCCCACGCATCGGTGCGGCCCGCGAGCGCGCACCGGCGGCGTGGGTCGGCACCGAGGGCGTCGGACGGATCGCGCTGGCGGCCGGCGGCACTCAGTTCGAACTGCTCGCGCCGACGACCGTCCGCGAGGTGCGCGCGCTCCGCGCGGCGGGCTTTGAGGGTACCCTCGCCGTCTACGCCCCCGTGGTGCGCAGCGCCGACGAGGACGCACTCCTCGACGCGCTCGGGGCCTACGTCGCCCGCCGCGGTTCGGTTGCCGCCGCCCTCGACGATGCACGTCCGGAGGGAGTGCGGACCGCCCCGGACGGCATGCGAACCGATGCCGGAGTGAGCGGCGCACCCCGGTCGGTGCTGCTTTCGGCCATCGAACGGTTCGCGCTCGTGGGAGAGGACGAGGACATCGACGAGCGCATCGGCGAACTGCGGTCGGTCGGTGTCGACACCATCGTCGGCTATCCGGCACGCGGACCCGCGGCGCTCGGTCGCTAGTTCACGATCCGCCGTTCCGAGGTCCCACATCTGCTTTCGCTTGCAAGGTGATACGTTATACACAGTTGACGATACTCTTCGCACAGCGGGGTGTGGATTCATGACAGTCGTGGCGGTCGACGGGCAGGTGCGAGCATCGATCGAACGAAGAGCGACAGGGCGAGGGTGGCGTCGATGAGGACGCGGCGTGAACTGTTGCGGGCCGGTGGCGCGGCGGTCGCGGTCGCCGGCATGGGAGCAACGGCGGGCTGTGCAAGCGTCTTCGGGGCCACCCGGTCCGGGACGGTGCAAGTGAGTTCGGCGCGTTATCCCGAGAGCATCCTACTCAGCTACATGGCGCTCGAATCGCTGCGGGCGAACACCGACCTCACAGTAGTAGACGAGACGGCGCTCGGCGGCACGCCGATGAACTTCCGGGCGACCACGGACGGCGAAGTCGGTCTCTACTGGATGTACACCGGGGGCGCGTGGACGACCCTTCCTCCGGTCAAGGACCGCGTCATCAGCAATCCCGAGAAGCTCTACCGTGCCGTCAAGCGCAAGATGCAGCGCCAACACGACCTCGTCTATCTGAATCGTGCCCCGTACAACAACACCTACATCCTCATCACCACGCCCGAATGGGCGAAGAAGACGGGTGTAAAGACGATGACCGATTTCGCCGAGTACGTCAACGAGGGCAACACGGGTTTCACGACCGTGATGGGACCGGAGTTCCGTACGCGACCCGACGGCTGGCCGGGACTGGCGAACCACTACGGCTTCGCCGATTCGCTCGGTGCGCTGAACCTCCGCAGCGTCGGGCCGTCGCTCACCTACCAGATCATCGCCACCAGCGGGGCCGAAGTCGGCGTCGGCTACAGCACCAACCCCAACATCGGCCGGTACGGGCTAGAGACCATCGCCGACGACGAGCGCTTCTTCCCGCCGTACAACCCCGCACCGCTGATCAACGGCGAGACGATGGCCGAAAACCCGTCGATGCGCGCGCCGCTGAACGCCATCGGACCGACCATCGACAGCACCGACACGATAATGCGCCTCAACGGCGAGGTAACATTGAAGAACCGCAACCCGCAGACGGTCGCCCGCGAGTATCTCCGTGCCGAAGGGCTGCTCTGAGTCGTCGGGTCACACGACACGGTCGTCAGGGCGCCGTCGGGCGGTTCGTCCCCGCCGGTGGATTTATTACGAGCTACTGTGATGTGTGTCGTGATACAGTATGGCAAGCGAATCCGGAGCGAAAACCGTCCGTGAGGAGTGGGGCACCCGGTTCGGGTTCCTGATGGCGATGCTCGGCGGGATGGTCGGGTCGGGCAACATCTGGCGGATGCCGTATACTACGGGTCAAAACGGTGGCGGGGCCTTTCTGTTGGCGTATATCGTCCTGCTGTTCGTCATCGCGGTTCCGGGACTGATGGCCGAGAGTGCGCTCGGTTCGTACACCAAACGGGGCGTCATCGGCGCGTTCAAGAAGACCTACGGTCGTGGGTGGTCCGAAGGGTTCGGACTCGTCGTCGTCCTCACGACGATCGCGTTGGCATCGTACTACATGCCGATCGTGGGACAGGTCATCTACTACACCATCCACTCCTTTTTGCTCACCTTCTCTCAATCCGGCTTCGAGTCGGTGCCCTTCTGGAACGCCTTCACCGCCTCCCCGCTACTGACCATCGGGACGCACACGCTCGCCGTCGCGCTCGTCGCGGGGGTGCTCCTGTTCGGGATTCGCCGCGGCATCGAGCGCGTCGTCAAGTGGATGATTCCGCTGCTCGTGATCACCCTGATCGTGGTCGCCGTCCGCGGGCTGACGCTGCCCGGCGCGACCGAGGGCCTCGCCTTCGCGCTCACGCCCGACTGGGAGTACCTCGTGCGCGGCCAGACGTGGATCGCCGCGCTCGGACAGGCACTGTTCTCGACCGGTCTCGGCTGGGGCATCGCGCTCACCTTCGGGAGCTACCTCAGAAAGAACGACGACATCCCGCTCGGCGCGGGCATCTTCACGGCCATCGGCAACACGAGCATCGGTCTCCTGGCCATCTTCACGGTCTTTCCCGTCGTCTTCGCGTTCGGTCTCGAACCGACCGCCGGTGCCGAACTGACGTTCATCTCGCTGGTCAGCGTCTTCCCGCAGATGGCCGGCGGCTCGATCTGGGCGATCCTCTTCTTCGTCGGCTTCTTCTTCGCGGCTTTCTCGACCGCGCTCGTCATCATCGAGGTCGCCGTGACGACAGTCGCCGAGGAGACGCGACTCGATCGCACGCAAACCGTGCTCGCCGTCTGCACCGTCATCTGGTTGCTCGGCATCCCGAGCGCCTACTCGGCGAGTTTCCTGGGGACGATGGACTTCATGTTCGGCAACTGGGGACTGCCGCTGGCGACGCTGTTGATAATCGGCACCGTCGGCTGGAAGGTCGGCCCCGAGCGCCTGCGTGTCATCGAACTCAACCGCAACGCCGACGTCCACATCGGGTCGTGGTGGGACCCCGTCATCAAGTACGTCGTCCCGGTGGTCATGGTGTTCATCATGGCCTACTACCTCGTGACGAACATCGCCGCCTCGACGATGCAAACGGTGGGTGGCGTCGTCCTCATGGCCGTGTTGCTCGTCGGCGCGGTACTCGTTATGCGCACCGTGCGCCGGCGCGGGAGACCCGGCGTCGATGCGGGGGGTGACTGAGATGGCGCTCAGTACGGCCGCGTGGGTCGTCATGGTCGGGTCGATCGGTGTCCTCTGGGTGCCGGCCATGTGGGCGCTGTTTCGCACGCTGCGCGACGAGGACCGCAAACTCGAACTGTTGACCGAGCAGGGGAAGATCGACACCTACTCGCCGGGGGCGCTCGCCGAACTCCGCGAGTGGATTCGAACCCATCCCGACGACGAGTACGCCCCCGACGCGCGCGAGCGGTACGACGACTGCGTCGAGACGCTGCGCGACATCGACGAGCCGTTCTACGACTGGTCGGATGCGGAGATCGAGGAGCTACGGACGCTCTCGGAGTGAACGCGAACCGGGCCGACGGCGAGCAAAAGGTTTTGCCACCGTGGTGTGAGGAGTCGCCATGCACGTAGTGGTGGTCGGCGGCGGCATCGTCGGACTGTCGTGTGCGCACGCCCTCGCCGAGCGCGACATCGAGGTGACGCTGTGCGAGAGTGGGAGCATCGGCGGCGAGAGCACGCAGCGCTCGGCCGGCGGCATCCGGACGCAGTTTGCGACGCGCGTGAACGTCGACCTCTCGCTGGCGAGCCTCGACGTCTGGAACGAGTTCGAGGAGCGCTTCGGCGTCGACATCGCCCACCGGAAGACCGGCTACCTCTTCCTCGCGCGCGAGGCGGACACGGCCGCGGGGTTCGAGGAGAACGTCGCCCTCCAGAACGAGCGCGGTGGTCGAAGCGAGTATCTCGACCCGAGCGAGGCGACCGCGTACGCACCGGGCATCCACCCCGAGAAGTTCGTCGCCGCGACCTACTCGCCGCTCGACGGCTTCGCCGACCCGAACCTCGCGGCGCAGGGGTACTCGCAGGCGCTCGGCGACGGCGTGACCGTGCTGACGAAGACGCCCGTCGAGGACGTCCTCGTCGACAGTGGGACTGTGCGTGGCGTCGAGACGCCCGACGAGCGCATCGAGGCTGATGCGGTGGTCGATGCCGCCGGCGCGTGGGCCGGCGAGTTGAGCGCGATGGCGGGCGTCTCCCTCCCGATCGAGCCAAAGCGCCGCCAGATCCTCGTCGCCAACCCCGAAATCCCGGTCCCGGAGGACGCACCCCTCACGATCGACCTCGATACGGGGCTGTACTTTCGGCCCGAACGCGAGGGACAGGCGATCGTCGGCGGCCACTTCGGCGACGCCGATCCGACGCAGGACCCCGGCGGCTACGACAAGACGATGGACTTCGACTGGGCGACGACAGCACTCGAAAACGCGAGCGGCTGGACCGACCACTTCGGGCCGGAGACGACGGTCAAACGCGGCTGGGCGGGGCTGTACGCCGTGACGCCCGACCACCATCCCATCATCGAGGAGGTGCTGCCGGGGCTGGTCGTCGCCGCCGGCTTCTCGGGGCATGGTTTCCAGCACGCGCCCGCGACCGGGCAGCTCGTCGCCGAGATCGTTCACGACGGCGAGCCATCGCTCGTCGATATCGGTGTTCTGGGCCGCGACCGCTTCGAGGAGGGTGGGCTGCGAGAGGAGACGAACGTCGCCTGACTCACTCGAAGCGGTCCAGCCGAAACATCCCGATCGGGTGGTCGGTACCGCCAGTAACGAGGTCGGCGAGCACCTCGCCGACGACGCTGGCGAACTTGAAACCGTGGCCCGAGAAGCCGGCCCCGACGGCCACCTGTGGATGGTCGGGCAGCGTATCGAGGATGAAGTGTTCGTCCGGTGAGTTGGTGAACATGCAGGTGGCGAGACCCATCGTCGGGCCGGCTCCCTCGGGGAAGTAGCGCTCGGCGAACTCCCGGAGGAGGCGTTCGTCCTCGGCGTCGGGGTCGCGGTGCCAGTCGTCGGGATCGACCTGCTCGTCGCGGTGGTGATACCGGCCGAGTTTCATGCCGGGCACGTCGTAGACGGGAAGCCCGTAGAACCGTCCTTCGGGCACCGAGAGGTTCCAGACGGGGAAGTTCGCGGGTTCGAACAGGTCGGGGCTTTCGGGCTGGAGCCACGCGAGCACCTGCCGTTCGGGCACCGCAACCCCCTCCAGGGCGTCGGCGAGTTCCTGGTTCCACGCGCCGGCCGCCAGCACCAGTCTGTCGGCTTCGTAGGTTCCACGAGCAGTCTCGACGCGCACGCCGCCACTCGATGTCTCCGTCCAGCCATCGACCCGCGTGCGGGCGTGTATCTCGGCTCCCTCGGCCTGTGCGGCCTGCGTGTGGGCGATGATGGCCTGTTCGGGCACGACGAACCCGCCGTCGTCCTGATAGAGCGCGCGGTAGTCCTCGGGGAGTCGGTAGCCGGGAAAACGCTCGCCGAGTTCCTCGCCCCTGAGTACCTCGTGGGGGATATCGTGTTCTTCACACGAGCGCAGCGACCCCTCGAACACCGGGTCGTCGGGCGGGCCGGCGTCGATGGAGCCGGTGCGGTGGATGACCGGTCTGTTCGACAGCGCCGCGAGGTCGTCCCAGAGGTCGTAGGCACGTTCGACCAGCGGGATGTAGGACGGATGCTCGTAGTACGCCCGCCGAATGATGCGCGTGATGCCGTGGGAAGACCCCATCGTGTGCGGGATGTCGTAGCGCTCCAGTCCCAGAACGTCGAGTCCGCGACGGGCGAGGTGGTAGGTGGTCGCGCTGCCCATACCGCCGACGCCGACGACGATGACGTCGTGGCTGCTGTCGGCATTCATATCGATCGTTCATGGGGTCCGCTCTTGACTCTTTGGTCGTCGAAGGCGGGAGACGGAGCCGACAACCCCAGCGTGGCGGCTGTCGGGAGCACGGAGCGCGTGGTGATGCCAGAGGACACGCGGCGTGGAGGGACCCATGAACTATCCGTCCCCTCCCCACACCGTGCTCCCGCTTCGGACCAGAGCGGTATCCGACAAAGAGGTGGGCCATGACTGTTCATGTATTGGTTGCGACCGATGTCCGCGGTACCGGGATTCTCACCCGATGGCAGTCAACTGGCGCGACGCGCTCGCTCGCCAGCCGACGTGTCGACGGCCGAAGCGGGTCGATCGTCGCTCGCATCGTGGGCCGGCGGGCGCTCGCGGGCGAACAGTTCGACGAACACCTTGAGCGTGCCCAGCACGACCGGGCCGAAGAAGACACCCAGAAAGCCGAAGACGAACAGCCCGCCGGAGATGCCGAGGACGAACAGGCCGGGATTGAGACCCGCCTCGCGCCCGCCGATGACCGGCCGAAGGTAGTTGTCCGAGAGGCTCACGATGGAAGCCCCGTAGGCGAACAACAATACGGCGGCGACGGGGCGACCGACGAGCAACAGATAGGCCGCCGCCGGCACCCAGACGATGGACGCGCCGATGAGCGGCAACAGTCCGAGTACCACCGTGACGACCGTCCAGAAGACGGCGCTCGGGAAGCCGATCAGGACCAATCCGATGCCGGTGAGCACGCCCTGTACGACCGCTACCGCGACGTTCCCCACGATCACGGCCCACACGAGCTGGTCGACGCGTTCGACCAACTCCTCCCAGACGTCCGCGGACAGCGGGGTGACGCCGCGCAGCCAGCGTAGCGAGGCCGTACCGTCGGTGAGGAGGTAGTAGGTGAGAAAGACCAATACTGTGAGACCGAGCACGGCGTTCGAGAGCCCGCCGAAGACGTTCATCAGACTCCCGAACAGCGCCGTTCCGCCGCCGCGTTCGACCACGCCGACCAGTTCGTTCGGGTTGACCCCACTCACCACCCGACTGACGTCGATCGCGACGCCGAGTTGCTCGCGGAGGAAGCGTTCGACGGTCTCGATGCCGAGACGGCCGGCACGGGTGGCCCGATACACCTCAAGCGCCTGTTGTGTGGCGACGGTTATCACCGCGCCGAGCGGGATCAGTATCACGAGCGCCGTCGCGGTGATGAGCGCACCCGCCGAAATCCGTGGTCCGACCCGCGGGGCGAGGCGCTTTTGAACCGGGTGGAGCACGTAGCCGAGCAACAGTGCGAGCAGGACGTACTGGGCGAGCGGGAGGGCCACCAGCAACGAGAGCGCCCCGAAAACCACGATGGCCGCGACGAGCACACCCCGATCGAGTTTCATACTGGACCATCTCGCGGGCACTACTAAACTGACCGGCCGGCCCAAGCCTTTATGTATGGTTGCGTGACATCTATGGGTGTACAAATGTCGATCACGACCGATACAGGAGAGACGACACCGCTCGCGAACTCGTGGCGCTACCTCGTCGGCGTCGGCGTGGTCGTCTCGCTGCTCGGGGTTCTCGCCGTCGTCTTCCCGCTGGTGACGGGTCTCGCGCTCTCGGCGTTTCTCGGGGCGCTGCTCGTCGTCGGCGGCATCACACACGGGATTCACGTCCTCTCGGCACGCGGCTGGACGGGCGCGCTCGCACAGGCGCTGTTGGCGCTGCTGTACATCGTCGGCGGTATCGCGCTGCTGGTGAATCCGGTGTTCGGGCTGGCGACGCTCACGCTCGTGCTGGCAGTCACGTTCGTGCTGAACGGCCTCCTCGAAATCGTCATGGGTATCGGGCTGCGCCCGCGCTCGAACTGGCCGTGGGTCGTCGTGAGTGGTCTGCTCGGGCTCGCCGTCGGCATGTTGCTCTTCGTCGGCTTTCCGAGCACCGCCGCGTGGGCGGTCGGTCTCCTCTTCGGCATCAACCTCCTGAGTTCCGGTCTCTCGATGGCGCTGTTCGGACTGAACGGACGAAAAGCGGCGCGCGGATAATCGATTCAGTCGTCGCGCAGTCGCGCGAGCGCCGCGCTCGCGTCGGGCGTCACTCGATAGCCGCGTTCGCCGGCCACCTCGCACGGTTCGAGCAGTCCTGCCGCCCGGAACTCCCCGCAGAGACCGTGCAGGTCGCTCTCACAGAGGTCGTACGCGAGGAGGTCACGAACCGCGACCGACCCGCGCGCATCGATCTCACGGAGCAATCCGAGCGCCTGCTCATCGGGGACGGCACTCACCAGTCGCCGCACCGGCTCCGAAATCCCGCGCGCGGCCGTATCGAGCGCCGACTCATCCGTGGCTTCGAGTGAGTCGGTGGCGACGGTGTGCTCCTCGCCGGTCGTGGGGTCACGCACGCGACTCGACGCTTCCGAATGGTTCACGAGGAGATAGCGCTCGCCGCTCTCGTCACGGACGGTCTGCATACCTCCCCTACGCTGCCCACGCGGTTAGCGGTTCTGATAGCGCCGGTAGCGCCGGTACCCCAGCAGTAGCGCCACGGCCCCGAGCGCGATTGCACCGCCGCCGAGTCGCCACTGGCCCTGAAAGACGCCGACCATGAGACCGAGCGCCACCGCGAACAGGCCGATATTGGCCGCGAGGACGACATTCCAGAAGACCCGTGCCAGTTCGGGCGGCACGTCGGCATCCGAGGTGTCGGGTATCGAGACCGACGGGATGTCGGGCGTGTACTCGGCTTCGGGGTCCGGCTCGTCGGGTTCGTACTGGTCGGTCGAGCCGTCCGGGAGGTCATCGAGCACGGCATCGTTCCAATGTCGTGCGCCGAACAACCGTGTTTCGGTTCGCCGTGCGCCGGACCGCCGGTGTTTTTACCGGCGGCGGTGAAGGAGGGTCATGACCGGGACGGAGTCCACCGAGCAGGCGACGCTTGCGGGCCGCGCCGGCGGGAGTGCGGAGGACGCGGACGGGGCGGCAGCGGCGGCGCGGACGGTCGCCGGCGACGGGGGCGGCGAGGCCGAACTCGTCGACCCGAGCGCGCGGCGCTACCCCGACGCCGACGGCACCGTTGAGATGGCCGTCACACAGGTCGATTATACCGTCGAGGGCACGGGAAAAGACGAAACACCGATCATCCACGTCTTCGGGCGCACCGAGGGAGGCGACGTCGAACACGTTCGCGTCCACGGCTTTCGACCTTACTTCTACGCGCCGACCGCGAATCTCACGGGTGAATTCGACCACGAGCGCATCACTGGCTCGGAAGAGGTGAACGAAAACGGCGACGCCTACGAGAGCATTCGAGGCGAGGAACTCACCAAGATTTTCGGCCAGACCCCGCGGGACGTCGGCCAGATCCGGGAGCGCTTCGACCACTACGAGGCGGACATCCTCTTTCCGAACCGCTTTCTCATCGACAAGGACATCGGTAGCGGCGTCCGCGTGCCGAAACGCCGCGCGAGCGACGACGCGCTCGTCGTGCCCCACGAGGAGGTCGAGCCAGTCGGGATGGAGTCCGACGCACGGGTCTGTACCTTCGACATCGAGGTCGACGACCGCTCTGGCTTCCCCGAGGACGGCGAGGAGACGATCATCTGTCTGTCGAGTCACGACTCGCGCACCGACGAGTACGCCGTCTGGCTCTACGAGGTGAGCGAGGGCATCGGTCCGGACGAACTCGACGGATACGAGGGCATCGAGACGGAGATCGACGCCACCGTCAACCGCTACGAGAGCGAGGAGGCGATGCTCGACGGGTTCCTCGACTACATCGAGACGACCGACCCCGACGTGCTCACCGGGTGGAACTTCGCCGACTTCGACGCACCCTACCTCATCGACAGATTAGAGGAACTCGGCGGCGCGGACTGCGAGGGTTTCGACCTCGATCCCGACCGCCTCTCACGGGTGAACGAGGTCTGGCGCTCGGACTGGCAGGGTCCAAACATCAAGGGCCGCGTGGTGTTCGACCTGCTGTACGCCTACCAGCGCACGCAGTTCTCGGAACTCGATTCGTATCGGCTCGACGCCGTCGGCGAGGTCGAACTCGGTGTCGGCAAGGAGCGGTATGCGGGGTCGATCGGCGACCTCTGGGAGGAAAACCCCGAACGGCTGCTCGAATACAATCTCAGAGACGTGGAGCTCTGTGTCGAGATCGACCGCCAGCAGGACGTGATTCCGTTCTGGCAGGAGGTCGCTTCGTTCGTGGGGTGCAAACTCGAAGACGCCACGACGCCGGGCGACACGGTCGACATGTACGTCCTCCACGAGGCGCATGGAAAGTTCGCGCTCCCGTCGAAGGGCCAGCAGGAGGCCGAGGACTACGAGGGCGGGGCGGTGTTCGACCCCATTACGGGGGTGCGCGAGATGGTGGCGGTGCTCGACCTCAAGAGTCTGTACCCGATGTGCATGGTGACCACCAATGCGAGTCCGGAGACGAAAGTCGACCCCGAGCGCTACGACAGCGAAACGTATCACGCACCGAACGGCACGCACTTCCGGAAAAATCCCGATGGCATCATCCGGGAGATGGTCGACGAACTGCTCGCCGAACGCGACGAGAAGAAGGCCCGGCGGGCCGACCACAGTCCGGGCAGCGGGGCCTACGAGCGTTTCGACCGCCAGCAGGCCGCCGTCAAGGTCATCATGAACTCGCTGTACGGGGTGCTCGGCTGGGAGCGCTTCCGGCTCTACGACCGCGAGATGGGCGCGGCCGTGACCGCGACCGGTCGGGAGGTCATCGAGCACACCGAGCGCGCCGCGAACGAACTCGACTATCAGGTCGCGTACGGTGACACCGACAGCATCATGCTCGAACTCGGCGGCGACGTCACCAAACAGTCGGCCATCGAACAGGCCGGCACCATCGAATCACACATCAACGACTCCTACGACGCCTTCGCCAGCGAGCAGTTGGGAGCCGACGAACACCGCTTCGAGATCGAATTCGAGAAGCTCTACCGCCGATTCTTCCAAGCGGGCAAGAAGAAACGCTACGCGGGTCACATCGTCTGGAAGGAGGGAAAAGACGTCGACGACGTCGATATCACGGGCTTCGAGTACAAGCGCTCTGATATCGCGTCCATCACCAAGCGCGTCCAGCACGAGGTGATCGACCGCATCGTCCACGGTGTGGACCTGGACGAGGTCAAGAGCTACGTCCGTGGCGTCATCGAACAGTTCGAGGACGGCGAGGTGGACATCGAACAGGTCGGTGTACCCGGCGGCATCGGCAAGCGCCTCGGCAACTACGACACCGACACCGCACAGGTCCGCGGCGCGAAGTACGCAAATCTCCTGCTGGGAACGAACTTCCAGCGCGGGAGTAAGCCAAAACGCCTCTATCTCGACCGCGTGGACGACCGCTTCTTCCAGCGCATCGAGTCCGAACGGCCGGACATCTCCGAAGACGACCTCTACCGGGCGTTCAAGCGCGACGTGAGCGACGGCAAGGGCGTCATCTGCTTCGAGTACGCCGACCAGATTCCCGACGAGTTCGCCGTCGACTGGCCGAAGATGCTCGACAAGACGCTCAAAGGTCCCATCGCGCGCGTGCTCGAAGCGCTCGACATCTCGTGGAATGAGGTCAAATCCGGCCAGACCCAGACCGGGCTCGGTAGCTTCACCTGAACCTTTTTACTGCGGGGCCTCACTCGCTGCGCTCGCTCACCCCCTTGCAAAAAGGTTCATCAAAAACCTCCGTTCACTCGGCCTTCGGCCTCGTTCACGGTGAACCGCGCTCACCCCGTTCGCGCGGACGCGACCGCACCCCGAACCCGCACAGTACCGCCTCCACCGAAGCCCTCGCGCTCCATCCGGTCGCGCTCGCCCTTCATCCGCCAGGAACCGCCGACCGCACCGCCACAGCACCGCTACCGCCGCGACCGCACTGCAGCCGCCACCGGGGCTGGCGGGCGCACGGCGAGCCACCGAGTATAACCGTCAGCGGGCGTTGGTGTCGACATGACAGACACCGAAACCGCCGTCGAGGCGTTTCTCACCCGGGCGGACGCGGTCTTCAAGGATTACGAGAACGGTTACACGGACCCCGACGCGGCGCTGGCGACGCTCGAATCGCACGTCGACACGCTGCGCGAGGAGACCGACTCGTAGCCAGAACATGAACAGTTATCGCATCCCGGGCCGCCGGTAGGGATATGACGAACTTCTCGAACCGTGTCGAATCGGTCGCCATCAGCGGTATCCGTGAAGTGTTCGAGGCGGCCGGCGGCGACGCCATCAACCTCGGCCTCGGCCAGCCCGACTTCCCGACGCCAGACCACGCCCGGCAGGCCGCCATCGATGCCATCGAGAGCGGCGAGACCGACGGCTACACCTCGAACGCCGGTATCCCCGACCTCCGAGAGGCAATCGGCGACAAACACGCCCGCGACAACGACCTCGCGGTCGGCCCGGACGAGGTCATCGCCACCGCCGGCGGCAGCGAGGCGCTCCACCTCGCCATCGAGGCTCACGTGGGAAGGGACGAGGAGGTCGTCATCCCCGACCCCGGCTTCGTCTCCTACGCCGCACTGACTCACCTCGCGGGCGGCGAACCCAAACCGATCGAACTCCGCGAGGACCTCACGATGAGTCCCGCGGCGGTCGAGGAAGCCATCACCGACGACACCGCTGCATTCGTGGTCAACAGCCCCGCCAATCCCACTGGAGCCGTCCAGAGCAAGGAGGACATGGAAGAGTTCGCCCGTATCGCCGACGAACACGACGTGCTCTGCATCTCGGACGAGGTCTACGAGCACATCGTCTTCGACGGCGAGCACCATTCGCCCATGAAATTCGCAGAGACGGACAACGTCGTGGTCGTCAACGCCTGCTCGAAGGCCTACTCGATGACCGGCTGGCGGCTCGGCTGGGTCACAGCCTCGGAACGCCGTACCGACCGCATGCTCAGAATCCATCAGTACGTGCAGGCCTGCACGAGCGCGCCCGCCCAGTACGCCGCCGCGGCCGCCCTCTCCGGCCCACAGGACCCAGTACGGGAGATGGTCGAGGCCTTCGAGCAGCGCCGTGACGTCCTGCTCGACGGGCTCGCCGACGCGAGTCTCGACACCCCGACTCCAGAAGGAGCCTTCTACGCGATGCCCGACGTTCCAGATGGGTGGGTCGACGAGTGTCTCGACCGCGGCGTGGTCGTCGTCCCCGGCGAGGCTTTCGGCGAGGGCGGCGCGGGCTACGCGCGCATCTCGTATGCGACTGGCATCGAGGAGTTGAAAGACGCTATCGAGATCATGGACGACGCCGCGAGCGCGGTCCGGTAATCGTCTTTCCGGTATCGCGGACACCGCTCGGCGCGGCTGTGAATGGAAGATACGGCGAAACGAACCGAAATCGAGAGATCGGATTGGCAACCACGCAGCGACCACACACCTATGTGAGTGACGCTTCTACCGAGGGGCATGGCCATCGCACGTCACGAGCAGGGGGTTCGGGGCGACCTCGCCGCGCTCGCCTCGCAGGTGCATCCGGTGTTCATGCTCCCGCCGCTGGCGGCCTCGTGGTTCGGCGCGGTGCTCGCGCCGGCGCTCGTGCCGCGAGTGGCGTTCGTCCACATGCTGGCGATGTTCTTCGCGGTCTACACTGCGCACGTCAAGGACGGCTACGTGGATTTCTACGTTCGCAGCGAGGACGACGACCACCCGCTCACGATGGCTGGCTGTCGGCTCGGTCTGATTCTCTCTACTGTGGGTTTCGTGCTCTGTACTGGCTGGCTCTGGCTCGCCGTCGGGTCGGGCGCGGCACTCGTCACACTCCCGACGTGGCTGGTCGCCTACTTTCATGCACCGCAACTCGACATGCATCCCATCGGTGCGACGCTCGGCTATCCGCTGGGCATCGCCCTCGCCATCCTCGGCGGCTACTACGCCCAGACCACCGCCATGTCCGCCCCGGCGCTCGCCTTCGCAGCCGTGTTTCTCGTTCTCCTCTCGGGCATCAAGGTCATCGACGACGCGAAGGACTACGACTACGACCGCTCGATTCGCAAGCGCACCGTCGCGGTGGCGCTTGGACAGGAACGTGCCCGCCGGAGCGCCCACCTGCTCATCGCGCTGGCGCTCGTCGGGACGCTCGCCGGCGCATTTCTCGGACTGTTCCCGCCGAGCACCGCGCTGGCCGCCGTCGCCTTCGGGGCTGTCGCGCTCGTCACCCGACGGTTCGAGCCCCGGCGTGCGACCAAGTTGCTCATGCGCGGCTCCTACGTGTTCCTCGGACTGCTCTTTCTGGCCGTGCTCTTTCACCCACTATCGTGATTCGGCGGACGGCTAGCCACCTCTTGTGAAGACCACAACGCCGAAACGCCCGCCACACGAACCACCCGTGCATGATCGACGACCAGCACGACTCAACGACCCATACTGAACGACTGGCGACTGACGGCGGCACCGACGAAGCGGCGGAAACACCCATCGAGACCGACGTCATCGACGACGTTGCGACCGGCGAGACCGTGCCGCGCGAGGACCTCGTGGACGCGCTCGTGGTGCTCGACGCCGCGCTGATCGGCGAGCACTCGACGTACGAGGAATACGAGTACGTCAGCGTCGATGGCGTCCGTGCGTATCTCGTCGATACGGCGGCGTGGGAACGGCTTCGTGACGAACACGACTTCGAGAATCGACTCGCACGGGCCGTACAGCGGGCACACACCGAGCAGGCCGAGCGGTTGCTCGCGGCGGCCGACGAACCTCGGAAAGACATCGAGGCGGGCATCGTCATCGGCATCGATACCGCCGAAGTGATGAACTGAAACTCACCATCGACCTTGCCAGCCGTCCGAGACGCCTCAGTTCGCCGTACTCACGATCTTCACCACGTCACCCTCTTCTAACTCGTGGTCGTCGCCGATGCGCCGGTTCGAGCGTGCGTCCACGGCGTGCAGGTACCCCTCGCCGATGTCCGAGTGGACGGCGTAGGCCAGATCGAGCGGCGTCGAGCCGCTCGGCAGCAAGAAGGCGTCGGGCAGGACGTTGCCCTGTCCGTCGGTCCACTTCGTCTCGTTCTGGACGGGGTAGACAGTAATGTGGTCGAGCAGGTCGTAGACGGCGGTATCGAGCGCGCGCTGAACGCCCGTCCCCCCGTAAGTCACCATGAGTTCCCGCAGTTCGTCGAGCCGTGCGCGCTGTGCGTCCGTGAGGTCACCAGCAATGGCGAAATCGGCGTCGCCAGGGTCGTAGTCGATGGCCCCGCCCTCGACGCCGCGGCGCAGCGCGCGCTCGCCCTCGGCGCTCGCCGGAATCGTCTCGGCCAGTTCTTCGAGGTGCTCGACGTTGCCGTCGGGCGCGACGTCAGCCTTGTTCGCCACGATCACCAACGGCTTGGTGCGCGCGCGGATGTCGCGAGCCAGTGCGCGCCGGTGGTCGTCGGTCCACTCGCGCGGGGCGGCGGGATAGTCGATTTCGCGCAGCGTCGCGGCGATCGCCGCCTCGCTCGCGCCGACGCCCGTGAGCATCTCGGCGAGCGACTCGTCGATGTCGAAGCCCGGCGAGCGCGACTGGCGCTCGATCGATTCCCAGTTGCGTGCGACGATGCCCGCGAGCCAGCGCTCGATCTCCTCGGTGACGAAGTCCACGTCCTCGGCGGGGTCGTGGGCACCGATTTCGATGGGTTCGCCCTCCGCATTGGTTCCGCCGGAGGCATCGACGACGTTCAGGATGACGTCGGCGCTCGTGAGTTCGTCGAGGAACTGATTGCCCAGTCCGCGCCCTTCGTGTGCGCCCGGCACCAGCCCCGCGACGTCGAGCAGTTCGATCGGGACGTATCGTTTGCCGTCGTGACAGTTTTCGTCGCCACAGCGCTCGTCGCGCGCGAGACAGGGACAGTCGGTGCGCACGTGGGACACTCCACGATTCGGGTCGATCGTCGTGAACGGATAGCCCGCGACGTCGACGTCGGTCATCGTCGCGGCGGCGAAAAAGGTAGATTTGCCGGCGTTCGGCTTGCCGGCGAGCGCGAGCGAGAGCATACTTCACTTACTCGAGCGAGGTGAAACTGCCTTTCGATTCGTCCGATTCCGCCCGCTCGCCGGCCGGTTGCGCCGGCTCGTCGCCGTTCGCACCGTCGACCGGCTCGCCGGTCGGTTTACTGACGTCGCGGTCGCTCTCTCCCGAGCGCTCGGACGGGCGACCGCGCTCCTGGACGATGGTCATCTCGCCGCGGGCCCGCATCGCTCCCTCGACGACCGCACCCTCGTGGAGGCGAAGCTGCTCGCACGCGATGTCACCGCGGACGTGGGCCTCCGCGGCGATCTCGACCGACCCGCCGCGGGTCGTCACGTCGCCGTGGATGGTTGTACCCCGCTCGACGGTGATGGACTCGCGCGCCCGGAGGCTGCCGAACAGTTCGCTGTCTTCGCCCACGGCGATGGACTCGGCACGGAGGTTGCCGTGGAGCCGACAGCCCTCGCCGACGCGAGCGGGCGTCGAGACGCGCCACGCGTCATCGCCGACGGTGGCGTTTTTCGGAATCACCACTGGCTGGTCGTCGTGGCCCTCGAACACCTCCGAGAGCACGTCCTCGGCCATCTCCTCCTCGCCCAGGTGGAGGAGGTGGGTGAGATACGTAAAGAGAAACATCAGCGTCGGCACGGGGTTACGGATGACGATCCAGCCGTTGGCGTCGAACCCCTCCGAAATCTCGACGTCGTCGCCGATGTCGAGGTCGCCAGCAACGACGAGTTGGCCGTCGATCTCGACGCGCTCGCCGATGTAGGCGTTCTCGCCGACGAGGACGTTGCCGTCGACCGTACACCACATATCGAGCCGGCAATCGGAGTTGGCCTCGATATCGCCCTCGAAGGTCACCTGCTCACCGGCGACGACGTTCCGCCCGCGCACGCCGAGCGCGATCGTGCTCTGTGTGCCGATTATCACATCCGAATCGGTCACGATGGCGTGCTCTTCGACCGTCGTCCCGTCTGGAACGACGAGTTCGGCGAGCGGGTCCGAGCGAAACGACACATCGTCGGTCCGGGGCCGTCGCTAATAAATCCCGCCTCCCGCGGCGAACGCGAGCGGCTTTTATCCGTGTCGGCCGGATTCGGGGTATGACCGCACTATCCTTCGACGAGCAGGGCGTCGACGTCGTCTACGAGGGCACGGAGTTCCGCCTCGAACGTGCGCTCATCGAGGAGGCCACCGACAAATCGTATCCCGACGTCACCGACCACGAGGTCCTCCAGATCGTCGAGCCAAACCCGAACCTCTCGGGAGAGCCGAAACGCATCGGCGACATCACCGCCTGAGCAGGTTTAAGTCCCCGCCCGGACTGGTTCGACCATGAGCGCACTTTCCGAGTACGACCACCCCGCGTGGCTGACGATCGCCGGTACGGTCGCCGGCTACGGCGTGATTCTGGTGGCGATGACCGTCGTCCTCTTCGCGATTCCGTATCTGCTCTTCACCGCGCTGTGAGTCACATCCCCATATCGGCGGCCGATTCGGGGACGGGGAGGTCGTGCGGGGAAGTCCCCAACAGTTCGGCGGCGTGGTCGAGCGCCATCTCGAATCCATAATATCGTTCGAGTTCGTCGCCCTCGACTGTGGGCCTGACTTTGAGCATCGCGTACCCGTCCCGGTTCTGTGCGATGGCAGCAGTGCTCCCATCCGCCCCGAACGCGAGCACGCGCTCGGTGTCGGTCTCGGTGTAACGAGCCGTAACGCCGTTCGCCTCGGCGCTGTCGTCGGTCATGGCCGAAGATTGAGCGAGCCAGCGCAAAAACACGCCGGGTCGCGTTCACGGCTTCTAACCCGAGCGCCCACAAGTATCTCAGAACCATTATGCACGCGAGTGCCGTCGGTGTCGGTGATGTGCGCAAGTCGGAGTGAGAGCAGTGGCTGAAGCGGAGTCGGCGGTCGAGCCGCCGACGGAGGCAGACCCCGACCCCGACGGCGAGGCGGTAACGTTCACGCTCGCGGGCGTCCGTGAGGGGTTTATTACTGGATTTCCGGTCGCGGTCGGCGTCGCGGGCTACGGCGTCGTCTTCGGCGTCATCGCGGGTCGGGCCGGGCTGAGCGTCGCTGAGGCCGCGCTGATGAGCGCGACCGTGCTCGCGGGGGCTGCCCAGCTCATCGGGGTCGAACTCTGGGCCGATTCGATCCCGGCAGCGACCGTCATCGCCACGGTCGGGATCGTCAACCTCCGCTATCTGCTGATGGGCGCGGCGCTCCGGCCGTGGTTTCGCCACCTCTCGCCGCGGGCAGCGTATGGAAGCGTCTTCTTCACCGCTGACGAGAACTGGGCGCTCACCATCGCAAATCTCCGCTCGGGCAGCAAACAGGGCGCGTTCCTGCTCGGCAGCGGACTCGTGCTCTGGCTGCTATGGGTCCTTTCGACTGTTCTCGGCGTGACCGCCGGCGACCTGCTCGGCGCACCCGAACAGTACGGACTGGATTTCGTGCTCACGGCCCTGTTCCTCACGCTCGCGGTCGGTCTCTGGGAGGGCCGTGCGTCGATTCGACCGTGGCTCGCGGCCGCCGGCGTCGCGCTCGTCGCCAACCTCGCCCTCCCCGGCGAGTGGTACGTCATCGTCGGCGCGCTCGCGGGAGCCGGCGTGCGGATGGTGGAGTATGAGTGACGTGCTCGCGCTCGACCCCGGCGTCGTCGCGGTCATCCTCGGGATGGCGCTCGTCACCTACGCCACCAAGGCCGGCGGTCTCTGGCTGGTCGGCCGCGTCGACCTCTCGGCGCGCGCCGAGGCCGGCTTGGACGTGTTGCCGGGTGCGGTCGTCGTCGCGTTCGTCGCGCCCGCGCTCGCGGATGGCGGCGTCCCCGAGTGGGTCGCCGCCGGCGCAACCGTCGCCGTCGCGCACAAAACGGGGAGTCTGTTGCTGTCACTCGGCGTTGGCGTCGGAACTGTGCTACTGGTCAGAGGAGTTGTCTGAGACAGAAACGCTAATCCAGCAAGTTCTGCGCGATGGTGTTGCGCAGGACTTCGCTCGTTCCCTCGTAGATCTCGTTGAGTTTGGCGTCCCGATAGAAACGCTCTGCGGGGAAATCCTTCGTGTAGCCGTAGCCGCCGTGAATCTGGATGCCCTCGTTGGCGACTTCTCGGGAGATCTCGCTGGCGTAGAGTTTCGCCTGTGCGGACTCCTTTCTGAACTCCTCACCACGAATCTTCAAATCGGCAGCTTGGTGCATCAGCAGGCGCGCCGCCTGCAGTTTGGTGTCCATGTCGGCGAGTTTGTGCTGGATGGTCTGGAAGTCGGCAATGGGCTGGTCGAACTGCTCGCGGTCCTGGGAGTAGCGCAGCGCCTCGTCGAGGGCTGCCTGTGCGATACCCACTCCACGGGCGGCGATGGTGATGCGTCCACCGTTCAGGGTTTTGAGCGCGTGGACGAACCCGCGCCCTTCCTCGCCGAGCCGTCGCTCCTCGGGGATGCGCATCTCCGAAAACCGAAGTTCGGCGGTCGGACAGCCTTTGTCGCCGAGTTTGTCCTCGGTACCCTCGACGTGGAAGCCGTCGTCCTCGTCGGGCCGGACGATAAAGGAGGAAATCCCTTTGTTGCCGGCATCGGGATCGGTTTTGGCGAACAGGGTTACTGTATCAGCCACCGAACCGTTGGAGATCCAGAGCTTGCCGCCGTCGATGACGTACTCGTCACCGTCTTTTTCGGCGGTGGTTTCCATCGCGGGCACGTCGCTACCCGCGCCGGCCTCGGAAAGTGCGAACGCGCCGACGTCCGTTCCCTCGGCGAGCGGCGTCAGGTACTCCTCCTTTTGCTCGTGGCTCCCGAACTCGTAGAGCATGTTGCCCGCGAGGCTGATGTGGGCGGCGACGATGGTTCCGAGTCCACCGGAGCCGCGCGCGATATGTTCGAGTCCGATGGCGTAGGAGTGATAATCGAGTCCCGCGCCCCCGTACTCCTCGGGGAAGGGCATCCCCATCAATCCGAGGTCGCCCATCTCGCGCACGAGGTCGTGCGGGAATTCGTCGTCGTGGTCGATGTCGGCGGCGCGGGGTTTGATCTCCTCGTCGGTGAACTCCGCGACCATCTCCTTGATCTGTTTTTGCTCGGCCGAGAGACTGAAGTCCATAGTTGTTCATCCGGTGGACGTTTCTTTACTGTTCCGCCCCGCGACGGGCCGACTGCGAACGACCCACTCCGGGAGACTGTTGTCACCGATTGATTTACCTTTCGAGCCGCACAGCCGTCGATAGAGATGCACGGACAGAGAGCCGCGACGCGCTCCCGGAAATCGGCCTGATGAGTTCCGAGTCGCCGGCCATCGGGGGGTCGGATACAGACCGGGACGAGCGCGCCCGTCGGCGTCGCATCCGGGAGTTCCTCGACCGCTCGCGCAGCGGCGCGCCAGCGGCGGGCGAGGCGATTCGTGACCGTTTTTCGGGCGACGAGGTTTTCGAGCGCGTCGTCGCAACAGCCTCCTACGAGTTCAGCTGTAGCGACCGCCAGCTGTTCTTGAGTGGACTCGCCGCGGGCTTGTCGATTACCCTGTCGTTTCTCACGCGCGCGACGGTGGTGGCCACGATTCCCGGCGCGGCGGGCGAGGCGTTGAGCTACCTGCTCTATCCCATTGGCTTCGTCTTCATCGTCATCGGCGGCTACCAGCTGTTCACCGAGAACACGCTTACCCCGGTGACGCTCGTGTTGACCCGCATCGCCAGCGTCCCGCTGCTCTTTCGCGTCTGGGGTATCGTGCTCGCGGCGAACCTCCTCGGGGCGGTGTTCGGCGCGTTCTTGCTGGCTGAGACACCGATTTTCGGGGCGAGTGCGGCCCGCGCCGCGACCGACATCGGCGCGCACGCGGTCGAGACCTCGTGGTTCGGGCTCTTTTTCAAGGGCATCATCGCGGGGTGGCTCGTCGCGGGCATGGTCTGGCTCACCCACGCCGTCCGGGAGTCCGTCGCCCGCGTCCTGCTCGTGATCTTCATCATGGCGCTCGTCCCGGCGAACGGCCTCTTTCACTGCATCATTGCGACGTGTGAGGTGTTCTACCTCGTCTTTCAGGGCAGTGTCGGTCTCCTCACCGCGTTGTTCGGCGTGACCCTGCCCATCACCATCGGCAACACCGTCGGCGGGGTGATCCTCGTCGCGCTGTTGAACTACGGTCATACCCAGAACAGTTCGCTCGACGAGAGCGAACAGCACGATTTCAAGCTCCAGTGGTTCGAGTGGCTCTTCGAGCAGTCGCCGCGGGATATCGAGACCGACGGCGGTCGCCAAGAGTGAGGTTCCGTGACCGAATCGCAGTTCGTCGTCGGTCGAATCGGCCTCGGACGCGCCGTTTATGGTCGCCGAACCCTGAGTGTCTCACCCATGCCATCGATAGTCGAGCGCCTCAGAGAGGACATCGAAACGGCGCTGGCGAAGGACCCGGCCGCCAAGAGCGCGCTCGAAGTCGTGCTCGCCTATCCGGGCGTCCACGCCCTCTGGGCACACCGGCTCAGCCACGCCTGCTGGAACCGTGGTCTCGAACTGTTCGCCAGAACCCTCTCGCATCTCACCCGATTCCTGACCGGCGTCGAAATCCATCCCGGGGCCGATATCGGCCGGCGCTGTTTCATCGACCACGGTGCGGGCGTCGTCGTCGGCGAGACCACGGCCATCGGCGACGACGTAATGTTATATCAGGGCGTGACGCTGGGCGGCGACACGCTCGAAGACGAGAAGCGCCACCCGACACTTGAGGACGGCGCGACGGTCGGGGCGAACGCCACCCTCTTGGGCCCGATCACCATTGGCGAGGGCGCGAGCGTCGGGGCCGGCTCGGTCGTGCTCGAATCCGTGCCGCCGAACTGCACCGTCGTCGGCAACCCCGCGAAACTCGTCGGTGACTGTCTCGACGACGAGGGAATCGAACTCGGCAACGAGTTCGCCGAGTAGCCCGCTCGACGATTACCGAGCGCGCGCCGTGACGGAGTTTCTGCTCGTGAGACCACCGGCGACGTAGCCCTCGATGGCGAACAAACAGACGAACAGCACCAGCAGCGGCCAGAGCGGCGTGTTGCCGGTGTACAGCCACGGGAACCGCTCGATGCCGATCGGGGTGGCGGCGATGGTGCGGTTCACCAGCCAGAACACGCTGTAATCGGCGCGCGGGAGCACGTTGCTCATGCTTGCCCAGAGGACGCTCGCCAGCACGACGCCCCAGAAAGCCCGCGAGCGCACCGGTGTGCGTCCGCGAGCGCCAGCCACCGGCCGACCGGCGGCCGGCAGCGTGCCCACAGCCGAACCCGACGGCGAGCAGCGCGCCGCCCGCCAGCGGCCACAGCACTTCCGGGACGGGTACCGTGAGTCCGACGACGGCCGCCGCGAGCGCCACGCCGCTGCCGGCACCGACGGCTCACCAGTCGGTCATCTATCGGTTCGACTCCACTGTGCTCGTACCATCCATCGTCGAAAAGCGGTCGCTCTCAGTCTTCGAGCGCGTCGGCGATGCGTTCGAGCGTTCGGCGGATGTCGTGGACCTCATCGCGGAGCTGGCGGACCTCGCGGACCATTTCCTCGTTGCCGGCCTCCTCGCCAGAACCGCTGGGACCTGCGCCCGGACCGCCACCCATCCCGCCCGGACCGCCCATGCCGCCGCCGGGACCGCCACCGCCCATCATCTGGGCGAGCGGGTTGCCGTCACCGCCCCCCATGCCACCGAGACCACCACCGCCCATCATCTCCTCCATGCGCTCCTCGCGGCTCTGCTCGTCGCCCTCTCCCCCCTCGTCGCGCTGTTCGCGGAAGGACTGTTCCTCGTTGTCGTCCGATTCCTCGGTCGCCTCGTTGTCAGTGGGTTCTGGTTCGTCGTCTATCATGCGCCCCCGGTTCGTTGGCCCGTCAGCAAAAACGTTGGGTACCGGCTTCAGGCGAACCCGTCGAGGCTGGCCTGTAGCTCTCGGTCGGTCGCTCCTCGTTGAGTTCATAGCCCACGAGGTCGCGCAGATCGACCGCGTAGGTCGTGTTTTGATGCTCTGTTGATCGCCGATTCCGTCTGGCGATTCTATCGCTGAGTTCAGGGGAATTGGACGCCTTCTTGCGATATGGAGCGGTTACGACAACGCGCGAAAAAGTATCGAAAACTAGCCAAAGAACACGCGGAGAATCCAGACGCGCCTACCGTCGCCGACGAAGACGGCCAATCATCTCGCCGTATCCATCGCGGTCGGTATTGGTCCCGGTCCGCTTGTCGGAATACACATCGATCAGGCGGGTTCGATCCCGAGTTGGTCGGTCGCGTACTTGCTGGTCTGTCGTCGCTGGCGAGCAAGAAGGGGGGGGGGATTTCCCGGACATGGTGGGGTGCTTTTTGCCACCCCTGTCTACGATTTAAAGCTACCCCAGTTTCTACCAGTCTGGTAGATGACTAAAGTATTCTACCAGGGAAGTCGAGCAGTATGTGTTCGTCCTCCAACTGCTTGTGGATCTATGATGCTACTTTACGTGCCTGGTCTAGCCGGGACTCGAAATCTTCGCGAACCTCAGCAGCGAGCTCATCCTGTGACTCAGCTGATGATGCCCAGTCGTTGAACGCTTGGGGGATGAGTAGATTCGCCATCGCCCGGTACAGGGCACGTTTTTCTTCGAGTCCGGTTGGAAGAGCACCTGCACGCTCCCGATAGCCGTCATAGAGTACAGACCGAAGGGCCGACCGCTCGTCTTCTGAGACATCCGGTTGCCCGAGGTGGTGGAACGTTGCCTCGACTAATCCGAACGCTGGGTCACCCACGAGTGCTCGCTCCCAGTCGAGAAGTCCATCTGGATCGAGATAGACATTAATACGGCTCGGGTCGCCATGGATGAGCGTCGGTGTGATTCCATCAAGCGTCGGGTTCACCGCTTGAATCGTGTCGATAAGTCGGCCCGGAAGATCACTGAATCGGTCGGCAAACCAGTCCTGAGCACGCCATTCGATAGTATTACAAAGCGTTTCCGTCCATGTGGTATCTGTCAAATTCAGCCCCGAAGCATCTCCTCCTGTGATGATTCCTGGCTGGTCAAATTCAGCGTCATGGACTTCGGCAATCTGACGTCCGACTTGCCTGACCAGCGGCTCCCGGTCAGCCCCATCCATCCACGGGTCATTTAGAACTGTTCCGGGCATTGGCTCCGTCACGAGATACGGAAGATCGGCAGTTGAATTAGCGGCTACGATTGAGGGCGTTCCGACCGAACAGTGAGCTTCTGCATACTGTGTCGCTGCGATCTCACGCGTAAGTCGTTCGGTGGTATCGGTTGCCGTCTTTACGTAGACCGAATCACCGTCTACAAAGGTAACCAGAGCGGCCTCGTTCCCTGGACGAGTATTTTGCAGTTCGACAGTTTCTATCGGGCGATCGGGCAATGCATCATCTGTGACATGCTCGACTAATTCACTCATATTTAGTAATCTCTTACAACTCGCCACTACAACGCATCCAAAGCAAGTGTCTTCTGGCCGTGATAACCGCCTGATTTACTCTGAGGCACAAAATATTGTGACTGGAGTCACCGAGTAGTCGCCTACGTAGCCCACATCTATGGAATCAGGAAACTAGAAAACAAAATCAAGCTATAGCAGGGTCGTCGGCGCTCTCCCTGTCGGAGGAACTAAGCGACACCGCAAAGTCAAACATAATCTCGTCATAGGGAACTACCGGCCGCTTCGCGTTTCCATCTTCGACGAACTCGACAACGCCGTAGGCAGCTAGTCTTCGGAGCTGGTCATAGACGTTCTTCTTGTCTCGATCCACCAACCGTGCCGCCTCGCGAATACTCGCTGGCTTATGCATATTGAGCGCGCGCAGGAGCGCGAGCGTGGAATCAGTGAACACTCCAGTCACGGTATCCACATCGGGAAACGAGATGGTTGGATGTGAGGTTTCAGTTTCATCACTCCGCTCGTCGGACTCGACGGTCACACGCAGTGTTCGTGCCCACTCCTCAGTGACGGAATCTGGGTACGTTCCAGCGTGCTCCTCGCTCTCGGTCATGTGTTCGTCATCGGTGTCGTTCTCAGTCATATGTCGTACTCCTCTGGCGATGGTCCGAACGGCTCAATTCCTGTTTCCTCGAAGAATCGCTCGTAGATCGCCGCCAACGAGCCGGGAAACTCGTAGTCGGGATCGAGGTCGCCGTCGACATGCCGATGATGCGTTCCATCTCCGTGGTCGTTGTCGTAGCGGAGCATCGTACCCTGTTCGGGACCGACCGGCCACTCAACTTCGGAGGACGGGTGGGCCGGGTCGGTGACACCGTAGTGGAGCGCATAGCACACTCCGGGTGGGTATCGCTCAGCGTTTGCCGGATAGATAAACTTGTATCGGACAAGCGTTCCCGGCTGTACCACCTTCCGCTTCTCGTATGCCACTTCTGGTGTCCCATCATCAGTCATCCCCTACCGTTGGTATGGACCCCAACGAATTAACTCCGTTGGTGTATGTACCATCGAAACCAAAGATTGCCCTGTCTCCGTGGTGAAGTTCGCTGACGAAAGCGGGATCACCTCTGAATAACACCTCCAAGATTGTTCAACTGATGACAGACAATGATGAGCCTCCCGATGAAACACGAGAGGACCTTGAGGCGCTCCAGACTACGGTAGACGCCATCGGAGAGGAGAATCTGAAAGAGATGTTGGTTGATGGGCTGATGGGGCTCCAGTCTAGTGAGATCGAGCCGATGGATATGACTGTTGAGGGACCACCGGACGAATCCGAGTACTATCTCGATCGCAGTGAATTGACTGGCGAATACCACGCGATTTCGCGGGATGCGACTCGTGCAATGCTTGATGAGAGCTCTTGTGAGGTGGCTGAAGTCAGACTGCTCGCTACGCAGGATCTACTGAACGACCAGGCCGCTGTGCAGCGACTGTGCGAATGGCCAGGGGTCACGTGCGATGAGGAGGCTCTCAACTAGACAGTGCGCTAAGTATCAACCACTCACCCGGAACAGTACGGTGTCGGACGCGTTAATGGGGAAGACCCATAACTTTAGTCATGGGTCGCCCGACAATCGGATCAATGGACGTCGACGACGCGATTGACCCGCCACCTGCGTTCCGCAAACAGGCTACCCTCACAAGTGATCCTCGTGAGTGCTTCAGCAACGAGTGGCCCGATGCGTGGGACGCCGCCGGCGACCTTCTCGATTGGTTCAAATCGTATGAGGCAGTTCTTGACGACGAGACACCACCGTTCAAATGGTTTGATGGTGGAAAGCTCAACGCTAGTCACGAGTGTCTCGACCGCCATCTCGATGAACGGAAAAATCACCTTGCGATCCGGTGGGAGGGACAGCTTGGCGAGACGCGCACCTATACCTACCTCGACCTTCATCGCGAGGTCAACGAGTTCGCGGCGGCCCTCCGCGAGCGCGGTGTCGAGGCGGACGACGTCGTCACTCTCTATCTGCCGGTGGTCCCCGAACTGGTTGTGGGAATGCTTGCCTGTGCACGCCTCGGTGCACCGCATAACGTCGTTTCTGCGGGCTTTTCCGCTGATGCACTGGCGACGCGAATGGAGCGTGCCGATTCGAGCTTCCTTGTAACTTGTGACGGATACTACCGACGCGGTGACGCGGTCAACCAGAAGCGCCGTGCGGACAACGCTCGATTGACCATCGATCATGACCTCGAGGCCACTGTTGTCGTCGAGCGACTCGGTGACACCCAACTCGGAACCAACCAGTACGATTACAATCAGCTGCTTGCTGCCAACGCCGGGTGTGAGGTCGAACCGGTCGCCCGCGACTCAATGGAGACTTTATTTTTGATCTACACCTCCGGGACAACTGGGGAGCCGAAATCCGTCGCGCACACCACCGGTGGCTATCTTGCTCACGTTGCGTGGACCGCGCGTAACGTGCTTGATATCGATCCTACGGACACATACTGGTGTTCGACCGATATCGGCTGGATTACTGGCCACTCCTATATCGTCTACGGGCCGCTCGCGCTTGGCACGACAACCATGCTCTATGAGGGAACCGCCGATCATCTTCAGAAAGATCGGATTTTCTCGATCATCGAACACAACGCTGTCGATGTGCTCTACACTGCACCGACTGTGATTCGATCGTTCATGAAGTGGGGCCAGGAGTACCCTGCTCGCCATGACCTCTCGAGTCTCCGACTACTCGGCACTGTCGGAAAACCCATCGATCCGCGCGCGTGGGGGTGGTACTACGAACACGTAGGTGACGAATCATGCCCAATCGTTGATACGTGGTGGCAGACCGAGACGGGAGCCATCCTCGTCTCGACGCTGCCCGGTGTCGACAGGATGAAACCCGGCTCCGCCGGGCCGCCGTTGCCGGGGATCGACGCCACCGTCGTTGGTCCAGCTGGCAATGAACTGCCAGCCGGCGAGACGGGTGTGCTCGCAGTTCGGACGCCATGGCCGGGGATGCCCCGGGAGCTTGCGGAAGCGACTGATTGGGGGGCTAGCGCCGCTGCAGGCGACGAATGGTGTTATCTGGCGGGCGACGAGGCAATTGTCGACGGTGACGGCTATATCCGCGTCCTTGGTCGGACGGACGATGCCATTACCATTGCCAATCAGCGAATCGGGGTCGCGGAAATCGAAAGTGTCGTCGTCAGTGTCGAGGATGTCGCCGAGGCGGCGGTCGTCGGCGTCGATCACTCGACACGGGAGACGTCAATATATGCCTACGTCAGCCCGGTGGCACAGCACGCTGGCGATGATGCACTCCATGAGGCGGTGATCGCCGCCGTTGAGAAGACGATCGGGCCAGTAGCCAGTCCCGAGCGAGTCATCTTCACGCCTGAACTTCCGAAGACACGCTCGGGGAAGATCATGCGTCGGTTATTGGAATCGGTTGCCAACGATGAGGACTACGGCGATATCAGCGCGCTGCGCAACCCCGAAGTCGTCGGCGAACTGGATTCGGACGGGGATAGAGTTTCGGACAAGTAGACAGTTCCGAAACGATTCTGGATGTTTGAGTGAACACTACGACAGCAACACCAATAATCTGGCGTAGCGACCGCAGCATCTATTTCGTTGCTCTGAATAGAACCGAAATAGGATGGACGGGATAGCCCAGTTTTTGTGTGCAGGTGGTTACGAGCGCCTCCGTCGGGCAACCCAGACCCACCGCGGCGACCTCATTGTCCGACTATGTGGAGAAGTCGGACTACAACCGAGTGAAGTGGTCGCCGTCAATCCCAATGATATCCAACAGGTCGGCACCGCCCGGTTGCTGGACGTCGGAGATCGCGAGGCGTTCGTTCCGGCAGCAGTGGCTCATGCGGTTCAGAAGTACACCCAGTCGGTCAACGGCACCGACACACTCGTAAATATCTCGGAGCGTCGTGTCCAGATGTTGGTTCGCGAGAATGGCACGCGAGCCGCTGACGCGACCGGTGACAGCCGATTTCGGGAAATATCGAGTCGGGACCTTCGGGCCGCCCACGCCTACCAACTGCTACACGACGGTGTTGATACACGGATCGTCCTTGCAGTGACCGCCTACGATCGGGTGGCTGCGCTGGAACCATATCTTCCATCCCCGGATCGAGAGGAGCTCGTAGCGGCCCTCTCGGAGGAGAGGACAATGACAGCCGAGGGTCTGCCCGGCTGGCTCCGGCGAACAGTGCAGGTTGCCGCTGATGTAGGGGAGGCACTCGCGGTCGCCGATAGTACAGAGGATATCTACGAGATGGTTTGTGGCCAACTGGCCGATACGGATGGGTATCGCTTCGCATGGATCGTGGAGAGGATCAACGACGACTTCACGATTCAGGCACATACCGGCGTGGCGATCGACAATATTGAGCAAACGCTTGCCGATCAGACCGATCTCATTGCCGCCGTAACCGAGAAGAAGATGGTCCAAGCCACGGATGTCGGGGACACTACGCTACTCGTCGTTCCGCTCGTTGGTGAGACAACCCGCGGTCTGGTTGGGATCAGAACGCTCCGAGGGGACGCCAACGCTATTGAACGTGACTTGCTCGGCGTGCTCGGTGCACAGGTCGGCCACGCGCTCGCCGTGATCGAACATCAACAGCTGCTGCTGGCTAATACAGCGACCGAATTGACCTTCGATATCGGACACGAGACACCCTTCCTGCCCGAAACTGCGGCCGCACTCGACTGTGAATTCGAACTCGTTGGTATTGTCCCTGCCGACGAGGGGGTGCTCTGTTATGTTACTGCCCGAGCGGTCACGCCGGACGCAGTCTTCGAACGTGCGGCCATTACCGATAGCGTAGAGGACATCCGATTTGTCGGCGATGACAATACGGGAGTTCTGCTCGAACTCACGCTCCGGAATTCCCCAATCCAGGTGCTCGCAACCGCTGGTGGCCAGATTCAATCCTACGAAGTCAATTCACACGGTGGACAGCTGGTCGGGGAGGTCTCGACCGACGCAAACATTCGAAGCATTGTTGAAACCGTGACCGACGCGTTTCCGACTGCCCACCTGACGGCGAAACGGGAAACCGAACCTGAGACCACGACTGATGTTCAGTTTCGGGAGACACTGGCCGACGAACTCACCGAACGACAGACGGCGGCGCTGCGATCAGCCTACTTTGGAGGTTACTTTGAGTGGCCGCGTGACTCCACGGCTGAGGAACTGGCCGACTCGCTGAACGTCTCGTCGCCGACCCTCCACCATCACCTTCGTATTGCCCAGAAGAAGCTACTCCAGTCGTTCTTTGACGAGATCAGGTAGTGCAATCCGTAGGGCAGACGTATTCTACCTAACTGTTTAGTGCCGTCTCGGTCCGCGGGAACAGTATACGTGAGAAATGACAACACTTGCTTCGATGATCAAAAATGCGATAGCGGCCCCGAAACCATCGAATTGCCGGGATATGGGGTGAAAACAAGCCTGTTGGAATAATTAGCAGGCTTATTTATGATAGATCCATCGGGAGAGAAACTCGCCCATGTCGGAGCAAGATGTCGAACTGGAAGCCCGGCTGGCCGAGCAAGAGGAGTTCGAGCCACCGGGATCGTTCGTCGAACAGGCAAACGTGTCCGATCCGTCGATCTACGACGAGTTCGCGGACAACTGGCCAGCGTGCTGGGAAAACGCCGCGGCCCTTCTCGATTGGTCCACGGAGTACGAACAGGTCCTCGATGACTCGAACCCGCCCTTTTACGAGTGGTTCACCGGTGGCGAGCTCAACGCATCGGAGAACTGCCTCGACTGTCATCTCGACGAGCGCGGCGACGAGACCGCCATCGAGTGGGTCGGTGAGATTGGCGAAACCCGCACATACACCTACCGTGACCTTCATCGCGAGGTCAGCGAGTTCGCGGCGGCCCTCCGCGAGCACGGTGTCGAAGCGGGCGATATCGTCACCCTCTACATGCCAATGGTGCCGGAGCTACCGATTGCCATGCTCGCGTGCGCCCGCCTTGGTGCCCCCCATTCGGTCGTTTTCGCCGGATTTTCAGCCAATGCTCTGGCGACCCGGATGAACAGCGCCGATTCTCAGATGCTGGTGACCTGCGACGGCTACTATCGACGGGGTGAGACCCTCGAACACAAGCCGAAAGCCGACGAGGGGATCGCCCAGATCGATCATGATGTGACGAGCATCGTCGTCGATCGTCTCGGCGACGAGTACGACCACTCGATGCGGGGGGCGGATCACGACTACGACACCCTAATCGCGGACCATGCCGAAAGCGAGGTCGAACCGGTCGCCCGCGACGCCGAAGACATGTTGTTCCTGATGTACACCTCGGGGACGACTGGCGAGCCGAAAGGCGTCAAACACACCACTGGTGGCTATCTCTCGTGGGTTGCGTGGACGACTCACGCTGTTCTTGACATCAAGCCCGAGGACACCTACTGGTGTTCGGCCGATATCGGCTGGATTACCGGCCACTCCTACATCGTCTACGGGCCGCTCGCGCTCGGCACGACCACTGTCATGTATGAGGGAACGCCAGATTATCCCGAGAAAGACCGGCTGTGGGAAATCGTCGACGAATACGACGTCACTCAGCTCTACACCGCACCAACGGCGATCCGGTCGTTCATGAAGTGGGGCAAGGAGTACCCTGCTCGCCACGACTTATCGAGTCTCCGGTTACTCGGCACCGTCGGAGAACCGATCAACCCGCGAGCGTGGAAGTGGTACTACAGACATATTGGCGACGAATCGTGTCCGGTCGTCGATACGTGGTGGCAGACCGAAACCGGCGGAATGATGGTGACAACATTACCGGGCGTCGACAACATGAAGCCCGGCTCCGCCGGGCCGCCGTTGCCGGGCGTCGATAGCCAAATCGTCGATACCGAGGGCGAAGAAATTGCAGCTGGACGAGCAGGCCATCTCACCATCCAGAGGCCGTGGCCCGGCATGTTGCGAACGCTGTATCAAAACGACGAGCGTTTCATCGAGGAATATTGGGCGGAGTACTCCGATACCGACTCCGGCGATTCCGACGACTGGGTCTATTTCCCAGAAGATGGCGCGAAAATCGATGACGACGGCTACCTCACTATCCTCGGGCGGGTGGACGACGTTGTCAACGTCTCCGGTCATCGCCTCGGGACGATGGAAATAGAGAGCACCATCGTCGGCGTTGAGGGTGTTGCCGAGGCCGCAGTCGTTGGCGGTGACCATGAGGTGAAAGGCGAGACCGTCTACGCCTACGTCATCACCGAGGATGGCTACGCGGGCGATAATGAGATGCAGGATGCAATCATCGCCGGTGTGGAAGATGGAATTGGCCCCATTGCGCGTCCTGAAGAAGTTGTCTTCACCCCTGAACTCCCGAAGACCCGTTCAGGAAAGATTATGCGCCGATTATTGGAGGATATCGCCAACAGGGAGAAGGTGGGCAGTACGAACACGCTCCGCAACCCAGAGATCGTCAACGAGATCCAGCGGCAAGTCGGGGGAGCCGATTCGTAATGTCGGTTTCGAAGTCACGACGCCAGATGAGTGACCCCGTACAGCGGTGGCTGGAAACACAAACAAACACAGCAACAATGGTAATACAATGACTGACGACCGCACACAGACGCCGAACGATTCGGGAACAACGGAAACAGATGGCAGAATGACGACGAGCCGTCATTCCACTAATTACCTCGATGCAGAGGTGAATATCTTCAAACCAGATACTGCGTTCATGCAAGACCATCTGAGATTGATCTGGGTGACGTTTCTCGCTTGGACGGTCGCCGTTTTTGGACCGGTGACGGCTGCACTCGTCTTTCCTGACCTGATGACCGAGACAATTGTCCTTGGTTTCCAGTTACATATTCTCCTGACGGGTATCGCCGCGCCATTCGGCGCGCTCGTCCTGTCGGCGGTGTATGCCTACCGACGCGACAAGCTCGATGAGAAATACGGAATCGAGCACGGAAAGACGAGAACGGAGTCCGACTCGGCGACAGCAACTGATGGCGGTGAGAACGCATGAGTACGGATGTCCTGTTACAAATCGTGCCTGAAGGGCTCGACATCGGCTTCAAACTCATTCCGGCGCTCACAACCATAGGAATGTTGGTAGCTTTCCTTGCAATCGGCTTTTTCTTCCGCGTGGCCGATACTGACAACCTCTGGGTCGCTGGTCGGTCGATCGGGAACATTGAGAACGGAATGGCAATCGGTGCCAACTGGATGTCGGCAGCGTCATATCTCGGCGTCGCAGCAACCATTGCCACACTTGGCTACTTCGGCCTAGCGTATCTCGTCGGCTGGACAGCAGGTTATTTCATCCTCCTCATCTTCCTCGCCTCGCAGTTCCGTCGGTTCGGTAAGTACACAGCGCCGGATTTCGTTGCAGATCGGTTTTATTCCGACACTGGCCGCGCCATTGCGGCAGTGACAACGCTGTTCATCGCATATGTGTATGCTGTCAGTCAGGGACGCGGCATGGGCCTGATGTCGATGTATCTCTTCGGTACGAGCTACACACAGGGAGTGATCCTTCTCATGGGCGTCACTATCGGCTACGTTGCTCTCTCAGGGATGTTGGGTACAACCAAGAACATGGCGCTGCAGTACGTTATCCTCATCATCGCATTCCTTGGTGGACTATACGCAGTCGGCTGGACACAAGGCTATTCAACCGTACTCCCATACCTCGAATTCGGCAATGAAGCGACACTTGTCGCAGAGGAGATCGCTCGCGAATTCACAGCCCCCTTCGCCAACGCCGGTTACTACGAGTGGGTGGCACTGTGTTTCACCCTGATCGTTGGTACTTGCGGGCTGCCACACGTGCTGGTCCGCTTCTACACAGTCGACAACGAGCGGACGGCTCGGTGGTCCTGCGTCTGGGGACTGTTTTTCATCTGTTTGCTGTACTGGGGCACCGCCACGTACGCCGCGTTCGGTACGTTGCTGTTTGACCAGAGTGAAGCACTGTCGTTCCCCTTCACATCGGCTCAGGGTGATGTCGTGGTCGTTCTCACGGCACAACTCGCCAACCTTCCAGAATGGCTCGTCGGTCTCGTCGCTGCCGGGGCAGTCGCAGCGGCGTTAGCGACGGTTTCAGGGCTGTTCATTTCCGGGTCTTCGGCTGCCGCACACGACATCTACACGAACCTCTACAAACCCGAGGCATCCGAACGCGAGCAGCTCATCGTGGGCCGGTTGACGATACTCGGACTCGGGATTTTGGTAGCGGCGACAGCAATTGCCGACGTTGGTGTTATCGCCTCCCTCGTCGCTGTGGCGTTCGCTATCGCTGGTGTTGTGATGTTTCCTGTGTTCTTCCTCGGTCTCTGGTGGGAGCGCACCACTCGGGAGGGCGCTCTCGCTGGGATGCTTGTTGGGCTGGCAATCTCTATCGTAACCATCATCAACGACTATGCTTCGGAGGTTATCGGTGGTGAGGGATCTCTCCTGCCAGCACTCAACGCGGTGCTGCCCGCGACATCGACGGCACTGATCGGCGTACCGGTCGTGATGACCGTCATCATCGCGATCTCACTAGTCACCGACGATCCGCCACAAAAAGTCAAACGTATGGTTCGCCAATGTCACAGTCCTGAGCCAATGAGCCGAATGGAGAGTGCGGAAGAGGTTGCTACAGACGGTGGTGAGAAACAGTGAGATTCTCACATCAACTAACGACTGATGTCTCCCTTCACCTGAAAAGTCGGCAGCTAAGAGTCATATCGAACTTACAGAGCCGATACTCATTCGGAAGATCGTCTACCTTAGCGCCGATCAGTCCTTCGACAGTGCTAGGAGTTGCTCCCTCATCAAGAGCGTCACTACCAACCACCGTTAACCATCAATTGCTGCTCGGCGCATCACAAGTACAGCTTGTGTCACATAGACACAGAGGAGGAACCGTACCATTCGAAACTCAAGAGAACAGGAAGGGTAATACGAGCAATTGCAGCAGATCGCGCGCCTTTACAAGCCGTGGACTGTGTAAGAGACGTACTTCGAGATACTATCAATGAATCTCCAAGAACACATTGACGAACACAAATCTGACATGCTCATCGATCTAGTGTTCGCCTGCAGTTGGGTGACGATGGTTTCAATTTTGTTCAACGTACTCGATGGCCCACAATGGGCATACTATCTGTGCATGTTGGCAGGTGTGATTGCCTATTATGGCTTTTTCACCTCACTTACAATTGCGAGAGGCGATAACATGACATCATAGTGCTGAAATCCGCCAAGATCTACTTATAGATCGGGAGATCTGCTGCCGACGATGTCATAAATCAATACTTGACTGTTTCAATGTGGGACAATGAGAGTAACTGCGGCCAGTTCGGTTAGAATCCCGTTCTCCTACACGCCTTCCCAGCACTTAAAAAAGCGTGGTGACTTCTTCATCGAATGTGTGAAATCGTGTATGATTGGTATGCGACTACCCATTTATTCGTGCTTAGCTCTCTAACCACGAGTTCATTAATGAACACGAACACAGTCTGTCGAGCAGAGATATTATCCGGCCAAAACATATCCTCTCTTAGCCGAAACCAAAATGCAGTACACCCCGACAGCGTACTCGACGACTACCACCCAAAGCTAACGATATCGGCGATTACTGACAGAGCCAGGTGCATAGTGCCAGTGTCCTCCTCTCGCCGAGGTCGAGAAACGACCATGCTCAACTCCCTCGAAACGCTTGCCTACTGACGAAAGCCTTACCTCATTCAGAGAATAAGTATATACGTGAAAACCGTATGAGCGCTACTGGTGACACTCCCCTCTCCCGGAAACGGCTTCACACCGTCGTCGAACAGTTGGCCAACGACCGCAAACTCGAAATTCTCGGCTATGCTGCCGAACACGGGCCGTTCTCCGTGACCGATCTCAAAGACGAATTCGGCTTTCCTCACACGACTGCACACGAATACTGCCGCGATCTCGCCACAGCAGGATTGCTCCACCGAGAGCAGGGCAAGCCCGCGGTCTACTCACCTGTTGATTTCGATATTCATCTTTCGTTGGAAGCGATCTCCATGGCTGTCACAGCCGAATCCGAAACGATCGACTACATGCTTGCTGAATACGACGATGGAGTCATCGAAGAGATTGTCGAGATTTGGGAGCGCGTCGAGACTGGCGATCTTACCTACCGCGAAGCCAGCGCTACCCTCGATATGGTACATGCTGATTTCCTTCGCCTTGCTGCCGAGCTCGATCTCTTCGACCGATGAGTGTTGTCGTCCTCGATGCGAACGCCATCATCATGCACGGACGAGCGTTTCCCGAACGCGTTTACACCGCCGTCGAAGCGGGAACGAAACTCGTCCTCCCTCGGTCGGTCAAACAAGAACTCGTCGACGACGTTCTTGATGCCGACAACGCTCCCCAAAATCATCGAAACGCAGCTCAGACAATCCAAGAGCTCATCGACGAGGGGTATCTCGTGCTTCGTCAACCAAAATTCGAAGCGTATAGTGACGTGATTGACGAAGCACGACGGCGTATTGCTGACGATTCGTTACCGGAGCATGAGGTCAAAGCTGATCAGTATATCCCCGCGCTCGTCTGTGAACTCTCCCAGAACGATACTGTCACACTGATAACTGCCGATAGGAAACTCCGCGACACAGTCGAAGAAATCACAGAACGCCAGGGCATCGCTGACCAAGTAGCCCTCAGCGACCCTGACCGTGCTCTAAGTTTAGACCACGCTCTTGGGTAGGCTGACCGAAGACATACTCAGTACCTCACAAGGCTCGCCAGTTGACTACCTCTGAGACATGAATTGGGTGGAGAAATCAGTACCGAGCAACTGCTGAGGAGGACGGTTCGGCACCGGGAGCATCGAACCTCTCGCAGTCGGCGGCGGAACGCCACCAACGCGATGGTGTTGCCACTCGCCGAGCGGGCGGTCCCGGTCTCAGTCTTGCTGCTGACCGCAGCAAGACCTGTTACGTGCGTTTTGGCGTGATAGCTGAGGTGACACGGGCGAGTTTTTCCGATTGTCGTCGGGCGATATTGGTGACTGTCTCGATTCGAGCGTCGCGGGACGGTATCTCCTGGAGGGAATTAGTGTTCGCCTCGCCGGTTGGCGTGTGCGTGAGACGGAAGACGTGGTTTGCGGTGACGACCTCGATATCGGTAGCGACGTCCGTCCACCACAGGAAAGCAGTTTCACCAAGAGAGTGATTCATCGTCTCGACACTCTCGTTGGCCCGCTTTTGTGTTGGAAGATTCCCTAACGAACAAGTCCCACCGAGCGCTTCGAGTGTTTCACCCTCACAGGGCCACAGGCGGAGCTGGACCGACTGTGGATACGGATCGCTGGCGTGATAATTCGCAACAATGGTACCACTTTCGGCAATCGTCGGCGATCCTCCTTCAGAATATGTCCACATTTCACCAATTTCCTGGGCTGTGAGCGCTCGTTCTGCAGGTCCGTTCATGCCACCGGAGAGACATCCCGCAGCCCCGGCAGCAACCAACGGAAATCCGCCGAGTGTTCGCAGATATCTTCTCCTTCGCATCAATTCCCACGAATGCTCTCACTACTGGTGGTCATATCCATTGTCTCTTCGATAAGAGTTTGATTTGGGATGTCATGAGTCCGTGGATTGGAGCAACACAGACAGCAAGAGGCCTGCTCCCGCTGACCGGCTTCAGTCCACTATCGACGCCGTGATGGAGCACTTGATGCCCGCCGTCGGTTTGGTAATGCGTTATGAAGGCGACGATGGTCTGCCGGGTGAAGAAGGCAGCTTCACGCTCTGTTCGTTCTGATTAGTCGAGTGTCTCGCGCGCTCAAGCCGGGTCGAGGCCGAGGAAGTCGTTCGCGAGCACTACTCGCATATCGAAGCCGGCGAGTTCGCTGACCAGATGACCAACGTTTTCGAAGAAGCTGATCAGCAAAATATATACAGAAACAAACAATATTGGCAAACAAATCGTATTGACACTCTTCTAAACAATCGCCAGTGACTCTCTAGATATTCAGTACTGCCGAGAACGACGAGTACAAACCTTTTTTCGGGATACCTGCAAATCGATACCAGCCCATAATGGTCTCCTTCCCCTGGACGGTATCAAAAATCGAATTCTCTCGGAGAAATCGGCGCGTTGCCTACTATCTCGCCGGACTTGGGGTCTTAGTCCTCGTGTATACAGTCGTGTATAATCTTGCGCTGGCACGGCTAGAAGGCGTAAATCAGTCGATTTTCGCATCGTTTGAATACATTGTTCAGACGATGACGACAACCGGCTACGGTCAGGACTCAGACCTGTGGAGCCATCCTTTGATGTACCTATTCGTAATATTGGCCCAAATCTCGGGTATTGCAATCGGTTTCTTCACCCTTCGTCTCATCATCATACCACTATTCAGCGAATCTGATGTCAACCTTGATGATCGACTCACGCCCAAAGAAGATCACGTTATTATCTGTGAATATCGTCGCGACTCCGCCGTGCTTCTCGATGAGCTCCGAGAGCTAGACGTTGAGTACGTACTGATCTCGTCTTCCGAAGAAAATGCTAGAAACCTCTCCGACGAGGGGTATTCGGCCATCCATGGCTCTCCACAAGATGCGGAAGCATTCGAACGGGCCAGTATCAGTACTGCACGGACGGTCGTCGCTGATGCAGGCGATGCAAACGTCAATACGATCCTTACGGTACGGTCCCTCAGCACGGACATTGAGACAATCGTCCTCACTGACGACAACGATGTGCGTGACGTGCTATTAGAGGCAGGTGCAGATACTGTTCTTTCGCCACGCAAAGTGTTGGGTCACAGACTCGCCGAAAAGGCAGTCTCTTCGTTCAGTTCCCAACTGACGGACACAATCGACCTAGGAGGCGACATCGAGGTGACTGAGATAACAGTTCATCCGGGGAGTCAGTTGGATGGAAGACGGATCCGGAACTCGAACATCAGAGAACGGACGGGGGCGAACATTGTCGGCGCGTGGATCGACGGAGAATTACAGTTACCACCGTCTCCCGATGCGATCATCCGTCCGAATACGGTTCTGTTGGTAGCAGGCGGGCACAGTGCCCTAGAGGAAGTGAGCGATTTTACCAGACCCGCACGGTCGCTCCGTCAACACGAGCGGGTTGTTGTCGCCGGTTTGGGTGAAGGCGGTGAAGCTGCACAGTCGATCATCACCGACTCGGGAATCGACAGCGTGACGATTGACATCGAAGACCGTGAGTCGGTCGATGTCATCGGCGATGCGGGGTCAAAAGAGATACTGCACAAAGCTGGTATCGAAAGCGCAGGTGCGATTATCGTTGGACTCCCCGATGACTCGGCATCGTTGCTGACCACAGTCGTCGCACGATCCTTGAATTCGGATATCGAGATACTGGTTCGGGTGAGCGATACGGATGCAACGGGCAAAGCATTGAGTGCCGGAGCCGACTACGTCCTCTCGATTCCTCGGGTAAGTGTGAGGATGATCGCGAAAGAACTTCGCGGCGAGGACGTGCTCGCACCGGCGAGTCAGATCCGTCTTATCCGTGTTTCTGCGGATCCATTTGTTGGATCGACACTTGCCGAATCGGAGATCTATGAGACGACTGGCTGTCGGGTAATCGCTGTCACCGACGCTTCCGGGTTTTCCAGCACTATTGATCCTCACCAGGAGTTTACGGGTGATGAACGGCTCGTGATTGTAGGAACCGATGAAGCAGTCCAGCAATTCGAGAAGCGATTCGATGTTTCCCCAGCTGAGACGGCTTCGTGAGTATATTCAATATGCTTCCAGAAAGAGTCTGAAAACTATGTGGACACAGTAACCACAGCACTAGATTGCGCGGGCGCACCTTATGGAGTATCCTGACGCCGAGCGCGGATGCGATCAAGTCGCGGAACGTGGCTACCGCCGATCTCGCCCTATTTTCCCCACAAAAACATACACGACCAACGAAAGAACATAGACAACTGGTGTTACAAGAACCTGCCACACACCGGTCGACATCAGATTGAATCCGCTCATGGTCACCAAAAGTCCGTTCAATGCCTTCAGAATCTGAAACACTGGGAAATGGACTAGATAGACCCCGACAGCGAGCGTTCCCAATCGCGGAGCAATCGTCCCTCTTCCCCAATCAGGATTTGACAGAGCGTACGCAAACAAGGCAAAAACGAGAATGACCGTTGCGATCGTGTATTCGGTAGTATATGTTTCCTGACTAATCGTGAGACCCCGAAAGAGGTAGTTGACGGCATACTGTTCAGAAACCTGTCCAATCGTTGCGACAATAACGACTCCAAGGTACATTCGACGACGATTCGTACTTGGTGTCCACTGGGTTGATCTGATCCAGAAACCGAGAGCAACGTAGAAAAACCCGAAAAAGAGCGCATCACGAGTCGGAATCGAGAGTTCAACGATCATTGGATAGTTCTGACCGAGCAAACCGACGACGTGTGCCGTTGCAGCCACCGGAAGCAGATAGCGAGTCTTCCCAAGGGCAACGAACAACGAGACCAAACAGATAGCAAAGAACAACGCTGTGAGAAACCAAAACGGAGATGCAATTGCATCACCATAGTACACCACTCCAACTGGAGAGAGGTTCCTGAACAAGCCGCTAAGGCTCGCCGCCGGCTTTCGCCCTGAGAGGAGTGCAATACCGGTCGTGAGCGCTACTGATAAGATGTAGAGACCAATCCCGAACAGATACAGCGAACTCAATTTCTGAAAGGAGCTTCGAATCGTCGATCCAGCACTACCGGAATCCAGTTTGGATTTGAGGAAATATCCTGAGGTCACGAAAAAGAAAGGCACATCGAACTGTCCGATCGGATCTAAGACGAAATAGATGTAGTTCCCGTGTGATCAGAATCCAGCAAAAGGCTGGACATGGGCAATGACAACGAAGAATACGGCAATAGCGCGCAAACTATCGATACTGTGAATACGTTTACCCATCCATCGGCATTCATGCGTGTACTCGGATTAGAGTGTTCCTCTCCGTTTGAATACTGATCGGACACAGAGTTGAACAATGAATACTCACTCGTAGTGTGATCGATTCAGGCTGTTTTACCCTTCGTTAAGGAGGCGGTCAATAAATCTGAAGTCGTCACTGAATACCATTCTCTCTTCAGATCCTCATCCCCGGCTCGGGGACAGAGGTCTTCGTCGGCTGTCTCTACTATCGGCGAGAGGACTTACTGCATTCACATCCGCTCCATCATACTGCTCGTACGCTTCGCGAAAGTATCAACACTTTCTGCTAATCCCTATGGCTCAATCGCTCTGCTTGTCGAACCAATGGAGTGGACAAGAATACTCGTTGTGAACGAGTTCTTCTTCCACTATCTCAAGACCGAGTGCCGCAAGATCACGACCAATACGGCTAAGATCGTCTCCATCACGTCCGACCGCAACAACATGGATATTTTCTTCGCCGGTCATTAGCTCCCGAACAGATACCACACCAGGGACCGTTAATGCCTCTTGGGCGAGCTGTTCGCGTTCGGGAATCGGAGCAGTGCAGAAAATGATGGTGAACAGCTGGTATCCCGCTTGCTCGTAATCGATATCGAGATGGGATCCACGAATGATACCTTCGTCTTCGAGACGGCTGATGCGTTTGCGGACTGTACTCGGCGAAACACCGTAGTCATTGGCGATGGTAGCCGCTGACGTCCCCCGAATATCTTTCTGCAATCGATAGATGACATACCGGTCCAGTTCGTCAAGTTCGTTTGATGGCATACTCTAATACGAGAATTGCGTTCGGAAAGGCATTTACCGTTCGCTCTACAGCAGCCAGCGTTCGAGTGCCCGTTCGAGTCGTCTAGGTGAGGTCTCCTCACGTGGTCGCACGACGAGCACGGGACAGTCGGCACTCTCGGCGAGTGACTGTCCATCAGTACCGACGACCAGAATATCGGTATCGTCATTCTCAACACCGCTCACACCACCATCCGAGCGGACGAGCGCCGTTCTGATCGGAACCGAACAGAGCGCCGCGACCTCCTCATGGTAATCAGCAAGGGTCCGGCGCTGTTCCTCGGAGACGGACTTATCGCGTGTATACTCTAATGTAATCGCCGCGTCGTGGGCCGCCGCCACTGCGTCGGCGACGGCGATCTTCGCGGGATCATAGGGCCCCTGATCGGTCAGCACGGCCACAGTCTCAATTTTCTCGCGTTTCGTCTCGCTGTTATTGACGATGACAGCGTCACAGTCGGTGTGAGTGAGGACCCACTCGATATCCGAATCGAACACTCGCTCGCGGAGCCGCGACGGCTGCTGTTCCATCACGAGCATGTCCACATCGCACTCTTCGACGTAATTCGCCAGCGCGTGGCGAGTGTCGTGACTCACGACCTCGCCGACATGCACCGGAATATCGAGGTCGATCGCAAGAGTGTCGGCTCGCTCTTCGAATTCGATATCAGTGGAAGATTGCTCAGCGGCAGCTTCAAGCGGCACTTGGTCAGCTACCTCGTCGAACCGTATGACCGATACCGCACCATACTGGGGTGCTGCGAGGTCCGCCGCGACGTCCACGAGCATTCCTTCGTGTGAAGGGTCCATATCTTCTGGAACCGCCACGAGCGCCTCATATCCCTCGGTTGGGGCGACAGCGTCGCGGGTGCGCTCGATAGCCTGTCTACCGACCTTGCGGCGAACCGCATCCATAGCTGCTCCCTCGCGCTCAACACGACCGCGGGCGTACCAGAAATACCACGCGACGCTGCCGGCTGTAATGAGGACAGCCCCGACAAGCGGAATAGTCCCCATCTGAGTGAGCAAGACGAGCCCACCGATGACACCGAACCCCTGCATCCACGGGTACAGCGGCGACTCGAATGTCGGCTCGTATTCCATCGCTCCGCGACGGAACGCGACCACGGCGACGTTGATGAGGATGAACACGAGAATCTGGAACGCACTCGCCAGTTTAGCGATGCTTTCGAGCGGGACGAACGCGATGAGAACGAGCAACACAACGCCAGTGAGCGTGATCGACGTGCTCGGCGTGTTGAAACGCTCACTGATCTCCCCGAGCGATTCGGGAACGAGACCATCCCGGCTCATCGCAAACGGATACCGCGAGGATGAAAGGATGCCCGCGTTGGCAGTACTCACCAGCGCGAGCAGTGCCGCCATCACTACCACGAGAACGCCTGCCGAACCAAGAGCAGCCTCTGCGGCGACCGCCATCGGTGCCTCGGAGGCGGCAATCGCCGACGTGTCGGTGACGCCGAGCATGACGACCACGATGAGCGCATACAGCGCCGTGGTGAACCCGAGTGAGCCGAGAATGCCGAGGGGAATGTTCCGACTGGGGTTTTCGATCTCCTCAGCGACGCTGGCCACCTTCGTCACGCCCGCATACGAAACGAACACGAGTCCAGTGGCCGCGAGAATCCCGCCGACACCACCCTCGAAAAAGCCCGCGTAGTTTGCCGCCTGCACCGATGGAACCCCACCAACTGCAAACCAACCAAGCGCAGCGAGCATGATAGCAACGATGACGACTTGTACGCGCCCTGTCTGCTTGGCCCCAAGCAGATTGACGAGAACGAGAATTACGGCGAGGGAGAGGGCTAGCGGCGTTGTAATCGCCGAAGAGACGTCAAACAGATAGAGGAGGTACGGCACTCCACCCACCAGCGCCAATCCCCCTTTAAATGACAGTGAAAACCATGTGCCGATACCAGCGACCGTTCCTAAGAGCGGTCCCATGCCGCGCTCGATAAAGACGTAGGTGCCGCCCGACTCGGGCATTGCCGTCGCCATTTCGGATTTCGAGAGTGCCGCCGGGAGAACGACTAATCCGGCAAGGATGTAGGCGAGCACGACCGCTGGTCCCGCGTACCCGACGGCGACCGCGGGCAGGATGAAGATACCACTCCCAATCATCGCGCCGATGCTAATGGCCAAAACCGAAACCAGCCCGAGGTCGCGTTCGAGTTCCTTGGGCACTACGTGTCACCCCCCGCTCCGTCCAAACGGACCCGTTCGCGTTCCGGACCGTCGGTCAATTCCTCGCGCTCCTGGCGTCGCTTTGCCGCATTTGTTGCCTCTTGCCCTGATGAGCGCTCGGTATATTTGACGACACGGCGCTGTCGGTTGAGTGCACCAGCTAGGGCGGCTGAGGCGGATACCGGTTCAATGCCGGCTGCAGCGAACGCCTCGACATTCCGGGGATCATTCACGAGTGCGATAACGCGCTCGATCCGTCGGAGCCGGAGAAGTTGTGCGACCAGCAAGTTGTGGCTGTCCTTCTGCGAGGCAACGATAGCAGTACCCATCTCTTCGATATCCTCACGGTCGAGTATGGCCGCCTCGCTCGGATCGCTCATTCGGGCGTCAGCACCCGCCTCTGCTGCACGTTCAACCGCACGCTCATGCTCATCGAGGAACACGACTGTGACCGAGTCACTTGTGAGCTGATCCGCGAGTACCTCTCCCACGGATCCATCACCGCCGGTTATCAGAATCTCATTGGTCATAACGAATCGTTCCTATACCGCCTCTATAATAACGAGTCGTGATAAGATAGTCGATTTTGAGACGTTTTCGTGATTATAGATTCTGATATTCCCTCAGTTTCACATTCTGGCTGATCTCAAATCACGAACCGTTTCTTCTTCACCGATATGGCGTTTATTATGTTTGTCAATTTATAATCATCTGGCGACTTTACTTGTCCTTTGCTCTCCAATTACGAATACACCTTCACCCGACTGCCTTCGATCTGTACTATGCATAAACGACAATCAAATATCGATTGAAATGCACCAGATCATTGCTCTGGGCAGCACAACAGTATCTGTAGGATTAAACCACTAGCCGGGCATGGTGTGCACATGGACGTCTTCAGTACCGAAACACCGATTATTGGAATGGTTCACTTGCCCCCACTTCCAGGCGCACCCGATTACGGTGGGGATCGAAACGCGATCCGTGATCGCCTCTCTCAAGATGCTACCGCACTCGAAGAAGGCGGCGTCGACGGCATCATGCTCGAAAACTTCGGAGACACACCATTCTATCCAGACCGTGTGCCGCGACACGTCGTCGCTGATATCGCCGCACTCACCGAAACGCTCCGCGATCAGGTGTCAATTCCGTTCGGCGTGAACATTCTCAGAAACGACGTGCAAAGCGCGCTCGGTATCGCCGCTGCGACAGGTGGCGCGTTCGTCCGCGTGAACGTACACACAGGTGCTCGTCTCACCGATCAGGGGATTATCGAGGGAATGGCTCACGAGACGCTGCGGTTGCGCGAGCAACTCGACGCCGACGTTGCCGTTATCGCCGACATCGACGTGAAACACTCCGCTACGCTGGCTGAACGCACTCTCGAAGAAACCTTCGGCGACCTCATCGAACGTGGCGGTGCCGATGGCGTCGTCGTCAGCGGGACGGGAACCGGTGCAGCCGTCGATACGACCGTTCTCGACCGAGTGGTCGAGTGCCGTGACGACCACGGGTTCGACGTCCCTGTTCTGATCGGAAGCGGGATCACTCCAGAAACGGCACCCGACCTACTTTCCGTCGCCGATGGCGCGATCGTTGGCACGACGCTGAAACGCGACGCCGAAACGACCGCTCCCGTCGACGAAGCAGCGGTCGAGCGCCTCGTCGCGTCCGTCCCCTAGCGTTCGTCAAGAAGCGCTCGAACGTTAGGTTCGGACGGAAGACGGCCACAAGCACCCTCGGCAGTACAGTTGAGCGCAGCGACGCCAGCAGCGAACCGTCCTGCGTCCGCTGGTGAAGCCGTGCCAAGTATCCATGCGTGAGTGAGCCCCGCGGTGAATGCATCGCCCGCGCCCGTCGTGTCCTCAACTGGGACCGAAATTGCTGGAACGTCGATTGCTGTATCACCTGCGAGGAGAACTGCTCCCTCGTTTCCGCGAGTGACGGCTGCACACGGGATGGGATGTCGTCTGAGAGCGGCGATGGCATCCTCGACACCTCCACCGAAATACGAACGAGCAGCCACTTCACCGACCACGAATAGGTCAGCCACCGAGAGGACTCGATCGATCGTTTCCGGTGTGGTGCCGCGTCCATCGAGTTCCGAGAGAGGGCCGGCAAGATCGAACACGAATTTCGAAATCTCGCCACGTTCACGCGCCGCCACGAGCTCGGCGACGACCGCGTCGGAGGCATAAGCACTGCTGAAAACAACGTTCGCGTTAGCAAGATAGTTCCTATCAGTAGCATCGAGTCGGAGTTGTGGCACGCTCTGTCCGCCAGCGACGACCATCCTCTCTCCACCAGGACCTCGCAAGATCAACGTATACGAGGACTCCTCCGGACCGGAGCGAACCCGGGTGACGTCCAGACCACGCGTTCGCAACGTGGTTTTGATGTCCTTGCCGGCATCCTTCCCGAGACGTGCGACGGTCCCGACGTCACGGTCGAGTGCGGCGAGTCCGGAGCTGACGTTCGCTGCAACGCCACCGACAGTTGTGGTGGATTCGCGGACGAACGCTCCGCCGTCAGGTTCCGGCAAGTTTGAAAGCGTGTAGACATAGTCGACGAGGGCACTACCGACCGTGACGACGTCCAGCGATGGCATCACACCTACTCATAGCGGTGCCTGCTTGAACATGTGGCTCTGAACGCAGATGAATAGCCATCTCATACAGAAGGACATCAAACTGCTCTATTGAAAACGACACACGGCGTCGGGATTGTTCGGTACTGGTTTGAGGCAATGAAGTCGAGGAGTTGGAT